>NZ_JBEZEZ010000049.1:0-43754 GCF_040649155.1 Streptosporangium sp. NPDC049046 | reverse complement strand
GACCAACCGGTCCGGCAGAACTCCGGGGCGTTCGTTTTATTCTGTTCTTTCGTTGTGCCTTTATTCTTTCAGGCCCGCTTTTTCGTGTCAAACCGGCTCGTTTTAATCCGGTTGATTCGATCTGGCAGATCCTGATGGAATTCAGGCGGCTCCGTTTCCAGAGCAACCCCTCAAACTTACCAGCCTCTGAGCGGCTCTGCGAACCGATCTCCGAGGCCGTTGGCTTCAAAGGGATTGTCGACGAACACGACACAAGCCATACGGAAGTCACCGGAGTGATTGGAGTGGTTTGCGCCGGACCTCGCCGACATCAAAAGATTAGCAGCCCTCGCGGACCGCTCAGGACACAACGACGAACCTCGCGGCCGTATTCCCCGGACTCCCCTAGCCGGGAGGAGCCGGCGAGCCGGCGCCCCGAGGGCTGGGGGCCCGGCCCCCCGGGGCGGCCTCGGCCCTCAGCCGAGCGCGCCCGCACGGAAGGGACCGGCCAAGCGAGACGGACAGCGCCAACGAGACAGGCAGTGCCAAGGGGGACCCGGCGAAACCGAATGGAACGAAGCGCGACGACCGAGCGGGTACACCCGAACAGGCACCGGCGGAAACATAGACTCGGCCGAGTGAGCAGCCAGACGCCGCCGACGGCGAAGAAGGTTCCCAGCGAGCGCGTGCACCACGGGGACACCGTGGTCGATGACTACGCGTGGCTGACGGTCAAGGACGACCCGGAGGTGGTCGCCTACCTGGAGGCGGAGAACGCCTACACGCAGGAGGCGACCGCCCACCTCAAGCCCCTGCGGGAGACGCTCTTCCAGGAGATCAAGGCACGCACCCTGGAGACCGATCTCTCGGTTCCCACCCGCAAGGGCGGCTGGTGGTACTACTCGCGGACGGAGGAGGGCAAGCAGTACGGCATCCAGTGCCGGGTGGCCGCGGACGGCGAGACGCCGCCCGAGCTGAAGGCCGGGGAGTCGCTTCCCGGCGAGGAGGTCATGCTCGACGGCAACGAGCTCGCCGGAGACTCCGACTTCTTCTCGATCGGCACCAGCTCGGTCAGCCCCGACGGCACCCTGCTGGCCTATTCGACCAACTTCACCGGCGACGAGCGCTTCACCCTGAAGGTGAAGAACCTCGCCACCGGCGAGACCCTCCCCGACGAGATTCCCGGCATCTTCTACGGCGGCGCCTGGTCCGCCGACGGCACGACGTTCTTCTACACGACGGTCGACGACGCGTGGCGCCCCAACCAGGTCCACCGGCACACGATCGGAAGCCCTGCCGAGGACGACGTGCTCGTCCACGAGGAGTCCGACGAGCGGTTCTGGGTCGGTATCGGGCTCAGCCGCAGCGAGCGCTACCTGGTCCTCTCCGCCGGAAGCAAGATCACCAGCGAGGTGCGCATCCTGGAGGCCGACAACCCCTCCGGTGAGTTCCGCGTCGTCAGGCCCCGGGAGACCGGTGTCGAGTACGGCGTCGACCATGCGGGCGACCACTTCCTGGTCCTGCACAACCGGAACGCGGAGAACTTCGAGCTGGCCACCGCGCCCCTCGACGCCCCCGGCGACTGGACGCCGCTCATCGAGCACCGCGCCGACACCCGGCTGCTCGACGTCGACGCCTTCGAGGGCCACACCGTCGTGCACTTCCGCAGGGACGGCCTCACCGGCATCCGCATCCTGCCCCGCGGCGGGGAGGCGTACGAGATCCCCTTCCCCGAGCCGATCTACGACGTCGCCCCTTCCGGCAACCCGGAGTTCGTCACGGGACGGCTACGGCTCGGCTACACCAGCATGATCACCCCGCCGTCGGTCTACGACTACGACCTGGGCGCGGGCGAGCTGGTCCTGCTCAAGCAGAAGGTGGTGCTGGGCGGTTACGACCCGGCCGACTACGAGCAGTTCCGCGAGTGGGCGACCGCCTCGGACGGCACCCGCGTGCCGATCTCGATCGTGGTCAAAAAGGGCACGGAGCGGCCCGCCCCCACCGTGCTGTACGGCTACGGAAGCTACGAGATCTCGATCGACCCCTCGTTCTCCGTCGCGAGGCTCAGCCTGCTCGACCGGGGCTTCGTCTTCGCCGTCGCGCACGTGAGGGGCGGCGGCGAGATGGGCCGCCACTGGTACGAGAACGGCAAGTTCCAGCAGAAGAAGAACACGTTCACCGACTTCGTCGCCGCCGCCGAGCACCTCTCCGCCTCCGGCTGGTCGAGCGCGATCATCGCGAGGGGTGGCTCCGCGGGCGGGCTGCTGATGGGCGCGGTCGCCAACCTCGCACCGGAGACCTTCGCGGGCGTGGTGGCGGAGGTGCCGTTCGTGGACGCGCTGAACACGATTCTCGACCCGTCGCTGCCGCTGACCGTGATCGAGTGGGACGAGTGGGGCGACCCGCTGCACGACCCCGAGGTGTATGCGTACATGAAGTCGTACACGCCCTACGAGAACGTGGACGGCCGGGTGTATCCGCCGATCCTCGCGATCACCAGCCTCAACGACACCCGGGTCTTCTACCACGAGCCCGCCAAGTGGGTCGCGAAGCTCCGCGAGGTGGCGCGCGGCGGGCCGTTCCTGCTCAAGACGGAGATGGGCGCCGGACACGGCGGCCGCAGCGGCAGGTACGATTCCTGGCGCGAGGAGGCCTTCACCCTCTCCTGGATCCTCGACACGGCAAAGGTGGCCCAGTGACGTACATCGCGGCGAACGACAGGTACGACGACCGTCAGCCGTACAACAGGGTCGGCAAGAGCGGGCTCAAGCTGCCCGCCGTCTCCCTGGGGCTCTGGCACAACTTCGGCGACGACAAGTCCTTCGAGGTCCAGCGGGACATCCTCAGGAGGGCCTTCGACCTGGGGGTGACCCACTTCGACCTGGCCAACAACTACGGCCCGCCGCCCGGGAGCGCGGAGACCAACTTCGGGCGGCACTTCCGCGAGGACTTCGCCCCGTACCGGGACGAGCTGGTCATCTCCACCAAGGCGGGCTACGACATGTGGCCGGGCCCGTACGGCGAGTGGGGTTCGCGCAAGTATCTGCTCTCCAGCCTGGACCGGTCGCTGGAGCGGATGGGGATCGACTACGTCGACATCTTCTACAGCCACCGGTTCGACCCGGACACCCCGCTCGAGGAGACGATGGGCGCGCTGGACCACGCGGTCCGGTCGGGCAAGGCGCTGTACGCGGGCATCTCGTCCTACTCGCCCGAGCACACCAAGGAGGCGGCGCGGATCCTGCGGGAGATGGGCACGCCGCTACTGATCCACCAGCCCTCGTACTCGATGTTGAACCGGTGGATCGAGGGCGGGCTGCTCGACGTCCTGGAGGAGGAGGGCGTGGGCTGCATCGCGTTCTCGCCGCTGGCGCAGGGCATGCTGACCGACCGCTACCTGAACGGGATCCCCGAGGGGTCGCGGGCCTCGCAGGGGCGCTTCCTCACCCCGGAGATGCTCACCGACGAGACGATGCGGCACATCCGCATCCTGAACGAGATCGCGAACCGGCGCGGTCAGTCGCTGGCGCAGATGGCGCTGGCGTGGGCGCTGCGCGACAGGCGCGTCACCTCGGTGCTGATCGGCGCGAGCAGCGTCGAGCAGCTGGAGAACAGTCTCTCCGCGGTGGAGAACCTGTCGTTCGACGACAGGGAGCTGGAGACGATCGACAAGGACGCGGTCGACGCGGGCATCAACATCTGGGCCAGGTCCAGCGAGGTCTGACCTGTCCCGCCCGTCCGCGCGTTTCCGAGGAGGCCGCCGGTCCAGGTGACCGGCGGCCTCCGCCCGTCGGAACCGTTCTCGAAAGCCGTTACAGAGACCCGAGACGAACGCGGATCGGGTCAGAGCGCCTCGTTTCGCTGCAGGTACGTGAACGAGGCCCAGCCGGGCAGGACCGGCAGCCAGAAGGTGAGCAACCGGAACAGCAGCACGGCCGGGGCCGCCACCTCGCGCGGCACACCCGCCAGGGTGAGGCCGGCCGTGAGGGAGAACTCGACGGCTCCGAGCCCGCCGGGGGTCGGGGCGGCCGAGCCGATGGCGTTGCCCGCGAGGAAGACGATGGCGACGGCGGCGAAGTTGATGGAACCCCCGAAGGCGCGGACACAGGCGTCCAGGCACATCACGAAGGACAGGGTGAGCATCAGGGTGCCGCCGAAGCCCTCGATGATCTTCTGAGGTGACTGGAGGATGTCGAGCAGACGCGGGACGACGCCGGAGAACAGTGAGCGGAGCCGTGCGGTGATCAGGCGGCGCAGGCGCGGGACGCTCAACACGACCAGGGTCAGTACGGCCACGGCGAGCAGCGTGATCACGAGCGTGCGCGACGGGGTGAACGACGAGGCGGTGTTGGAACCGGTGACGTAGGCGAAAAGCAGCAGCAGGCCGACGTGGGAGACGAGCCCGATGAGCTGGGAGGCCCCTACGCTGGCCACCGCCTGCCCCGGAGGGATACCCCGTTTTTGCAGGTAGCGGGTGTTGACCGCGACCCCGCTCACCGCGGCGGGCGCGACGAGCTTGACGAACGACCCGGCGAACTGGGCGAGAACGGTACGGCCGAGGGGCAGCTTCTCCGGGACGAACCCCCTCAGCATGAGGGCGGCGGCGACGTAGCTCAGTATCGCCGCGGCGAGCGCCACTCCGGTCCAGCTCCACTTGGCCGACGTGATCATGTTGAGGTTGATCTGGGTCAGGTAGTAGACCAGGAAGTACGCGGCGAACGCGGTGCCGATGATGGTGATCAGGGTCCGGGGACGGAAGCGCTCCAGGCGCACCTCCTCGGCCTCGACCTTCGGCTTGAGCTCGACGATCCGGTCGCGGATCTCGGTGAGCAGTTCCTTGTTCCTGGTGAGCGCGGCCCTGGTCTCGCGGGTCAGCGCGATCCGCTGGAGCAGGGGGAGCGCGTCGGCGAGCACGCCGGACCCGGCCACGGCCGCGGCGGCGGCGACCGCCCGCTGGGCGCCGACGCGCAGGCTGAGGTAGGTGAGCAGCTGGGCGACGTCGAGACGGAGCAGCAGGTCACCGGCGGCGATCTCGCCGCTTCGGGCGTCCATCAGGACGACCCGGCCGTCGCCGTCGACGTGGATGCTGTCGCCGGTCAGTCGCCGGTGGGCGAGCCGCTGGACCTGCAGCAGCAGGACCTGCTCCCAGATCTGGGCGAGCAGGTTGTCGTCGATCTCGTTGTCGGGGATGCTGTCGAGCGCGCGGGTGGGAACGTGCTCGTAGGCGAGCAGTGCGGCCTCGCTGCCGATCTCGCTGGTGGCGACGAGCCTGGGGGTGCTCGCTCCGGCCGCCTGCGCGGCGTACGCCATGAGGGCCTCGCGCTCCAGCTCGGCGCGGAGCGAGCGGATGGCCTTGCGGCGGGTCTCGGTGTTGAGGCGCATGCGCCGCCAGAGGCGGTAGAGCACACCGGCGACCTGGCGGTCACGGTCGAGGACGGTGACGTCGAGACGGCTGCCGTCCCTGAGGTCGACGGCGTAGCGGCGGCTGCTCTGGTGGTCGTCGTCGAGCCTGCGGGCCTTGACGGGGGCGAACCCCAGCTTGCGGAGCGCCGCGACGACCGTGCTGCCCGGAGGGCGGGTGTTGGGGCTGCCCACGCCGTACAGGGTGGCGTAGCCGACGGCCAGCCCGATCAGGATGGAGACGACGATGCCGAGGATCGTCGCGGCGAGCCCCGCGAACAGGGCGACGGCGTTGAGCGCGACCGCGCTCCACAGGGCCGCCCGCCAGGTGGGGCGGCGGGATATCCGCACCGCGGTGACGTAGGCGATGATCGGGGTGAGCAGGGTGTTGATCGGCTCGACCCCGGCCCGGCCGCCGGTCAGCAGGACCCGCAGGTCCTCGGGACCGGCCTTGAGGATCCACTCTCCGAGCGCGAAGGAGAACACCATCGCGGCGATCGCCGCGAAGAGCCCCTCGGCCACCCTGAGTCCGTCGCGGTGCAGCACTCTCTCGATGGCGAAGGCGACGGGCACGCCGAGCATCGCCGACGCGCTCAGCACCCCGGCCAGACCGCTGAGCAGGAACGGTGCCCGGCTGGTGCCGTCGGCGACGTCGCCCTCCAGGCCGTTCAGGGTCTTCTTGGCGACGAGGGCGAGCAGGACCACGGCCGTGAGCACGAGCAGGGTCGCCAGGAACCGCAGCAGGTCGGAGGGACGGCGGATCCGCTGCGGGAGCAGCGGCTCGACGACGTGCACGGCGAGATCGCCGTCTGCCGGCGGCCGTGTGCCGTCGACGGACGCCGTTTCGTCCAGTTCCTTGATTTCCGTCACCGCCTGCGATTCTGCATGTTCCGCATTACAGGTGCGTCACCGATCTTCTCGTTGAGTGTTCACAATCAGAGTCATGCGCATCTCGGTCGCCTCTGACAGTCTTGACGGTGTGGCCTCCATCTTGGTCTCCGAAATCGAAAAACGAGGCCACATGGTGATACCTCACGGCGCCCTGGCCGACGAGCGGGCCGACTGGGCGTGGTGCTGCGCGCGTGCCGCCGGAGACGTGGCCTCGGGGGTGGCCGATCAGGCGATCGTGTGCTGCTGGACCGGGACGGCGCGTCGATCGCGGCGAACAAGGTGCCCGGCGTACGGGCCGCGCTGTGCGCGGACGCGGTCACGGCGGACGGGGCACGTCGCTGGAACGACGCCAACGTGCTGGCGATCAGCCTCCGGTTGACCTCCGCCCCCCTGCTCGGGGAGATCCTGGACGCCTGGTTCGCGGGGAGTCTCAGCCTCGACGAGGAGGACAGGGCGAACACAGCGTACCTGTCGCAGATGGAGAATTGACCGTTCTACCTGCGAGAACAATCAATTCGATGGGTGAAGGACTGGAAGGCTGAACACCATGTTCCGTCACCCGCTCGCGTCCCGCCGAGTCGCGTCCGAGGGGCGGAAAGCCCCTTCCGTCGTCCCCAGGAAGTTGATGACCGCGATCACCGCGGTCTCGGTCCTGTCCCTGGCCGCGGTGTCGGCCGCGACCCCCGCCCCGGCCGACGCGGCACCCGTCGCGGGAGGCCCGGGACCCGTCGCATCCGCAGCCGTCACGGGAGGCTCGGGACCCGTCGTGGCCGACGCGGCATCCCTCGCGGGAGACGTGGCACCCGTCACAAAGGGCTCCGCACCCCTCGCGGGAGGCGACGACTCCGAGAGAGCCGCCGGGTCCGTCACCCCGGCCGGCGCGGCACCTGTTTCCGGGGGCGGCGACTCCGCGCCGCCGACCGGGAGCCCTCTGCCGCCGGAGGCGAAGGCGTTCGGGGCGTCGATCAAACTCGCCGCCCTCAGGGGGCACCTGGAGAGGCTCCAGAGCATCGCCGACGCCAACGGCGGCAACCGGGCGGCGGCCACACCCGGCTACGCCGCCTCGCTCGCCTACGTCGCGGACAGGCTCCGCGAGGCCGGATACCGGCTCACCTCGCAGGAGTTCAAGATCTCCTTCTTCCGCGAGGTCGCGACACCCGTGCTCAAGCGGACACGGCCCCTCGCCAAGAAGTACGTTCCCGGCACCGACTTCAGGACCATGACGTACTCCGGCTCGGGGGAGGTGACGGCCCCGGTGCAGGCGGTCGATCTGGTCCTGCCGCCGAAGAAGGGGCATGAATCCACCTCGGGGTGCGAGGCGAGCGACTTCTCCAGATTCGTCCGGGGCAACATCGCGCTGATCCAGCGCGGCACCTGCAGCTTCCAGGCCAAGGCGGAGCGGGCCGAGGCCGCCGGCGCGTCCGGCGTGATCATCTTCAACGACGGCCGGGCCGAGGGAGCCGACACCCACAAGGGTCTGTTCGGCGGCTCGATCAACACCTCCACCGTGCGCATCCCGGTCGTCAGCGCCGACTTCGCGACCGGTGAGCAACTGGCCGCCCGGGGAACGACGGTGGCACTCGTCGTGCAGACCGAGATCGCCCCCGACCGCAGGACACGCAACCTCATCGCCGAGAGCACCTGGGGTGACCCCGACAGGGTCGTCATGCTCGGCGCCCACCTGGACAGCGTCATGATGGGCCCCGGCATCAACGACAACGGCTCGGGCACCGCCGGCGTCCTGGAGACGGCGCTGGCGGCGAAGTCGCTGCGGACGAAGAACAGGCTGCGCTTCGCCTTCTGGGGCGCCGAGGAGCTGGGCCTGCTCGGGTCGAAGTACTACGTGTCCGCCCTGCCCCCCGCGGAGCGGGCGAAGGTCAAGCTCTACCTGAACTTCGACATGATCGCCTCACCGAACCACGTTTTCGGGATCTACGACGGCAACTCGTCGGGCAACGTGATCAGCGCGACCCCTCCTCCCGGCTCCGGCCAGATCGAGAAGCTCCTCCAGGCGTACTTCGAGGCGGTGGGCGAGCCGTACCAGGACGCCGACTTCAGCGGCCGATCCGACTACGGCCCCTTCATCGGGATCGGCATCCCCGCCGGCGGGCTGTTCACCGGCGCGGAGGGCCTCAAGAGCACCGAGGAGGCCAAGAAGTTCGGCGGCACCGCCGGGGTCGCGTACGACAAGTGCTACCACCAGGCGTGCGACACCATCGCCAACATCAACGACAAGGCCCTGCTGGTGAACAGCGGCGCGATCGCGGCGGCGGCGTTCACCTACGGGTACGCCGACGACCTCCCCCACGCTCCCAACAACCCGCCGAACGCCGGTGATTCCTTGGGCTCCAGGGGTTCCAAGGGCTCCGGGGTGCCCGGGGTGCCCGGCAAGGGGGCCGTCGTCCCCGGCAGGCCGGGCGCCGGCGCGGGCGGCCTGGAATCCGGCCACGACCACGACCACGGCGGCCTCCTCCGGTAGCACGGGGGCCGCGTGGCGTACGGCCACGAGGGTGCGGGGTGCCGGACACGGGAAACGACGGGATATGGAGGGCCGGGCGGACCGCGGAACCCGGGACGCGGGGCGCGGGGCGCGGGGCGCGGGGAGCGGGGCGCGGGGCGCGGGGCGCGGGGCGCGGGGCGCGGGGAGCGGGGCGCGGGGAGCGGAGGGGAACGCGCGTGCACCCCGCGCGGAGAGCGCGGCTACAGTCGGGACATGTCGTCAGGCGAATTGCGAGTGCTGGGGGCGTGCCCGCTGGACTGCCCGGACACCTGTTCCTGGGTGGTGACCGTCCAGGACGGCAGTGCCGTCAGGATGCGCGGCAACCCGGACCATCCCTACACCCGTGGCGCGCTCTGTGTGAAGGTGAACCGCTACCTGGAGCACACCAGGGCGGCCGACCGCATCCTGCACCCGATGCGGCGGGTCGGCCCCAAGGGGTCCGGCCGATTCCAGCGGATCAGCTGGGACGAGGCCCTGGAGGAGATCTCCGTACGGCTGCGCGGCATCGTCGACGAGCACGGCGGCGAGGCGATCTGGCCCTATGTGGGCACCGGAACGCTGGGATACGTCCAGGGGTCGGAGGGGATCGCCGGGAGGCGGTTCTGGAACGTCCTCGGGGCGTCGAAGCACTTCCTGAACATCTGCGCCTCGGCCGGAAACCACGGGCTGCAGCAGGTCTACGGCACGCCGGGCGGCATGGATCCCGAGACGTTCGCGCTGTCCAAACTGATCCTGCTGTGGGGGACGAACACGCTGACGACCGGGCACCACCTGTGGAAATTCATCCAGGACGCCCGCGCGGCCGGGGCGCACGTGGTGGCGATCGACCCGATCCGCACCCGCACCGCCGAGCAGGCCGACGAGCACCTGCCGATCCGGCCCGGCACCGACGCCGCCCTCGCCCTGGGACTGATGAACGTCGTCCTCGCCGAGGGCGCCGAGGATCGCGACTACCTGGAGAACCACACGAACGGCTGGGAGAACCTCCGCGAGGAGATCCTGCGCCACCCTCCGGCGCGTGCGGCGGAGATCACCGGGCTGCCCGAGGCCGACATCCGGGCCCTGGGGACGCGTCTGGCGCGTACGCGGCCCACCGGCATCCGGGCCACCATGGGCATGCAGCGGCACGCGGGCGGCGGCACCGCGATGCGTACGATCGCCTCCATCCCCGGCGTGACGGGCGACTGGCGCCACCCGGGCGGCGGGATCGTGTACTCCACCAGCGGGCACATCCACCTGAACATCGACACCCGCGACGACTTGCTCCCCGGCCCTGTCCGAACGCTCACGATGACGCGGCTCGCCGACGAGCTGGACGAGTCGGTCAAGTGCCTGTGGGTGTACGCGGCCAACCCGATGGGCTCCACCTCCGGCCAGAACCGGATCCGCGAGCGGCTGCTGCGCGAGGACCTGTTCACCGTCGTGATGGAGCAGTTCCCGACCGACACCGTCGACTACGCCGACATCGTCCTTCCCGCCACCATGCAGATCGAGCACGCCGACCTGCACGCGGGCTACGGGCACATGTACCTGATGTGGAACGAGCCCGCCGTCGAGCCGCCCGGCGAGTGCCTGTCCACCACCGAGACGTTCCGCCGCCTGGCGCGGCACATGGGGCTCACCGAACCGTCCCTGTACGACTCCGACCTGGAGCTGGCCGAGGAGCTGCTCACCTCGGGGCACCCGTCGTTGGATGGGATCACCCTCGACCGGCTGCGCAAGGAGGGCTGGGTCCGCCTCAACGTCCCCCAGCCGTTCGTGCCGTTCACCGACGGTTTCCCGACGCCCTCCGGCCGGATGGAGTTCGGCTCGGGGCCGGCCTACGTCCCCCCGCACACGGCCACGGCCGCGCCGGGGCCGTACCCGCTCGCGCTCATCACGCCCGCCTCCCACACCTTCCTCAACACCACCTTCGGCAACAACCCCGAGCTGCTGAGGCGCTCGAAGGGCCCGCGCGTCCTGGTCAACCCCGAGGACGCCTCGCGGAGAGGGCTGAGCGAGGGGCAGCGGGCGCGGGTGTTCAACGACGAGGGCGAGTTCGAGGCCGTGGTCGAGATCACCGAGAGGGTACGGCCCGGCGTGGTCGCGTCCACCAAGGGCCACTGGCGCAAGCTCAGCCCGGGGGGCGCGACGGCGAACGCCGTGGTGGCCGCCCGCGACGCCGACATGGGCCGAGGCGCCGTCTACCACGACAACCTGGTCGAACTCGCCCCCTGCACCACCACGGAATGACCGGCGGTCCCGGGTCGACGACTCAGGGAACAAGTCAGGGTTACTCCCCGATGTGGGCAAGGGGAGACGAGAGGCACCCTGGAGGCATGAACGACGAACTGACTCGACGTGACGAGATGTCCCTCGCCGGAGCGGCGCTGCGCGGTGCTCCCTGGAAGACCGCGGCGGTGACCGGCGGTGCGGTGGCGGCGGTCAGCCTGGGGCTGGACCTGCTCGACGGGGATCTGGATCTTACGTGGGCGATGGTGGTCGGTATCGGCCTGTTCTCGCTCATCGCGGCCATCGGCTCGGTCAGCAAGCCCGACGTCGGCGACCGGGTCACCCGGCAGGCCCGGCTCTGGGCGCTGCGCCACCCCTGGAGGTTCGCCCTCTATCCCGCGCTCGGCTCCGCGATCCTGATGTATCCGGTGCAGCTCGTCCTCGACCGCGAGGGCGTGTTCGGGGCGGCGCTGGACGCGCTCCAGGGGGGTGTCGTGGTCTATCTGATCACGGCGATCGTCGCCCTCACGCTCAAGGGACGCGGCCAGACCTCGCTCCCCGGTGGCCGCTGAACCCCACGATCCGGCTGTCCGGCTCCCGGGTGACCGTCCGGCTCCCGGGCGGGCGTTCAAGGCCCCGGCGAGTGCTCAAGATCTCCGGTGGACGTCCAGGCTCCCGGCGGGTGTTCAGGGGCCCGGTGGACGTTCAGGCTCCGGTGGGTGTTCAGGGGCCACGGCGAGCGGCCGGGGCGTGTGTGTCGCCCGGTCTCGCGGCCCGGCCGGGCCTTTCCGCGTGACCGGGCCAAGGGCGTCCGGGGACGCTAGACCCTCTCGTGCTCGGCGCGGCAGACGCAGAACTCGTTGCCCTCGGGGTCGAGCATCGTGACCCAGCCGCTGCCTTCGGGGTCGCGGTGGTCCTCGGAGATCGTGGCGCCGAGTCCGGCCAGGCGCTCGACCTCCTCGTCACGGGTGGTGCCCGCGGAGCCGGTGAGGTCCAGGTGGACGCGGTTCTTGACCGCCTTGTCCTCGGGGACCTTGATGAACAGCAGGTCGATCTTGCCTCCCTGGAGAAGGACCTCGTCGTCGTTCTTCTCCGTATCCGGGTGAAGCTTTCCACCGGTGGCGTCGCGCCAGAAGGTCGCCAGCTCGTACGGCTGGGCGCAGTCGAAGGTCACGCAGTGAACGTCAATCATCGCTCCACCCAACCCGACACCACCAAAGCCGTCAAGCAGGTTTCCGGATAGCCCGGTTCGGTTCCGGCGGGTCACGCCGTCGAACCCACGCGTTTCGGTTCTCGCCGGTCACGTCGCCGGGTGCACGGGTCACGTCACCGGATGTACGCCTCTCGGTTCTCGCCGGTCGAATGACCGGACGTACCGGCCCGGTCGCCGAGCGCGCGGATCGGGTTGCCGAACGTGCGGATCGTGGCGCCGGATGTACGCGTACAGCCCGCCGGGACGTCCGGGTGCGCGGTCAGTGGCCGCCGGCGGCGAGGTTGAGCCCGACGACGCCCGCGACGATGAGCAGGACCGAGGCGATCTTGAGGGCCGACGCGTCCTCGCCGAGGGCGACGATGCCGAGTGTGGCGGTGCCGACGGCTCCGATGCCCGTCCAGACGGCGTAGGCCGTGCCGACCTCCAGGGTCTTCAGGCCCAGGGCGAGCAGGCCGAAGCTGAATGCGCCGAAAACCAGGAAGCCGATGCTCGGCAGTGGCACGGAGAATCCGTCGCTCAACTTGAGTGAGTACGCCATCGCGACTTCGAAGAGACCGGCGATCACGATGAAGATCCAGGCCATGACAACTCCCCCTTGATCAGGAGCGTCGTCTTTGCCTACCGGGTACGGCGCGTCTCGTCCGGAAACGCTCCTTTTGAGCGTTGTGACAGTGGAACGTAGCCGGGCCTCACTTTGATTCCCACCAGATTGTGAACCACTGGTCGCGGGGCACCGGCCACATGTCCAGCTCGACCACCGCCGCGATGACCTCGTCCGCCCGCTCCCGTCCGAGGCAGAGCCTGCGGCAGGCGCTCTCGGCGAGGTCTTCCAGGCGGGTGAAGCGGGGCAGCGGGGCCACGCGCCGCTCGTGGCGAACCTCGTGGCCGAGGCCCTCCGCGATGGCGATCACGTCGTGGGCCGTGGGCCCGCTGGGGCGGGTGATGCCGTGGAAGTGCTGCCAGAGGGGGTTGAGCCAGCTCATCGGGTGCCGGCCGGTGAGCTCCAGGACGACCCGGGCGCGGGCGTGGCGAGTGAGTTCTGTAAGGAATCCCGCCAGTTCGGGCACGTTGTAGACGACGTGGGCGCAGACCGCGACGTCCGCCACCGGTGTCCGCGCCGCCACGTCGGGCCAGCGGCCGTTGACGACGAGGGTGGGAACGCCGAGCGCCTCGGCCCTGACGGCCAGCTCGGCGAGCATCGCCTCCGAGGTGTCGACCGCGATCAGCCGCCCGAGGTCCCGGCCCAGCGGCAGGGAGGCGGCCCCGGTCCCCGCGCCGACGTCCAGCACGCTCCCGCCGGGTGGGAGCGCCTCGGCGATCCGCGCCAGGGTGGGTCCCTCGGGGGCCGCGAGGGCGAGGTCGGTGCGTTCGGCGAACCTCGCGGGAGAGTGGCCCCAGGGATCGGCCGGCGCCTTCGCCGCGATCTCCGCGGGAATGCCCCACATCCCGAGGTCGGCCCGCCACTGCTCGTCCATGGGAAGAGCCTAGAAGAGCTCTCCCCTCCCCGTCGATCGGCGTCGCCCGGGCACCGTTCCAGCAGTACGGAGGCGTGATGAACGTCCCAGTCAGGGGTGTTTTCTAGGGGTTACCCGCGGGTAGCATTACCGGTAACGTTACTGACGAGTATGGAAAGTTCCGGATCCCCCGGTTTCAAGGAGCAGACCCCATGGGCCACTACAAGAGCAATGTCCGTGACCTGGAGTTCAACCTCTTCGAGGTCTTCGGACGCCGGGACATCCTGGGCAGCGGTCTTTACGCCGATCTGGACGAGGACGTCGTGCGGAGCCTGCTCGACGAGGTCAACCGCCTCGCCACGGGCGTGCTCGCCGACTCCTTCGAGGAGGGCGACCGCACCCCGCCGGTGTTCGACCCCGCCACCGGGACCGTGACGATGCCGGAGGGCTTCAAGAAGTCCTTCGTCGCCTACCGTGACGCCGGCTGGACCAACCTCAGTCTCCCCGCCGAGCTCGGCGGCCCCGGTCTGCCCAGCAGCGTGAGCTGGGCGCTGGCCGAGATGGTCCTCGGCTCCAACCCGGCCATCTGGATGTACTCCAGCGGCCCGGCCTTCGCCCACGTGCTCCACGTGATCGGCACCGAGGAGCAGAAGCGCTACGCCGAGCTCGCCATCGAGAAGCAGTGGGGCGCCACCATGGTCCTCACCGAGCCGGACGCCGGCTCCGACGTGGGCGCCGGCCGCGCGAAGGCCGTGCGTCAGGACGACGGCACCTGGCACATCGAGGGCGTGAAGCGCTTCATCACCAGCGCCGAGCACGACCTGTCCGACAACATCTTCCACCTCGTGCTCGCCCGCCCCGAGGGGCACGGCGTCGGCACCAAGGGCCTGTCGATGTTCCTGGTCTCGAAGTACCACGTGGACCTGGAGACCGGCGAGCTCGGCGAGCGCAACGGCGTGTACGTCACCAACGTCGAGAAGAAGATGGGCCTCAAGGTCTCCACGACCTGCGAGCTCACCTTCGGCGGCGAGCACCCGGCCGTGGGCACGCTCATCGGCGAGGTGCACGAGGGCATCAAGCAGATGTTCATGATCATCGAGCACGCCCGGATGATGGTCGGCTCGAAGGCGATCGCCACGCTCTCCACCGGCTACCTCAACGCCCTCGAATACGCCAGGCAGCGGGTGCAGGGCGCCGACCTCACCCAGATGGCCGACAAGTCGGCCCCCCGCGTGACGATCACCCATCACCCGGACGTACGCCGGGAGCTGATGCTCCAGAAGTCGTACGCCGAGGGCATGCGCGCCCTGGTCATGTTCACCGCCACCTACCAGGACGACGTGCTGCTCGCCGAGCACGAGGGCCGCAGGAACGAGCACGCCGAGGCGATGAACGACCTGCTGCTCCCGCTGGTCAAGGGCGTCGGCTCCGAGCGCTCGTACGAACTGCTCGCCCGCTCGCTGCAGACCCTGGGCGGGTCCGGCTACCTGCAGGACTACCCGATCGAGCAGTACATCAGGGACGCGAAGATCGACTCCCTCTACGAGGGCACCACCGCGATCCAGGGCCTGGACCTGTTCTTCCGCAAGGTCCTGCGCAACCAGGGGGCCGCCCTCGGCTCGCTGTACGCGGACGTGAAGGCCTTCGCCGCCTCCGAGGCGGGCAACGGGCGGCTGAAGGAGGGGCGCAAGCTCCTGGACGAGGCCGCCGACGAGGTCAAGGCGATGGCCGACACGATGGCGGGCTGGGCGATCGGCTCGCTGGAGACCCCGCAGGAGGTCTACAAGGTCGGTCTCAACACCACCCGGTTCCTGCTCGCCCTGGGCGACCTGGTGATCGGCTGGCTGCTGCTGCGCCAGGCCGAGGTGGCCCTGGCCGCCCTCGGTTCGACCGTCGAGGGGAGCGACCACGCCTTCTACAGCGGCAAGGTCTCCGCGGCCTCGTTCTTCGCGCAGACCGTCCTGCCCCGCATCGCCGCCGAGCGCCGCACGCTCGACGCCACGGACCAGGACCTGATGGAACTGCCGGAAGAGGCCTTCTGACCCGCCTCATCCCGGCCTGACACCGGCCCGATCCCCGTCGGCTCAGGCCGCATGATCACCTGCTCCCGCGGCAGGCACGACGAGGGACCGGCCCCGCTCTCCCGGGGCCGGTCCCTCGTCCGTTTTCCGCTTCTCCGCAAGGACGGATCGCCGCGAAGTTGTTGACAGTGGCCCTCTGTTATTCTCATACTGAGTTTGTCTCAACTTGAGAAGGACATGGGATGGATGAATCGGAGTTCCTCGCCGGCTATGACCCTCGGGCATACCCGGCGGTCGCGGTGACGGTCGACGTGGTGGCGCTCACCATTCGCGGGGGCGGGTTGCGCGTTCTGCTGATCAGGCGGGCCGAGCAACCCCATGCGGGGCTGTGGGCGCTACCCGGAGGGTTCATCCGGCCGGGAGAGGACCTGCCACAGGCCGCGGCGCGGGAGCTGGCCGAGGAGACGGGGCTGTCCGACCTGTCTGGGCCGTTGGGCCGAATCCACATCGAGCAGCTCGCCAGCTACGGGGCGCCCGAGCGTGACCCGCGGATGAGGGTCGTGTCGATCTCCTACCTCGCCTTCGCCCCCGACCTGCCCGATCCCCGGGCGGGCTCGGACGCGGCCGACGCCTCCTGGCACTCGGTCGACAAGCTGCCCGAGCTCGCGTTCGACCACGACCGCATCCTGGCGCACGGGCTGGAGCGGGCGCGCGGCAAGCTGGAGTACACCCCGCTCGCCACCGCGTTCGCCGGTGAGAGATTCACGATCTCCGAGCTGCGCGGCGTCTACGAGACGGTCTGGGGGGTGCAGCTGCACGCGGGCAACTTCCACCGCAAGATCCTGTCGGTTCCCGGCTTCGTGGAGAGCACCGGCGAGACCACCGAGAGCGGCGGGGCCAGGGGCGGGCCGCGCGCCAAGCTCTACCGGGCCGGTGACGCCCGGCTCCTGCACCCCGCCCTGTTGCGACCGGCCAGGGAGGAGCAGATCCGATGACCACGGCCGAGGCGATCGCGCTGGTGACCGCCGCTCACACGCCCGAGGACCTGTTCGGCGGGGACTCCCCCCACCGGGCGTACCGGAGGCTCGCGAGGCTGCTCCACCCCGACCTCGCGCCGGGAGCGGAGGCCGCCGCGGCGTTCACCCGGCTGGCGGAGCTGTGGGCGGCCCGCGAGGGAGCCTCGGAGCGGGCCAAGGAGGTGGTGATCACCACCAGGCGGGGCACCTACCGGATCGGGGGCGTCTTCCGGCGGGGCGCGACGGCCGTGCTCTACGAGAGCGGCACCGACACGCTGCTCAAGCTCCCGCGCAGCCACGCGGACAACGACCTCATGCGCCGTGAGGCGGAGTCGCTGGAGACGATCGCGCACGACGGCGACCCGCTGCTCCTGCCGTACGTCCCCCGTCTGGTGGAGTCGTTCCGGCACCGGTCCGACGGGGTCGAGCGGCAGGCCAACGTGATCAGCCGGGTGCCGGACGGGTTCCTGAGCCTGGAGGAGGTCCGGCGGCGCCGGCCGGTGCTGGACGTGCGGGACGCGGCGTGGATCTGGCGGCGGCTGCTGGTGGCCGTCGGCGCGGCTCACCGGGCGGGGGTCGTGCACGGGGCGGTGTTCGGGCACCACGTCCTCGTCCACCCGCTCGACCACGGCCTGGTGCTCGTCGACTGGAGCCAGTCGGTCCCGCTTGGCACTCCGATCACCGCCCTGGTGGCCAGGCACCGCGACGACTATCCGCCCTGGGTCCTGGACAGGAAGCCCGCGACCCCGGCCACCGACATCCACCTCGCCACCCGCTGCGTGGCCGCCCTCATGGGCGACCGCGTCCCCACCCCGGTCAGGCACTTCGTCCGGGGCAGCCTGCTCAGCCCGCCGAACGACGCCTGGCGGCTCCTGGGAGAGCTCGACGAGCTGCTCGACGACCTGTACGGGCCGAGGAAATACCGGCCGCTCCATCTCTGACCCTCGAAAACTCCGACCCTCGAAACCTTCGACTCTCGAAACCTTCGACTCCCAGAACGACCTTCGAAACGACCTTGACGACCTCAGGAACGACCTCATAGAACGTTCCACCTGATCCGAGGAGATCCCCCGTGGGAAGCGGAATCTGGTCCACCGACGTCTACTCCGCCGCCGCGAGCTACCGCGCGGCCAAGGGTTCGAGCGCCTTCGCCTACAGCGACAGCGGCGCCCGCTCCGCTCACCCCGACCTCGACCCGCACAAGGTCGCGCTCCGCGAGAGCCGCGACTCCGCCGAGCACCCCAACTCCCTCGCCGTGGCCGTCCTGTTCGACGTGACCGGCTCGATGCGCGGGGTGCCCCGCACCCTCCAGACCAAGCTGCCCGACCTGCTCGGACTGCTGCTCCGCAAGGGGTACGCCACCGACCCGCAGATCCTCTTCGGCGCGATCGGCGACGCCACCTGCGACCGCGCTCCCCTTCAGGTGGGCCAGTTCGAGTCCGACAACCGGATGGACGAGCACCTGGGCAAGATCCTGCTCGAAGGCGGGGGCGGCGGCCAGATGTCCGAGTCGTACGAGCTGGCGATGTACTTCATGGCCAGGCACACCTCGATCGACTGTTTCGAGAAGCGTGGCCGCCGGGGTTACCTGTTCATCATCGGCGACGAGCTGCCCTATCCGCAGGTCAAGCGGCGCGAGGTCGAGAAGGTGGTCGGCGAGCGGCTCCAGCGCGACATCCCGACCAAGGACCTCGTCGCCGAGCTGACCAGGATCTACGACGTCTACTACATTCTCCCCGCCGGATCGAGTTACGCCGGGGACGGCCGGGTGCTCGCCGCCTGGCGCGAACTGCTCGGCCAGAACGTGCTGGAGCTGGACGACCTGGACGCGGTCTGCGAGACCATCGCGCTCACCGTCGGCCTCGGCGAGGACGCCATCGACCTGCGAGAAGGTCTGGACGACCTCGACGAGATCGGCTCGAACGCCGGAAGCGCCGTGGGCAAGGCCCTCGCCAAGCTCGACCGGGGCGCCCTCGTGGTGTCCGACGGGCTCGACCTGGGCGGCGACAGCGGCGTGATGCGGCTCTGAGAACCTCCCCGCCGTGCGGCGGCCACCGCGAAAGCGGCGGGGAGTGCCACCACGAAGGGAGACGGTTCCTCCCCGGCGGGACGAAACCCGCCGGGGAGGAACCTCGACGGGCCTCGACGGGCCTCGACGGGGGCGACCGTCCCGGTGCCTCCGGTGACGGGAACCTTCGAGAAGCCTCCGGCAGGGACTTTCGAAGAGCCTCCGGCCGAGGAAACCGACGGCTCCAACGGTTCCGACGGAGGGGCCGGCAAGGGCTACCGGCTGAAGAGACCGGCCGGAGAACGGCTCGTCCGGAAGAGAAGCAGAAGAAGGGGAGACGAGGGTGAACGGATGGCCGTATGCGTGAGCACGTGATCGTGACCGACCTCGGGTACGGCGACGCGGGAAAAGGCACCGTCGTCGACTGGCTCTGCGCCCGCGAGCCCGTCCAGGCGGTCGTCAGGTTCAACGGGGGCGCGCAGGCGGGGCACAACGTCGTCCTGCCCGACGGGAGACACCACACGTTCGCGCAGTTCGGGTCGGGCACGTTCAGAGGAGTGCCGACCCACCTGTCCAGGTTCATGGTCGTGGATCCGCTCTCGCTGGCCGGGGAGGCGGCCCATCTGGAGGCGCTGGGCGTCCCCGACCCGTTCCGCCTGCTCACCGTGGACCGGGACGCCCTGCTCGCCACGCCGTACCACGTGGCGGCGGGGCGGGCCAGGGAGCTGGCGCGCGGTGAGGACCGGCACGGGTCGTGCGGGATGGGCGTCGGGGAGACGATGGCCTACGCCCTGGAGCACCCCGATCTCGCGCCGGTCGCGGGCGACTGCGAGGAACCTGTCCGGCTCACCCGCAAGCTGCGTGCGCTCCGCGACGCCCTCGGCGGGAGCGGGCCGCCCGTGGCGGACTGCGTGGACGCCTACCGGGCGTTCGCCGAGCGGGTGATCCTGGTCGGCTCCTCGTTCACGGCGGCGCTGCTGCGCAGGCGGCCCGTGGTCTTCGAGGGGGCCCAGGGTGTGCTGCTCGACGAGTGGCACGGCTTCCATCCGTACACCACCTGGAGCACGACGACCTTCGCCAACGCGCTGGAACTGCTCGACGGGGTGCCCGCCACGCGGCTGGGCGTGCTGCGGACCTACACCCCGCGGCACGGCCCGGGACCGCTCGTCACCGAGGACGCGGACCTCGCGCTGCCCGAGGCCCACAACGGGACCGGCCCCTGGCAGGGCCCCTTCCGCGCCGGCCACTTCGACGCGGTGGCCCACCGCTACGCGCTCGCGGTCTGCGGCGGGGCAGACGCCCTCGCGCTCACCCACCTGGACGCGCCGGTGTCGCGGATGTGCGTCTCGTACGAGATCGGCGAGCTTCCCGTGGGCGTGACGGGCGACCTCGACGGGCAGGCCCGGCTGACGGAACGGCTTCTGGAACCGCTGACGGGGGCCGGGCCGCGCTACGCCGACGGGATCGACGACTGGCCCGCGGCGGTGGCCGAGGCCCTCGGGGTGCCGGTGTGGCTGGGCTCGTCGGGACCCACCGCCGCAGACAAGGTCCTTCTCGGTGGTGTGATCACGCCGGAAAGGGTATGACCAATCCCGGACTCTCTCTTTGCCTGGCGTACAGCCTTTACCCGGAGGAACTCATGGGTGTCGGGGTCAGCATCTTCTTTCTCACGCTCGGCGCCATCCTCCGCTTCGCCATCGATCCCGACGTCCTCGGCGAGGCGGTGCACATCGACGTGATCGGCCTGATCTTCATGATCGTCGGCGCTGTCGGGATCGTGCTGAGCATCGTGATGTCCCCCAAGCGCGGGCACACGTCCGAGGATCGCCTGATGCACCGCGAGAACCACCCACCGGAGGTCTAGGACCCCCGGGGGTCTCGGGTTGTGCCGTCCTAGACCTCGAACTGCACCGCCGCCCGCGAGGCCACGATCGGCTTGATGTGATCGACGACCGCGGCCTGGTGCAGCGGGTGGTCACGGTAGACGAGGAAGTCGTCGGCGCTGTCGAAGTCCGCGACGACGGCGAACTGGTGGTTGCCGGGGTTCACGCCCGCGTCGGAGCCGATGGTGTAGGAGCGGATCTCGGTGATGGCTCCGGGCAGCTTGGCGAGCTCCGTGGCGACCCTGGCCCTCTGCTCCTCGGTGGCCTCTTCCGTCCAGGTGAACAGCACGACATGCCGAAACATGATCTTCCCTTCCCTCGGGTATCCCAGGTGCCCTGAGCGCCCGGCCAGCGTACGGCCAGACGCGCCGGGACGCGGCGGCGCCCCCACGGCACGGGAGCCGATATCACGCGGGACGCGATGTGGACCCTCGACGGCGTCCGGCGGCCTTGATCCTTATCCGGCCGGAGCGTCTCGGCACGGCTTCGAGCACGATCTTGTGGGCCGCCTCGGGGATGAACCTGAGGTCGTGGGTGATCAGGATGGTCGTGCGCCCGGCCATGAGCCTCTTGAGCGGTTCCATGATCCGCGCCGCCGTGGGCGCGTCGAGGCCCGTCATCGGCTCGTCGAGGACGAGGACGGGAGCGTCGCGCAGGATCGCCCTCGCGATGGCGATCCGCTGGCGCTGCCCGCCCGACACCAACCGGCCGCGCTGCCCGATCGGAGTGTCGTACCCGAGAGGGAGCGTGGTGACGAAGTCATGGACGTCCGCCAGCACGGCGGCCCGCACGACGGCGTCCAGGTCGGCGCCGGGACTTCCGTAGGCGATGTTCTCGCGTACGGTCCCCGAGAAGAGCAGGCTCTCCTGCTGCAGGATGGTGATGTTGTCACGCAGCGACTCGCGCGACAGGTCCCGGAGGTCCATCCCGTCCAGGAGGACGCGTCCTGCGGTGGGGTCGTGGAAGCGCAGCAGCAGCTTCGCGAGCGTGGACTTGCCCACGCCACTCGGCCCGGTGCACACGACCAGTTCTCCGGGTTCGACGGTGAAGGACAGGTCCCGCAGCGTGGGTCTTCTCCTGTTCGGATAGGTGAAGCCGACTCCCTGGAACTCGATGCGGCCCCGTCCGCGCCCCAGGTGAACGGCGTCGTCGCGATCGACGACGGTCGGCCGGGTCGTCAGGATCTCGATGACACGGTCGGAGCCCGCCGCCGCCTCGGAGACGGTGAGGGCGATCTGCCCCAGGCTCTGCACCGCCGGGTAGAGGTAGGCGAGGTAGGCGGCGAAGGCGAGGAGACCGCCGATGGTGAGGCGCCCCGAGGAGATCTCCCAGGCGCCGAACCCGAGGATGATGACGAGGCAGGCGGTCTCGATGACCTGGACGACGGGGCCGTACAGGGAGGAGAGCCACGCCTGCGCCACGTTCGCCCGCATCCAGGTGTGTCCCTCGGAGTGCAGCCGCTCGGCCTCGGCGCCCTGGCGGTTGTACGCCTGGACGAGCGACTGGTTGGACAGGCTCTCCTCGATGACGCTGTTCATGATCCCGTTGCTGAGCCGCTCACGCGCCGACACGATCCTGAACCTGCTCGCGAAACCCTTGGCGACCAGCAGGAAGGCCGGGACCAGCAGGAACGTCAGCAGCGCCAGGTCCCATCTGATGTAGAAGGCGGCACCGGCGAAGAAGACGACGCTGACGAGCGTGGTGAAGAGTTTGACCAGGCCGGAGCCGACGAGTTCCTCGATCGCCTCGATGTCGTCGGTGAGCCTCGCCATCAGGTCGCCCAGGCGGCGGTTGTCGAAGAAGTCGGGCGTGAGCGTCTGGATGTGCTCGAACACCCTGTCGCGCAACCTCAGCAGGAAGCGTTCGCCGCCCAGGGCGGTGAGGTAGGACCCCACGAAGGAGACCAGACCCGCGACGGCCGCGAGGCCTAGCCAGGCGGCGGCGGGGAGCCAGAAGGCCCCCAGGTTCTGCCTGCTGAGCACCTCGTCCGTGATGTACCCGAACAGGCCGATCGCGGCGACCTCGCAGACGGCCGCGACGACGGCGAGCACGCCACCGGCCACGAGCAGACGGCGGAGGCCGCGGGTGTACGGCCAGAACTCCCGGAAGGTCCTGCGGATGGAGACCGTGGGTGCCACCGGAGGACGGCGTACGGTGGCCCTCGCCCCGTGGGGCGAGAGCGACTCTGAGAATGAGAGCCGACGGTTGACCCGCCGGCTCTCATTTGTTTCCGCTAGCACCGGATCCGGCTCACCACCACCATCCGCCACCGCACCCTCCGCAGCCGCCGCAACCACCGCAGCGGCATCCACAGCGGCGGCGGCGACGGCAGCACCCCCAGCCGCCTCCCCAGTCCAGATAACGGCCCGCCGGGAAGAGCTGCTTGAAAGACATGGCTTCCCCCTTCGCATTGAGCTCGTCGCGCTTACCAATCACGACACTAACTCTCATACCCGGACAAACCGCCACATTTATCACGCATTCAAGATGTTTCGCCAAGCGATTCGTAAAGGCCGCAAACGGATCGCGAGTAAAGACCGCCTCGGCTTCCCGGCATCGCTCCGCCGCCCCGCCGGAGCCGGGGAAGCGCACCTTAAAGATCGATCCGCAGGAGAAAAAAGGGGTTTCCCATTACCGGCCGGGTGACGGCTCGCACCGCGTCCCGGCTGTTCGGTACGGACCCTCCCGAGGCGCCCCCTCGTTTTCCCACCGAGGTAATCGACTTGTGAAGCCGGGAAAGGGAAGGCGAGCACCGGGGGTATATCGCCCCTCTCTCTCCCACCCCACTTTCCCGACGGGCACGAAGGGAAAGGCGCCCTCACGGACATGTGGGAAGGGCCCCATCCCTCCTGACAGGTGGGAAAGAGCCCTTACCCGCGCGGGGAAGAGACGCTCGCGGCCGCGGGAAATCCGCGCTCTCGGGCGCGGGAGGGAGTTCTCACCGCGGCGGGAGAGGACGCGCACGTGGTCTCCCCCTCCGTGGGAGGAGGGGGAGACCACGTCACGGAGTCACGGGGTCACGGGGTCAGGCCCAGGCGAGCATGCGGAGAGGGTCCTCAAGCATGGCGCCGACGTCTCGCAGGAAGAGCGAGCCGAGTTGCCCGTCCACCACCCGGTGGTCGAACGAGAGGGCGAGCGTGCAGACCCTGCGCGGCACGACCTGCCCGTCCACCACCCACGGCATCTCCCTCACCTGCCCGAAGGCCAGGATCGCCGACTCCCCCGGGTTGAGGATCGGGGTGCCCGCGTCCACCCCGAAGACACCCACGTTCGTGATCGTGATCGTCCCCCCCGCCATGTCGGCGGGCTGGGTACGGCCCGCCCTCGCGGTCTCGGCGAGGGCTCCGAGGGCGGCGGCCAGGTCGGGCAGCGACAGGCGGTGGGCGTCCTTGACGTTGGGAACGAGCAGGCCGCGCGGGGTGGCCGCGGCGATGCCCAGGTTGACGCGGTGCTTGACCACGATCTCCTGGCGGGCCTCGTCCCAGGCAGAGTTGATCATCGGGTGACGACGGGCGGCGACGAGCACCGCCTTCGCGACCATGAGCAGCGGGGAGACCTTGACCTCGGCGAAGTCGGGCAGCCCGCGAAGACGCCGGACCGCGTCCATGGTCGCCGTCATGTCCACCTGGAGGAACTCCGTCACGTGTGGCGCGGTGAACGCGGAGGACACCATCGCCTGCGCGGTCGCCTTCCGCACCCCCTTGATCGGGATTCGCTCCTCGTCCTCCCAGGTCGCGGCCGGTACTCGTGCCCTGACGTCGTTCCCGGGGGTGAGCCCGGTCTCGACGGCGTCCCCGGGGATGGGGGCGGCGTCGAGAGCGGCCTGGACGTCACCCCTGGTGATCGAGCCGTGCGGGCCCGTCCCCACCAGGGAGGCCAGGTCGACCCCCAGGTCCCTGGCGAGCTTCCGTACCGGGGGTTTCGCCAGAACCGCGATCTTCCCCGGTGACGAGACCGGACCCGCGCCGGGACCGGCCACCCCGGGACCGGCCGGACCAGGACCGTTCACACCGGACGAGACAGGACCGTTCATACCGGGACGAGCCGGACCGTTCACACCGGACGGCGCCGGCTCGGCGGCCCTCGTCGTGGACGCCGTCCCCGTGGACGCATCCGCCGTACCCTCCTCGGGCCGCGTCGCCCCCGCCGCGGGGGACGAGCCGGGCGAGACCGGTTTGCGGGGACGACGCTTGGCCGTGCCCGGCTTCACGCCGTACCCCACCAGCACCGGCTGCCGGACCTCGGCCGGCGGGGTCGGCACCATGTCGTCGGCGAGGGCCTCCGTCCGCACCGCCGCCCCGTCAGGGGCCGTGGCCTGAGCGGGGGTCTGGGCGGGAGCCGGAGAGGCGCCCGTGCCGTCGTCCACCGAGATGATCGGCCTGCCGACGTCCACCACCTCGCCCTCGTCCGCCATCAGCGCGGCCACCACGCCCTCGAACGGGCAGGGAAGCTCGACGACGGCCTTGGCGGTCTCGATCTCCACGATGATCTGGTTGACCTTGACCGGTTCCCCGGCCTTCACGTGCCAGCGGACGATCTCCGCCTCGGTGAGGCCCTCCCCCACGTCGGGGAGCTTGAACTCCTTCATCTCTCCGCCCCTCCTCAGAACGCGAACGCGCGGTCGACGGCGTGCAGGACCCGGTCCAGGTCGGGCAGGTAGTGGTCCTCGAGCCGCGAGGGCGGGTAGGGGGTGGAGGGCCCGCCGACCCTCAGGACCGGGGCCTCCAAATGGTAGAAACACTCCTCGGTGACGCGGGCGGCGACCTCGGCGCCGAAGCCGTTGAAGACGGGCGCCTCGTGCACCACGACACAGCGCCCGGTCGCGCGCACCGACTCCGTGACCTTCGCGATGTCGAGCGGGTTGAGCGAGCGCAGGTCGACGACCTCCAGGGAGCGGCCGTCCTCCTCGGCCGCCTTCGCGGCCTCCAGACAGGTCTTCACCATCGGCCCGTACGCGAGCAGGGTGAGGTCCGTCCCCGGCCGCGCCACCCTGGCCTCGTCGAAGGGCGGCCAGCCGGAGGAGTCGACGTCCACCTCGGCCTTCTCCCAGTAGCGCCGCTTGGGCTCGAAGAAGATCACCGGGTCGTCGCACCGGATCGCCTGCTGGATCATGGTGTAGGCGTCGGCCGGGTTGGAGCAGGCCACGACGCGCAGGCCCGCGGTGTGGGTGAAGTAGGCCTCGGGCGACTCGCTGTGGTGCTCCACCGCGCCGATGCCCCCGCCGCACGGAATCCGTACGACGACCGGCAGCCTCAGCTTGCCCAGCGAGCGCAGCGGCATCTTGGCGAGCTGCGTGATGATCTGGTCGGCCGCGGGGAAGACGAACCCGTCGAACTGGATCTCGCAGACCGGGCGGTAGCCGCGCAGCGCCAGGCCGATGGCCGTCCCGACGATGCCCGACTCGGCCAGGGGGGTGTCGATGACCCGCTGCTCGCCGAAGTCCTTCTGCAGGCCGTCCGTCACCCGGAACACCCCGCCGAGCTTGCCCACGTCCTCCCCCATCACGAGGACCTTGGGGTCGTCCTCCATGGCCTTGCGCATCCCCTCGTTGAGCGCCTTGGCCATCGTGAGAATGCTCATGCCTCGAACCCCTCCAGGTAGGTGGCGAACTCGGCACGCTCGGCGTCGATCAGGGAGTGCCGCTCGGCGTAGACGTGGTCGAAGATGGCCGACGGTTCTGGGTCGGGCAGTTCGAGACAGCGTTTGCGGACGTCACGTCCCAGCTCGTCGGCCTCGGCGTCGACCGCGTCGAAGAACTCCTGGTCGGCGAGCTGGTTCTTGAACATGTAGGCCCTGACCCGCTCGATCGGGTCCTTGAGCTTCCACGCCTCCAGTTCGGCGGCCACCCGGTAGCGGGTCGGGTCGTCGGAGGTGGTGTGGGCGCCCATCCGGTAGGTGAAGGCCTCGATCAGCATGGGCCCCTGCCCGGACCTGGCGTCGGCGAGCGCCTTGCGAGTGACGGCGAGGCAGGCGAGGACGTCGTTGCCGTCGACACGGACGCCGGGGAACCCGAACCCGCTCGCCCTGCGGTACAGGGGGATGCGCGACTGCTTCTCCAGCGGTTCCGAGATCGCCCACTGGTTGTTCTGGCAGAAGAACACCACCGGCGCGTTGAACACCGACGCCCAGATGAACGACTCGTTCACGTCCCCCTGGGAGGTGGCGCCGTCGCCGAAGTAGACGATGCTCGCGGCCTCGGCGCCGTCGCGCTGGATACCCATCGCGTAGCCGACCGCGTGCAGGGTCTGGCTGCCGATCACGATGGTGTAGAGGTGGAAGTTGTGCTCGGCGGGGTCCCAGCCTCCGTGGTTGACGCCGCGGAACAGGCCGAGCAGGTTGACCGGGTCGACCCCCCTGCACCAGGCCACCCCGTGCTCGCGGTAGGTCGGGAAGGCCATGTCGGCCTCGGTCAGCGCCCGGCCGGAGCCGATCTGCGCGGCCTCCTGCCCGAGCAACGAGGCCCAGAGCCCCAGCTCGCCCTGGCGTTGCAGTGCGACGGCCTCCAGGTCGACGCGGCGGACCAGGACCAGGTCCCGGTAGAGCCCGCGGATCTCCTCGGGTGTCAGATCTATGTCGTAGTCGGGATGCTCGACCCGTTCTCCCTCGGGGGTCAGCAGCTGGATGAGCTCCGGAGGTGCTTCCGCACCACGAGAGGCGTCGGCTGTCACGTGCCACTCCTGTGTGCTCGGGGCCGTCTGGATGGGTTCTCCACCGTCGTCCGGCCGATTCGCGACGCGTTCGACCCTTCTGGTGGTGGTTCGTCCGCGCTTGTGGCCATCGTGGCAGAGGTCACATACCTGTGCGCAAGACCTGCCTCGACGTCCATATGCTCCCCGTTCCCCGCGCGTCCCCTTTCACCCGCCCGTACCTCCACGCGAGATCCGGCGTATCGCCTGCCACGTCGGGGATCCAGGGGTGTCACCCGCCGCCGGGTCCCTTCATCCGCGAGATCCGCGGCCGTTCACCGTCCGTGACCTCTCGCGCGGGATCCCTGGGTCCGGCCCCCGCACCGGAGCGCGGCCGGAGCCCGTTACTCTTGAGGCGCCGGACCGTCCCCGTCTCAACCAGGAGGAACACCGTGGCGCGCGTCATCGTCGACGTCATGCTGAAGCCCGAGATTCTCGACGCGCAGGGGCAGGCGATCGCCCGTGCACTGCCGCGGCTCGGCTTCGCGGGTGTCTCAGCGGTACGGCAGGGCAAGCGATTCGAGGTGGAGCTCGAAGGGCCCGCCGACGAGGCGGCAATTGCGGACGTCCGAAAAATGGCCGAGACCCTCCTCGCCAACACGGTGATCGAGGACTACACCGTCACCGTCGAGTCCTAGGCCGTCACTCCACGCAGATCGGCTGCACAAATCCGGTTATATCCGGCTTTAGGGGCGGAGCAATCCCACGGCTTGACCACCAGTCAATAACATTACGGTTATTTTGCGGTTAGCCCGGATTCTGCAGGGAAGCCTTCACAAGGTGACGTCTGACCCCGGGAGGAAACCGGTGGACATGGAGTTCTCGCTGGCTCTGCCACGACAGGCCGTCGGTATACCGATGGTCCGCAGGGCGCTCGGTGACTCCCTGCGCTCGCTCGGCGTCACCGAAGACTGCGTCTCCGACATCCTGCTGGCGGTGACCGAGGCGTGCGCCAACGCCGTGAGACACGGAGGTCCGGCCACCCGCTACGAGGTCGAGACCACCATCGGCCACGGCCGCTGCGACGTCCGCATCATCGACCGGGGCCAGGGCCTCGTCCGGGTGCCCGAGCACTACCCGCCGACCGACGCCGAGAACGGCAGGGGCCTGCTGATCATGCAGGCCGTGGTCGACGAGATCTCCTTCGACATCACTCCCGGCCGCGGGACCGTCGTGCACCTGTGCAAGCACCTCGACTGGGACCACGACGCCGCCTACCTCCGCGACCGGATGCTCGCCGCCGTCTGAAGGCCCGCCCGGCCGCGCACCCGAGGCCGTACGAACCCGGCCACCGCCCGCTGAGCTGTGCGATCGGACACTCCGCGGCTGAGCTCCCACCGGGAGCGGATAACCTGGGAGCACCGCCGCGGACCGACGTCCGAGTGTGTGAGACGCCGGCGCGGTGCTCGTTTGTGGAGGGGAACGCTGTCTTGACTTCTTCCCCCACGGCTGAAGCCGAAGGCAGGGTCTCCGCGCTGAAAGGAACACGATGAGTGCTGCCCGCGTGGGCGTGGTCACTTTTCCCGGAACTCTCGACGATCAGGACGCGGCTCGCGCCGTGCGCCACGCGGGCGGCGAGGCCGTCCCGCTGTGGCACGCCGACCCCGACCTCAAGGGAGTCGACGCGGTCTTCCTGCCCGGCGGATTCTCCTACGGAGACTACCTGCGCTGCGGGGCCATCTCCAGGTTCGCGCCGCTGATGGAGGAGCTGATCCCCGCCGCCAGGGCCGGGCTGCCGGTGCTCGGCACCTGCAACGGCTTCCAGATCCTCTGCGAGGCCCACCTGCTGCCCGGGGCGCTGATGCGCAACGCCGGGCTGCACTACGTCTGCCGCGACCAGGGCATCCGGGTCGAGAACACCGCCACCCCCTGGACCTCCGACTTCACCGAGGGTCAGGAGATCGTGCTGCCGATCAAGCACGGCGAGGGCCGCTACGTCGCCGACGAGGCGACCCTGAGCGCCTTGGAGGCGGGCGGACAGGTCGTCTTCAGGTACGCGGGCGGCAACCCCAACGGCTCCCTGAACGACATCGCGGGCATCCGCAACGAGGCCGGAAACATCGTCGGGCTCATGCCGCACCCCGAGCACGCCGTCGAGGACCTCACCGGCGCCCCGAGCATCGACGGCCGCGGCTTCTTCTCCTCGATCCTGAAGAATCTGGTGAACGCATGAGTCTCGACACCGTCAAGCGGGCCGAGGACACCCCGGACGAGCGCCAGCCGTACGCCGAGCTGGGCATGAAGCTCGACGAGTACGAGCGGGTCCGCCAGATCCTCGGCCGCCGGCCCACCGGCTCCGAGCTCGCCATCTACAGCGTCATGTGGAGCGAGCACTGCTCCTACAAGTCGTCCAAGGTGCACCTGCGCCAGTTCGGCACCAAGGCCCCCGCGTCGGAGGCGCTGCTCGTCGGGATGGGGGAGAACGCCGGGGTCGTGGACATCGGCGACGGCTGGGCCGCCACCTTCAAGATCGAGTCGCACAACCACCCGTCCTATGTCGAGCCTCACCAGGGCGCGGCGACCGGCGTCGGCGGCATCGTCCGCGACATCATGTCGATGGGCGCCCGGCCGATCGCGGTGATGGACGCGCTCCGTTTCGGCGCGGCCGACGCCCACGACACCCGCCGGGTGCTGCCCGGCGTGGTCGAGGGCATCAGCCACTACGGCAACTGCCTGGGCCTGCCCAACATCGGCGGCGAGGTCGTCTTCGACCCCTGCTACATCGGCAACCCGCTGGTCAACGCCCTGTGCGTCGGCCTGCTGCGCAAGGACCAGATCAAGCTCGCGGTGGCGCCGGGGCCCGGCAACAAGGTCGTCCTGTTCGGCGCCCTCACCGGCCCCGACGGCATCGGCGGCGCGTCCGTGCTCGCCTCGGCCACGTTCGAGGACGAGTCGCAGGCCAAGCGCCCCAGCGTCCAGGTCGGCGACCCCTTCATGGAGAAGCTGCTGATCGAGTGCTGCCTGGAGCTGTACCAGGCGGACGTGGTCGTCGGCATCCAGGACCTCGGCGCCGCCGGCGTCTCCTGCGCGACCACCGAGCTCGCGGCCAAGGGCACCGGCGGCATGGACGTCAGGCTCGACCTCGTACCGCTGCGCGATCCCTCGCTGCGGCCCGAGGAGATCCTGATGAGCGAGTCGCAGGAGCGCATGATGGCGGTCGTCACCCCCGACGACATCGATGCCTTCATGGCGATCTGCGCGAAGTGGGACATCCCCGCGACCGTGATCGGCGAGGTCACCGACTCCAGCCGTCTCGTGATGACCTGGCACGGCGAGACCATCGTCGACATCCCGCCGGGCACCGCGGCCGACGAGGGCCCGGTCTACGAGCGGCCGTTCCACGAGCCCGCCGGCCAGGTCGCGCTGAACGGCGACGTCCCCGGCCGTCTCGCCCGCCCCACCGACCTGCGCGCGACGCTGCTCGAACTCCTCGGCTCGCCGAACCTCGCGTCCAAGGAGTGGGTCACCTCCCAGTACGACCGGTACGTCCGCGGCAACACCGTGCTGGCCCAGCCCGCCGACGCGGGCGTGCTGCGCATCAGCGAGGCGATGCCCGGCGCCGAGGAGACGACCAGGGGCATCGCGCTCGCCACCGACGGCAACGGCCGCTACACCCGCCTCGACCCGTACGCGGGGGCACAGCTCGCCCTCTCCGAGGCGTACCGGAACGTGGCCGTGACCGGCGCGACGCCGCTCGCGGTGACGAACTGCCTCAACTTCGGCTCCCCCGAGGACCCCGAGGTCATGTGGCAGTTCTCCGAGGCCGTGCGCGGTCTCGCCGACGCCTGCAAGACCCTCGGCGTCCCGGTGACCGGCGGCAACGTCTCGTTCTACAACCAGACGGGATCCGTGCCGATCCACCCGACGCCAGTCGTCGGCGTGCTGGGCGTCATCGACGACGTGGCCTCGCGGGTTCGCAGCGGCTTCACCGGCGACGGCGACAGGATCGTCCTGCTCGGCGAGACCGAGGAGGAGTTCGGCGGCTCGGAGTGGGCGCACGTGGCCCACGGCCACCTCGGCGGCCTGCCGCCCGTGGCGCGACTGGAGTCGGAGCGCGACCTCGCCCTCGTCCTGACGGAGGCCGCCTCACAGGGGTTGCTCACCGGTTCTCACGACCTGTCGGACGGCGGGCTCGCCATCGCCCTCGCCGAGGCGTGCATTGCCCAGGGCGTGGGCTGTGAGGTCTCCTTGACGGGCGACGACGCGTTCGTCGACCTGTTCAGCGAGTCGTCGGCCCGCGCGCTGGTGACCGTCGCGCCGGAGTCGTTCGACGCCTTCGCGCAGCTGTGCGCGGCCCGCGACGTGCCCTGCTACGGCCTGGGCACCACCGGTGGCGACGCGCTGAAGGTGGAGGGCGTCCTGGAGATCCCGGTCGCCGAGCTCAGGGAGACCCACACGTCCACCCTGCCGGGCATCTTCGGCTGATCCTCGTACGAGATCCCGGGGATCTCGGAGGTCTTTTCTTTGGGAGGCCGGGCCCCTCACCGTCGTGTGACGGTGAGGGGCCCGGCCGATCTATATGGATCACACGGTCGGCGCGGGGAGACGGCGTGATGAGGACGGTGAGTCCCCACCGCGCCGCCAGCCCTTCGCGTTCCCGCGAAAACAGGTCGGACGGATCACGTGGGTCGCGTTCCCGTGAAAACGGATCGGGCGACCGGACGGATCACGAGGACGGCGCCCGGGCACGAGGATTCCCCTCCCGTGACCGCCACCGGTGGCATCACACGGTGATCGCGCAGCCGTCCGCGTTCCACCGCACGTGAGAGACCGTCCCGGGATCTCTCACGTGCTGTGGAGTGCCGCCGGAGATCAGGAGGCGCTCATGCAGAGCGCGTAGGCGCTGCCGCTGGTGTTCTTGCCGGCCACGGTCCAGCCGTTGCCGCTGGGCGCGCTCGTGTAGATCTGACCCGAACCGCTGCCGCTGCCGCTGAAGCCGCCGCCCGTGACGACCTTGCCCGCGCCGCAGCTCACGCTCTTGCTTCCGTTCTGACTGCCGAAGTTGAAGGATTCGGTGACGGTGGTGATGGTCGGGACAGCGCCCTTACCGTCCTTACCGTCCTTGCCGTCCGCGCCGTCCTTACCAGCGGGACCCGCAGGACCGGCCGGACCGGCCGGCCCCTGAGCGCCCTTGGCACCGTCCTTGCCGTCGGCACCGTCCTTACCGGGAAGACCAGGCTTACCGTCCGCACCGGGCTTGCCGGGGAGACCGTCCTTACCATCCTTGCCGTTGTAGCCGTTCCGGCCGTCCTTGCCGTCCTTGCCGGGGAGACCGGGCTTACCGTCCACACCGTTCTTGCCCGGAAGGCCGTCCTTGCCGTCGGCGCCCTTCGGGCCCTGGGCCCCGGCGTCGCCCTTCGGGCCCTGCGGGCCGGTGGCGCCGTCCTTGCCGTCCTCACCCTTCGGACCCTGCGGTCCGGCCTCGCCCTTGGGACCCTGCGGGCCGGTGGCGCCGTTCTTGCCGGGAAGACCGCGCAGCCCCTGCGGACCCTGCGGGCCCTGCGGTCCGGCGTCGCCCTTGAGGCCCTGCGGACCGCGCTCGCCCTGCGGGCCGGCGCTGGCGATGCCCTGCTGCTGAGCCTCGCCCTGCTGCCCCCACCTGATCCGGATCTCGGTCGTCCTGCACTTGGCCGTCGCGTTGACGATCCGGGTGTAGCGCGTCTGCTTGTGAACGCACGCGTGAATCTCCGCGCCCGCCGACGAGGCGACGGCACTGCCGCCCGCGGTGAACAGCGTTCCTACGAGCACGCCAACGGTGACGGCGGCGAGCGAGCGTCCGCCCGGCAACCTGATAGCCACTGGGCTTCCTTTCTGCGACACCAGAGCCTGGTGTGATTGAAGAGGTACACGTAGTACACGTTTCAAGCGTTCCAAGGGTTGGCACGCCAAACATCACGCTTAGGCCTCGAAACCCTGCCGTTCGACTCGCCTGCCGACACCTGCCGCGTACGGGATAATCGGGCCGTTCGGGGGAACCCGCCCGCTGGGCGCGGACGAACAAAGACAGGGAACCGACAGGGTTCTCCAGACGCGGAGGCCACCGTGCCGACCATCAACCCGACAGACGCGGTCGCGGAAGACGCGAAAAACCGCGCCCGGCGGGAACCGTACCTTCCACCGGCGACCCAGCCGATCCGCACCGTGGTGTGGGCGCTGCATCTGGCGCTGCCGATGCTCGGGCTCTGGCTGCTGCTCGCCGAGCCCGACCTGAACATCGTGTTGCAGGACAACCCCAGTCATTTCTGGCTGATCATCACCATCGCCGGGATCAACCTGGTCCTGGGGCTCATGGTCGGCGAGGCGTCGGCCCGGCGCTCGGACGCCCGCCTGCTGCTGGTCTCCCTGGTCTTCCTGAGCGGCGCGGGATCGTTCCTGGTGCACGGGCTGACCACGCCGGGGATCATCCTGGAGGGCACGAGCTACGGCTTCGACCTCTCCCATCCGGTCGGTCTTCTCGTCGCCTCGGTGTTCGCGTTCGCGTCGGCGCTGCCCCTGGGCGAGCGGGCGGCCGAGGCCGTGCTGAGAAACCAGATGTGGCTGCGCGGGGGACTCGCCGCCCTGATCATCGGGTGGGGGGTGGCCTGCCTGGTGCCGGACCTCACCCCGCTCAGCGGCTCGCCTCCCATGGGGACGGGCCTGGGCGGGCTGGAGTGGGCCGGGGTGGCCCTGTTCGCGGCGGCGTCGGCGATGATGTTCCAGCTGCACCGCAGGCGCCCGGCGGTCGTGCTGATCAGCCTGGTCACCGCGTACGCGCTCCTCGCCGAGGCGCTGGTCGCGGGGTTGTCCCACCGCAACTGGCACCTGTCGTGGTGGCTGTGGCACGCGCTGCTGACCACCGCGTTCGTCTTCGTCGCCTACAGCGCCTACCTGCAGTTCCGGCGGGAGGGCACCAGCGCGGGGCTGTTCGACTCGGTGGCGCTGTCGGCGACGGTCCGCAGGATCAGGGCCGACTACGAGGCCGCCTTGGAGGAGCTCGTCGGCCACCTGCGGCGCGGGGAGGAGAGCAGGGTCCCGATCGCGGACCGGCTGGCGGGCAAGTTCGGGCTCACCGAGTCGCAGGCGGCGGTGCTCGACCGGGCGGGTGAGGCGCTCGCCAACGAGCGGGAGCTGAGCGACCGGCTCGCGGCGCTGGCCGACATCGGCAGGCAGGCCCGGGTGGGCCTGCCGGAGAAGGAGATGCTCGCCCAGGGTCTCGACCGCGTCCGGCAGGCGTACGGGGACGTGCGGATCAAGCTGGTCGACAACGGCCGGGTCACCGTGAACTCCACGGAGTACGGCCGGCGGGACTTCCCCGAGGACCGGCCGATCCGGCTGGAGGGGAAGGTCGTCCACCCGCTGATGGTGAAGGGCAGGCTCGCCGGGGCGATCGAGGTGCCGGTCGGCAGGACCCCGCAGGACGAGGCGCTCGCCGCCACGCTCGCCGGCCAGATGTCCATCTCCTTGGAGAACGCCCGGCTCTACAGCGAGCTGGAGACCCTCTTCCGGCAGTACATGTCACCGGACGTGGCCCAGTCGCTGCTCGCCGACCCCCAGACCGCGGCGCTCGGCGGCGAGCTGGTGGAGCTCACCGCGCTCTTCGCCGACCTGAAGGGCTTCACGAGCTTCTCCGAGCGGGTGGCGCCCGGCGAGATCGTCGAGATGCTGAACCGCTACCACACCGCGGCCGTGCCCATCGTGCTCGGCAACGGCGGCACGATCGTGCAGTTCGTGGGTGACGCGCTGCTCGCGCTGTTCAACGCCCCGGCCCGGCAGGAGGACCACGCCCTCGCCGCGGTGCGGGCCGGCCTCGCGATGCAGCGGGCCGCCGAGGAGATCGCGGAGGGAATGCCCGGATATCCTCGCTTCAGAATTGGGATCAACACCGGTGAGGCGCTCGTCGGAAACATCGGCAGCCCCGAGTTGCGCGGTTTCAACGCGATGGGCGACTGCGTCAACGTGGCCGCCCGGCTTGAGGGGATCGCCGAGCCGGGCAGCGTCGTGATCGGCCAGAGCACCCTCGACCTGATCGGCTCCCGGGCCGAGACCCGATCGCTGGGCCCGCTCAGCCTCAAGGGAAGGGCGCAACCCGTCCATGCCTACGTACTGTCCGGTCTCAGGTAAAAGTACCTTTCGCCGCGAGAGCGGCGCGCACACAATCGAAGTCGCCAGGAGGTGGTCATGATTTCTTCCCCCGAACCGGGCGAATTCATCACGTTGCTCACGGAAGACGAGGTGAAGGCCCTGTACGCCGCCGGGAGGCCCCGGCGCTGGGACAGGGGTGACACGGTGTGCACCGAGGGCGACGAGAGCGACTGGGTGCTCGTCCTCACCTCCGGCCGCGTCAAGGTCTCCTCGCACACCGCGGTCGGCAGTGAGGTGGTCCTCGCGGTACGAGGACCCGGTGCGCTGCTCGGCGAGTTCGCGGCGATCGACGGGCTGCCCAGGTCCGCCACGGTCACCGCCCTCGAACCCGTGGAGGGGATCACGGTCCGCGACTTCTCCTCGTACCTGCGCGACCACGGGAGGGTCGCCGTACTGCTGATGCGGATGGTGATCGGCAAGATGCGCGACTCCGACCGCAAGCGCATCGAGTACGGCGCGTTCGACACCACGGGCCGGGTGGCCACCCGGCTGGTGGAGCTGGCCGAGCGGTACGGCGAGCCGGACAACGGCGGGGTGCGGGTGGCGCTGCCCCTCTCCCAGGACGAGCTCGCCGGCTGGACCGGGGCCTCCCGCGAGGCGGTCAGCAAGGCGCTGCGCTCCCTGCGCGATCGCGGGCTGATCGAGACGGGCCGGCGCCGCGTGATCATCCACGACATGGAGGGCCTGCGCAAACGGGCCCGCTGAGGGCCCCGAGGGGCGAGGGGCAACGTCCGGCAGACTGGTAGGTATGGTCGCAATCCCCCAAGACCTACCCGGATCCCCCGAATACACATCCAAGCTCCGCTACGCATGGCGGGTCTGCTCGGTCACCAGCCTCGGCCTGGTCTTGATCGGCATCTCCGGCAGCACCCTGAACGTGGCGCTTCCCACCGTGGTCAGGCACTTCCACGCCGACGCGTTCTCCGCGGGCTGGGTGCTGCTCGCCTTCCTGCTCGTCAACACCGCGACGCTGGTGTTCTTCGGCAGGGTGGCCGACCTGCTCGGGCGCCGGGAGATCTACCTCGCGGGGTTCGTCCTGTTCACCGTGGGATCACTGCTGGCCGGGCTCTCGCCGGGCATCTGGTTCCTGATCGCGATGCGCGTCGTGCAGGCGATCGGTGCCGCGATGATCCTCGCCAACGGCACCGTGATCATCACCGACGCCTTCCCGCCCGACCGGCTCAGCCAGGGCATGGGCGTCTACATCGGCACCCTCTCGGTCGCCCAGCTCGCCGGTCCCACCCTCGGCGGCCTCATCGCCGACACCGCGGGCTGGCAGTGGGTCTTCTGGATGAACGTGCCCGCGGGGCTGATCGCCCTCGTCTGGGGCGCGTTCACGCTCCGCCACGTCTCGCGGGGAGCGCGCCGACCGGTGGACGCGCTCGGCAACCTGATCGTGTTCGCCGCCCTCTCCGCGGCCCTGATCGCGCTGTCCGAGGCGGGATCGCGCGGCCTGTCGAGCCCCGTGGTGATCGTCGGCGCGGCGATCGCGGCGGTACTGGTGCCGGCGCTGGTCGTGGTGGAGCGCCGGGCCTCGCATCCCGTACTCGACGTGGGGCTGTTCGGCGAGCGCGTGCTCGCCTTCGCCAACCTCGCCTCCTTCTGCAACGCGCTGGCGCGCTCCGCGCTGATCCTGCTGGTCGCCCTCTACTTCCAGGCCGCCAGGGGCCTCGACGCCGTCACCGCGGCCCTGGGCGTGCTTCCCGTCCCGATCGGCATGGCCCTCGCCTCCCCGATCACCGGCGCCCTCGGCCGCCGCATCAGGCCGTACGCGCTCTCGGTGGGCGGCGCCCTGCTGAGCGCGACCGGGCTGGGCGTCCTGCTGCTGAACACCGCCCCCGCCACGCCGTACTGGATCATCGCGGTGGGCCTGTTCCTGTGCGGCTGCGGCAGCGGCACCTTCATGACCGGCAACACGACCCAGGTCATGTCCGCCCTGCCCGCGGGGAGCCTGGGCGTGGTGAACGGCTTCCGACTCATGATCATGAACGTCGGGATCGTGCTGAGCGTCGCCCTCACGCTCAGCGTCCTGACCGGCTCGGTCAGTGCCGAGCTGCGCGGCCAGGTCTACGCGGGCACGCTGTCGCGCCTCTCCCCCGTCGCCGTCGAGCACCTGATGACCGGCTTCCAGCGGACCTACGCCGTCCTGTTCGCCGTCGCGCTCACCGGTGTCCTCACGGCCGCCCTCGCCCGTCCCCGCCGCCCGGGACACGCGAGGTCAGCGCCCTCCTGAACGGGCGGAAAGCAGCTCGATGCCGGAGACGAGGACGTCGACGCCGAAGGTGTCGTAGAGGTCGGGATCCCCGCCCTCGGAGAGGGGGACGGCCATCTCCACGATGTGCGGGTAGACGTCCGGCGGCAACGACTGGAGCCTGAGCCGCTTGAGGCGCATCCGCTCGGCCGCCTCCTGCTCGGAGACCCCGGGAGGGGAATGCCGCCCCGGCCCCGCCGCCAGCGCGATCGCTCCGCTGAGCAGATACTGGGAGATCATGCAGCTCTCCTCGGGGGAGAACCCGCCGCGCTTGGCGAGACCGAGGGTCGTGTCCCAGACCTCCAGGAAGGTGGGCACCTCCGTGTGGTCCACCGCGTCCAGCACGTCCGCCGCGCACGGGTGGCGCCGGAGCACCCTGACCAGGCCCGCGACGAGCTCGCGGAGCCCTTCCTGCCACGGGCCCGTGTAGCCCCCCTCGATCACGAAGTCCTCGATCAGGTGGTCCGCCATGCCGACGGTCAGCTGCTCCTTGTTCTTGAAGTGCCAGTAGAGCGCCATCGGGGTGACGCCCAGCTCCTGGGCGAGTCTCCGGATGGTCACCGCCGGCAGTCCTTCGGCGTCGCCGATCTCCAGCGCCTGCTCGACGACCGCTTCACGGGTCAGTTTCCCCATCACGCTTGACAACTATACGCCGTACGGGTTCCACTGTACGCCGTACATGTACGACGTATAAGTACAACGTAGAGGACGGGGAATGACGGACACCCGCAGGTGGTGGGCGCTGGGAGCGATCTCACTGGCCACTTTCATGACATATCTCGACAACAACGTGGTGAACGTGGCGCTGCCGACGATCCAGCGTGACCTCGGGCTGAGCATCTCCGGGCTGGAATGGATCGTGAGCGGCTACATCCTGGTGTTCGCCGGGCTGATGCTCGTCGGCGGGCGCCTGGCCGACGTCTTCGGGCGGCGGCGCGTCTTCCTGATCGGCCTCGTCGTGTTCACCGTGGCGTCGTTCGCGGCCGGGATGGCCACCGACGGCGGCGTGTTGATCGCCACCAGGGCGGTGCAGGGTGTGGGGGCGGCCTTCCTCACCCCCACGGCGCTGGCACTGCTCACCTCGATCTTCCCCGACGGCAGGGAACGCGCCACGGCGGTCGGCCTGTGGAGCGCGATCGGCGCGCTGGCCCTCGCCCTCGGCCCGCTGACCGGCGGGTTGATCAGCGAACGCTGGCACTGGGGCTGGATCTACCTGATCAACGTGCCGATCGGGGCCGTGACGCTCGGCCTCGCTCTCTGGGCGATCAGGACGGCCCCGCAGGAGACCGTACGGCGCGGCCTCGACGTCCCGGGCCTGGTGACATCGAGCCTGACGCTGTTCGCGCTGACGTACGCGCTCATCGAGGGCGCGGGTGCCGGATGGACCTCGCCGGAGATCCTGGGCGCCTTCGGGGTCGCGGCCGTATCGGCGTCGGCCTTCGTGACGATCGAACTCAGGAGCCGGGAGCCGATGATCGACCTGTCGCTGTTCCGGTCGCGGGTGTTCAGCGGGGGCACGCTGTCGATGGGCCTGTGGTCCTTCGGGGTGTTCGGGATCTATTTCTTCACCGCGCTGTACCTGCAGAACGCGCTGGGCTTCTCGCCGATCGAGGCTGGGGCCGCGTTCGTGCCGATGGCGCTGACGATGGCCGTCACCGCCGTCCTCGCCCCGAGGCTGGCCAGGGTCCTGGGCACCGCGCGGACCGTGGCGACCGGGCTCCTGCTGATGGCCGTGTCGGTGTTCGGGATCTCGTTCATCGGGGAGGACGGGGCGTTCGGCGACCTGCTGCCGTGGTTCCTGGTCTACGGACTGGGCGGCGGCATGCTGGTGCCGCTCACCACGGCGATCCTCGGCGCGCTACCCGCCGGCAGGACGGGAGTCGCCTCGGGGGTGCTGAACGTCTCGCGCGAGGTCTTCGGCCTGCTCGGGATCACGGTCCTGGGGGCGATCCTCAACGCGCGGCAGTCCTCGCTCCTGGCCGAGGGCGCGGGACAGCTGACCGCCTTCCTGGACGCGTACCGGTACACACTGGTCGTCGCCGCGGCCATCGTGCTGGTGGGCGTGCCGGTCAGCCTGCTCTCCCTGCGGGCCTCCCGGACCGCGAACCCGCCCATGGCCGCCGAGGAGCGTCCGGCCGTACCGGTGGGCTAGGGAGGCTCCCGCCTACCGAGACCGCACATCTGGAACGGCACCGGCCCGCGCCCCTCCCGAAGGGCGCGGGCCGGCGGCCTGGTCAGGAGCCGATCTTGTCGCCCTTCGCGTGCCAGGCGACCACGACCGACGGGCGGGGCTGGGAGGTGCCGCCGTCGGGCCAGCGGCTGCTGGGGGCCTCAGGGGTGGCGCCGTTGGTCTCACCGGGGTGCTGTACGGCGACGAAGACGCTGCGCTGGTCCTCGCTGACCAGCGGGCCGCAGGTCTCGGCGCCGACGGGCACGCTCAGGAACTGCTTCAGGTGGCCGCGCTCGGGACCGCGGACCGGCATGACGAACAGGCCGTCGTTGGTGCCGAGCTGGCTGCCGTCGGTGGCGATCCAGAGATTGCCGTCCGCGTCGAAGGCGACGTTGTCGGGGCAGGAGATCGCCGAGACCTTGGTCTTGTCGAACCCCGCGAAGTAGGTCGCCGGGTCGTTCGGGTCTCCGCAGACCAGGGGCAGGGACCAGGCGAAGGTGGTGGCCCCGGCGTCGTCGCGCCGTTCGACGATCTCCAGGACGTGGCCGTGCTTGTTGGCCGGACGCGGGTTCGCCTCGTCCACCTGGGCCGGGGTCCGGTTGGTGTTGTTCGTCAGGGCCACGTAGACGCCGCCGGTGACGGGGTTGCGCTCCACGTCCTCGGGACGGTCCATCTTCGTCGCGCCGACCTTGTCGGCCGCCGTACGCGTGTAGACGAGCACCTCCTCGGCCGTCATCCCGGGAACGTGCGAGACCTTGCCGGTGACGAGCGGGATCCACTCGCCCGAACCGTCGAACTGCCCGTCGGCGGGAAGCGTGCCGGTGCCGTCGATCTCGGCGGCCGGGCTGTCGCCGGTGAACTTCGCCACGTACAGCGTGCCGTCGTCCAGCAGGGTCCGGTTGTGCCGGTCGAAGCCCTGGACGTAGCGCTGCCGGGAGACGAACTTGTAGACGTACTCGAACCGGGAGTCGTCGCCCATGTAGGCGACCACCCGGCCGTCGGCGGCGAGGGAGGTGGTGGCGCCCTCGTGGGCCATCCTGCCCAGGGCGGTGCGCTTGATCGGGGCGGAGTCGGGGTCGAACGGGTCGATCTCCACGATCCAGCCGGTGCGGTTGATCTCGTTCGGGTGCTTGGCCAGGTCGAAGCGCTCCTCGACCCGGTCGAACCTGCGGTTGCCGCTCGGGATGCCCGCGGTGGTGCTCACCCCGTACCGGGCGAGGTACGGCTTCTGCGCCTCGGGCACGCCGTTGCCGTTGACGAAGTACTGGTTGAAGTTCTCCTCGCCGCTGAGCACCGTGCCCCACGGCGTGGTGCCGCCCGCGCAGTTGTTCAGCATGCCGATCGGCGTGGTGCCCCGGGGGTCGGCCGCGGTCTTCAGCAGGGCGCTTCCGGCCGCCGGGCCGGTGAACTTCATCGGGGTCTGCACGGTGATGCGGCGGTTGTAACGGCGAGCGCCCTTGGTGACCAGCTTCCACTGGCCGGAGTTCTTCACCCGCTCGATCTCGACCACCGAACCGCCGTGCGCCGCCAGCGCGATCCTGATCTGCTCCTCCGTCGCGGCGGTGCCGTCCGTGTAGCCGCGGAACATGAGGTTCTCGTCGGTGTACTCGTGGTTGACCCAGAGCAGCCCCCGGTGCTGCCCCATCGGGAAGAGGGTGACGTAGTCGCAGTTGTAGCCGAACTGCTTGGCCTGCGCGGCGGCCGTCTGCCTCTCGAAGTCGAACGCGGGGGCGCCGGGCAGAACCGGGTCGCCCCAGCGCACCACGGCCGCCGACAGGTAGCCCGAGGGGACCGTCACCTTGTCGTCGGTGTTCGGCGCGATGGCGGTGAAGCGGAGGCCGCCCTGCCGGCCGGGGCCGTGGCCCGGACCGTGGCCTCCGCCGAGGGTCTTCGCGTTCACGTCCGTGTCCGGGTCGGCGAGGGCGGGGGCCGCCGTACCGAGCCCGACGCCGGCGACGACCGCGCCCAGGGCACCGGCGCGCAGCATGCCCCTGCGGGTCATCGCCTCGGCGACCACGTCGCCGAAGTAGGTGTTGTCGCTGGTGTTCACCACATCGTGGGCGCACTGGTCACCGCAGCGGAACCGGCAGGTGAGCGCGCTGCGGCCCCCCTTGTGCGGGCTCGTGAGCAGGGGGAGCAGTCGGCGCGGTGACGTGTTCGCCACGGGGTCCTCCAAAAAGGGGCGAGGTCTTCCGGCCCGGAGGCTACGTGCGCCGACCGAACCTGAGGTGAACGACGTTTGCCGGGATAATGAACCGTCTGTCCGAATGAGCTGTTCAGGTGAGCGTCACGCCCCGGACGAGTGGCCGGTACGGGCCGCTCCGACACCGTCCGGAAGGCGCGAGTGGGTCCGGAGTCGTCCGCGGGCGCGGCTCAGGCGGGCATCATGGAGGGCGTGCCACCTCACAAACCCGACCCGGCCAAGGTCCGCGCCGCTCTCGACACCCAGCTGAGCGCCCTCGACGAACCACCCTACGACGGGCCGGGAGGGCTCGCGGCGCTGCTCGGCGCCTGCGTGAGCGTGGTGCTGCGAGCCTTCGCCCGGGAGGTCCGCCCGGAGCGGGACATCACCCGTTTCGCCGTACGGCACCTGCTGGACGAGCTCGCGACGGCGGCCCCCGGCAGGACCGTCGAGGTCCGTGTCCCGCCCTACGCGGCGGTGCAGTGCGTGGAGGGGCCCCGGCACACCCGGGGCACCCCGCCCAACGTGGTGGAGACCGACGCGCGCACCTGGCTGGAACTCGCCACCGGCGGCCTGACCTGGTCGGAGGCGACGGCGGCGGGAAAGATCGCGGCGAGCGGCGCCCGCGCCGACCTGTCCGGCCACCTGCCCCTGCGGTAACCCCGGTCCGGCCACCCGCCGTTACGGGGCGGGCCGCACCTGGATGCCGAACCTGTCCTCGATGCAGCGCCGCTGGAGCTCGGGAGGCAGGTTCATGCAGTCGCCGACCTTGCTGTAGACCCAGCTCAGGAACACCGCCGCGATCACCAGGGTGAGCAGGCTCAGCACGATTCCCACCCAGGCCCTGCCGGGAGCCGACCGCTTGGCGAGCGCGACGATGCCGATGATCAGGCCGACGACCGCCACCAGTACGCCGAAGCCGCAGACGACGAGCGAGAGGATCGCGACGATCCCGAGCACGAGCGCGGCGGTGCCCAGCTTCCCGCTGGACCGGCGCCCCTCGTCCGGATACGCCGGATAGGTCGCGGGATACGGATAGCCGGGCGCGCCCTGCGGTGCGGGATACGGCGCGCCGGCATGGGGCTGCTGGGAGGGGGCGGCCCCGGGTGGCGGCACTCCCGGACCACCGTAGGGCTGCCCGGCCTGCTGTGCCTCCCCGTATCTCGGCTGCTCGTACCCCGATCCCGGTTGCTCGTAGCGCGAGGGCGGGGTGGAGGGCTCAGGGACCTCGGGGTGATCAGGCTCGGGCCTGCCGGACTCGCCGGAGGTCTCCGAGGCACTCTCCCAGCCGGGGTAGGCGGACGGCGTGGTGCCGGGCACCGTGTAGGGCTGCCCCTCGGGCTCCCCGGCTCCCCCGGACGTCCCCTCCCGTGCTCCTTCGGGTGTCCTCTCGGGCGCCCCCTCAGGCGACGGGCCGATCGGCGTTCCCTGCGCCCCGGGACTTCCCGGGGTCCCGGAAGAGCCCGGCGTGACGTGCCGGCCGCCCCCCTGGTCGGGCGGGGGCACCTCGGGAGCGGTCGGCGTGTCCGGGTGCGGCGGCACCTGCGGTTCCGTGGGGATGGAGGACGGCTTCCAGGTCGGCTCGTTGGGATCGGGCACGGGTGTTTCCGGGTCCGGCTCCTCCCACGGCTCGGGAACCGACGGCGTCGGGGGGTTGGGGGGGGGGGGGGCCCCCCCCCCCCCCCCCGCCCCCCCCCCCCCCCCCCCCCCCCGGCGGCGGGGCGCGCCACAGGGGATGAAAGGGAGTGTGGGTATAGGGGTTAGCGGC
>NZ_JBEZEZ010000048.1:0-44671 GCF_040649155.1 Streptosporangium sp. NPDC049046 | reverse complement strand
GGTACGGGTGGTCTGGGGGGTTTGTTCGCGCGGCATGTGGTGGCCGAGCGTGGGGTGCGGCGTCTGCTGCTGACCAGCCGCCGGGGCCTGGACGCTCCCGGCGCGGTGGAGTTGCGGGCGGAGCTGATCGCGCACGGGGTCGAGGTGGAGGTCGTCGCGTGTGACGTGGCCGATCGCGATCAGGTGGCGGCGCTGCTGGCCGGGATCGATGCCGCGCATCCGTTGACGGCGGTGATCCACACTGCGGGTGTGCTGGCCGATGGGACGATCCCGTCGTTGTCGGCCGAGGATCTGGATGTGGTGTTGCGGCCGAAGGTGGATGCCGCCTGGCATCTGCACGAGCTGACCCAAGACCAGGGTTTGGCCGATTTCATTGTGTTCTCGTCGGTGGCGGGGACGTTCGGTGGGGCGGGGCAGGGCAATTACGCGGCGGCGAACGCGTTCTTGGACGCGTTGGCGGAGTATCGGCGCGGGCTGGGGCTGACCGGGCGTTCGCTGGCGTGGGGTCCGTGGGAGCAGGACGCCGGAATGACGGGCGGGTTGGACGAGGTTCAGGCGCGTCGGTTGACGCGTGCGGGGATGTCGGCGATCACGCCGGAGCAGGGTGTGGTGTTGTTCGAGGCGGCGATCGGTTCCGGTGGGCCGGCTGTGGTTCCGGTGCGGTTGGATCTGGCGGTGGTGCGGGCGGGTGGTGAGGTGCCGCACCTGCTGCGCGGGCTGGTGCGGGGGGTCCGCAGATCGGCGGTGTCGTCGGTCGTGACCGGTGACGGCGCGCTGGTGGGACGGCTGGCCGGGTTGGGTGAGGCCGATCGGGTGCGGTTGATGGTGGACACGGTGCGGGCGCAGGTGGCGATGGTCTTGGGGCACACCTCGCCGGAGACGGTAGATGTCAAGCGGGAGTTTCGGGAGCTGGGCTTCGACAGCCTGACTGCGGTGGAGCTGCGTAATCGGTTGAACGCGGCGACGGGGATCAGGCTGCCGGCGACGCTGGTGTTCGACTACCCGACTCCGGTTGGGCTGGCGGAGTTCCTGCTGGGTGAGTTGCTCGGCGAGCGGGCCGATGTGGGTGTGCTTTCGCCGGTGGTGCGGTCGGTGGCTGACGATCCGGTGGTGATCGTGGGGATGGCGTGTCGTTATCCGGGTGGGGTTTCTTCTCCGGAGGATTTGTGGCGTCTGGTGGTTGAGGAGACCGACGCGATCACCGGGTTCCCGACGAATCGGGGGTGGGATCTGGAGGGGATCTATGATCCGGATCCTGGTCGGGTGGGGACGTCGTACACGCGTCATGGCGGGTTTTTGCATGACGCGGATGAGTTCGATGCCGGTCTCTTCGGGATCTCGCCGCGTGAGGCTCTCGCGATGGACCCGCAGCAGCGGTTGTTGCTGGAGACGTCGTGGGAGGCGGTGGAGCGGGCGGGGATCGAGCCGGGCTCGTTGCGGGGGAGCCGGACCGGGGTGTTCACCGGTTTGATGTACAACGATTACGGTTTGGCGTTGGGTGACGCGGCCGGTCGGGTGCACCAGACCGATGAGGGCATCGCTCAGCGTGATGCCGTCGAGGGTTACGAAAGTACGGGGACGGCGCCGAGTGTGGCGTCGGGTCGGGTGTCGTACACGCTGGGCCTGGAGGGTCCGGCGGTGACCGTGGACACCGCCTGCTCGTCGTCGTTGGTGGCGCTGCACCTGGCCGCGCAGGCGCTACGCGGTGGTGAGTGTTCACTGGCGCTGGCCGGGGGCGTGACGGTGATGGCCACACCGAACACGTTCATCGGGTTCGCTCGGCAGCGGGGTTTGTCGGTGGATGGGCGGTGTCGGTCGTTCGCGGAGTCGGCCGATGGGGTGGGCTGGGCCGAGGGCGTGGGCATCCTGGTGCTGGAGCGGTTGTCGGATGCTCGGCGCAACGGTCATCGGGTGCTCGCGGTCGTTCGCGGATCTGCGGTGAATCAGGATGGTGCGTCGAATGGGTTGACGGCGCCGAACGGTCCGTCTCAGCAGCGGGTGATTCGTCAGGCGCTGGCGAGTGCGGGGCTGTCGGCGTCCGAGGTGGATGCGGTGGAGGCGCACGGTACGGGCACGACGCTGGGTGACCCGATCGAGGCGCAGGCCCTGCTCGCCACCTACGGCCAGGATCGGCCGGAGGATCGGCCGCTGCTGCTGGGGTCGATCAAGTCGAACATCGGTCACACGCAGGCGGCGGCTGGTGTGGCGGGTGTGATCAAGATGGTCATGGCGATGCGGCACGGAACACTGCCCAGGACGCTGCACGTGGACGAGCCGTCCTCGCATGTGGACTGGAGCGAGGGCGCGGTCGAGCTGCTGACCGAGCCGACGGAGTGGCCGGAGACCGACCGTCCGCGTCGGGCCGGGGTGTCGTCGTTCGGGATCAGCGGCACCAACGCGCACGTGCTCCTCGAACAGGAGCCGGCGGACGAGCGGGTCACGGCCGAAGAACCCGTACGGGACCGGACGCCGGATGCCGAGACGGCGGATGTCACGGTGGGATCGTCGGTGGTTCCGGTGGTGGTGTCGGGTCGTACGGCGGAGGCGTTGCGGGCGCAGGCCGGGCGGTTGGCGTCGTATGTGGGTGCCGATCCGGGGTTGGTGCTGGGTGATGCGGCGTTCTCGCTGGTGGCGACGCGGTCGGTGTTCGAGCATCGGGCGGTGGTGGTCGGTGATCGTGAGGGTGTGCTGGCCGGGCTGGGTGCGCTGGCCGGGGATCTGCCGGGTGCGGGTGTGGTGCGCGGGGTGGCAGCGAGTGAGCTGAAGCTGGCGGTGTTGTTCACCGGTCAGGGCAGTCAGCGGGCCGGGATGGGCCGGGAGTTGTACGACCGGTTCCCGGTGTTCGCGACCGCGTTGGACGCGGTGATCGCGGAGCTGGATCCGTTGCTTGAGGGGGTGGAGCGGGGATCGGCCGGAGGGTTGGGTGGCCGGTCGTTGCGTGAGGTGGTGTTCGCCGAGCCGGGGTCGGCTGAGGCGGAGGCGCTGGATCGGACCGGGTGGGCGCAGCCTGCGCTGTTCGCGGTGGAGACCGCGCTGTTCCGGCTGGTGTCCTCGTGGGGGATCCGGCCCGATGTGCTGGCCGGGCACTCGATCGGGGAGATCGCCGCTGCTCATGTGGCTGGTGTGCTGTCGTTGCAGGACGCGTGTGCGTTGGTGGCGGCGCGGGCGCGGTTGATGCAGGCGCTACCTGCGGGCGGGGCGATGGTGGCGGTCCAGGTCGCCGAGGAGGCGGTCGCCGAGTTGCTCGCCGGGCGGGAGAAGGAGGTGTCGGTCGCGGCGGTGAACGGCCCGTCCTCGGTGGTGATCTCCGGGGGTGAGGAGGCGGTGCTGGAGGTGGCCGCCACTCTAGAGGAGCGGGGGATCAGGACGAAGCGGTTGCGGGTGTCGCACGCCTTCCACTCCCCGCTGATGGACCCGATGCTGGAGGACTTCCGGGCGGTGGCCGGGTCGCTCTCCTTCAGCCCGCCGGAGATCCCGATCGTGTCCACGCTCACCGGGGAGCAGGCGACGGCCGAGCGACTGTGTTCGCCGGACTACTGGGTGGAGCAGGTCCGCGGCGCGGTCCGCTTCTCCGACGCCGTGCGCACCCTGCAGGCACAGGGTGTACGCGCCTACCTGGAACTCGGCCCCGACGGCGTGCTCACCGCGATGGCCGACGAGACCATCACCGTGGCGGCCGAGACCGGTGCCGACGTGCTCGCGGATCCGGCGCGCGACGCCGAGGCGAGGTCGGCGGCCGATCCGGACGTGCTGGTACCGGCCCTGCGCAGGGGCCAGGACGAGCAAAAAACGATCATGATGGCGCTCGCCGCCCTGCACGTACGCGGGGTGCCGGTGGACTGGCGGGCGGCGTTCCCCGGCGCCCACCGGGTGGAGTTGCCCACCTACGCCTTCCAGCGTCGGCGTTTCTGGCCGGGACCCTCGCGCGGCCGCGTCGGCGATGTGACCGAGGCCGGGCTCGGAGCGCCGGATCACCCCCTGCTGGGAGCCGCCGTCGAGCTGGCGGGGGGCGACGAGGTGCTCCTCACCGGCCGGTTGTCGGTGCGCTCCCAGCCGTGGCTGGCCGATCACGTGGTGTCGGGCCGGGTGGTGGTGCCTGCGACGGCGTTCCTGGAACTGGCGATCCGGGCGGGTGACGAGGTCGGCTGCGCTCGGGTGGACGAGCTGACCCTGGCCGCGCCGTTGACCCTGCCCGAACAGGGCGGCGTCCGGGTACAGGTACGGCTGGGCGGACCCGACGAGAGGGGACAGCGGCCGTTGAGCGTGTACGCGCGGCCGGAAGGCGAGGAGGAGCGTCCCTGGACACGGCACGCGAACGGGCTTCTCGCGGTCGACGAGTCTCTCACCGTCCCCGACACCGCACTGGCGTTCGACACGACCGTGTGGCCGCCGGCCGGTACGACGCCGGTCTCGTTGGAGGGCTTCTACGAGGGACGGGCCGCGGACGGCTTCGACTACGGACCGGCTTTCCGCGGCCTCACCGCGGCCTGGCGCGGCGACTCGGACATGTACGCCGAAGTCAGCCTGCCCGAGCAGGACGCGGCCGAGGCGGGGGCGTTCGGCGTGCATCCGGCGCTGCTGGACGCGGTGCTGCACATGTGCCTGCTCCTCGACCTGAGCGAGGAGGCCCGGCGTAAGGTGCCCTTCGCGTGGGAGGGCGTGTCCCTGCACGCGGCGGGGGCGTCGACGGTCCGGGTGCGGATGTCCTGGGCCGGACCCGACGCGATGTCGATCGCGATCGCCGGCGTGGACGGTCCGGTGGCCTCGATCAGATCGTTGTCCCTGCGCCTCCTTTCCGAAGGACAGGCCGCCGGTCCGCGAGCGATCGGAAGGGACTCCCTGTTCAGGCTGGACTGGGTTCCGCAGGCAGCCCCGGCGTCGCCGGTGTCCGTGGTCTCGCCGGGCACCCTGGCGGTGGTGGGCCCGGACGGCTGGGGGCTCACCGAGGCACTCGCCGCCTCGGTGGGTGGTCCCGTCGGGGTCGGTGCCGATCTGCGGTCGCTGGTAGAGGCGTACGACGGTGACGCTTCCGTGCCGCGTACGGTGCTGGTCCCGGTGGAGGCGGGCCAGGGTGACGAGGTGCCGACGGCCGCTCACGGCCTGGCGTCGTCCGTGCTGGAGCTGGTGCGTTCCTGGCTCGCGGACGAGCGGTTCGCCGATTCGCGGTTGGTGTTCCTCACCCGGGGCGCGGTGGACGGCGACGACGTGGTGGCGGCGACGGTGTGGGGGCTCGTGCGTGCCGCCGAGGCCGAGCATCCGGGCCGGTTCGCGCTGATCGACCTCGACCTCCGGGACGGCGACGCCCACGACCCGAGGGGAGTGCCGGCGACGTCGATCGCGGCACTGCCGTCGGCCCTGGCCGCCGCCGAGCCGCAACTGGTGATCAGGGACGGTGCCGTGCTGGCCGGTCGGCTTGCCCGCGTCTTCCCGCCCGCCGACCCGGTCGGTATGACCTGGGATCCGGAGGGCACGGTGCTGATCACCGGCGGCACCGGCGGCCTGGGTGGCATGCTGGCCCGCCACCTGGTGACCGAGCACGGCGTCGGCCACCTGACGCTGGCGAGCCGTCGCGGTGACCGGGCGGAGGGCGTCGAGGAACTGGTGGCGGAGCTCGCCGGACTCGGCGCCCGGACGAACGTCGTGGCATGCGACCTGGCGGACCGTGACGCCGTCGCCGCCCTGCTGGCCGGGATACCCGCCGAACACCCGCTGACCGCGGTGGTGCACGCCGCGGGCGTGCTGGACGACGGCGTGATCGGCACGCTGACGTCGCGGAGCCTGGAGAAGGTGTTCCGCCCCAAGGTGGACGCGGCCTGGCATCTCCACGAGCTGACCAGGGACGAGAATCTGGCGGGCTTCGTCCTGTTCTCGTCGGTGGCCGGGACGTTCGGGACGGCGGGGCAGGCCAACTACGCGGCGGCGAACGCCTTCCTGGACGCGCTCGCCCGGCACCGCCGGGCCGAGGGGCTACCGGCGGTCTCGCTGGGCTGGGGGCCGTGGGACCAGGCGAGTGGCATGACCGGCGCCCTGAGCGAGGCCGAGATGGGCAGGCTCGCCAGGCGCGGGACGCTCCCGCTCTCCCCTGAGCAGGGGCTGGCGCTGTTCGACGTGACGGTCACGGGCGAAGAGCCGGCCCTGCTGCCCGTACGTCTGGATCTGTCGGCGTTCCGCACCGGCGGGGACGTCCCGTTCCCGCTGCGAGGGCTGGTCAGGGCGCAGGCCCGCAGGCAGGCCACGACCGAGGTGGCGGCCACGCTCGTCGAACGCCTCGCGCCGCTCGGGGAGGGCGAGCGGATGGCCGTCCTGCTGGAGCTGGTGCGGGGCCAGGTGGCGCGGGCGCTGGGCCACGCGGACGGCGACTCGATCGAGCCGCTGGGCAGTTTCCAGAGCATGGGCTTCGACTCGCTGACGGCCGTCGAGGTGCGTAACAGGCTGGCCGCCGACACCGGGCTGAGGCTGCCCGCGACGCTCGTGTTCGACTACCCGAACGTCACGGCGCTGACGGAGTACCTCCTGGCGGAACTGCCGGGTGACCTCGGCGCCCCGGTGAGCGGGCGCGTGGTCGCGCGACCGGTCACACCGGTCGGCGACGACCCCGTGGTGATCGTGTCGATGGCATGCCGCTACCCGGGTGGGGTGACCTCTCCCGAGGAGCTGTGGCGGCTGGTCGAGGAGGGTGGGGACGCGATCTCGGCGTTCCCGACCTCTCGTGGCTGGGATCTGGAGTCGCTGTACGACCCCGGCCGCGAACGCCGGGGCACCAGCTACGTCCGCGAGGGCGGCTTCCTGCACGACGCGGGGGAGTTCGACCCCGGTTTCTTCGGGATCTCGCCCCGTGAGGCGCTCGCGATGGACCCGCAGCAGCGGCTCCTTCTTGAGGTGGCCTGGGAGGCGGTCGAGCGGGCCGGGATCGACCCGCTCTCGCTGCGCGGCAGTCACACGGGTGTGTTCGCCGGGGTGATGTACCACGACTACGCGACGAGCGCGGAGTTCCCGCCGGACGTGGTGAGCTTCATGGGCACCGGTACGGCCGGCAGCGTGCTGTCCGGACGGCTGTCCTACATCCTCGGTCTGGAGGGGCCGGCGATGACGGTGGACACCGCGTGTTCCTCCTCGCTGGTGGCGTTGCACCTGGCGGCGCAGGCGCTGCGCGGCGGTGAGTGCTCGCTCGCACTGGTCGGTGGTGTGACGGTGATGGCGACTCCTGGGGCGTTCATCGACTTCAGCGCTCAGGACGGGCTCGCCGCCGACGGGCGGTGCAAGTCCTTCTCCGAGGCCGCCGACGGTGTCGGCTGGTCCGAGGGCGTCGGGACGCTGGTGCTGGAGCGCCTGTCCGACGCGCGGCGCAACGGCCACCAGGTGCTGGCCGTCGTCCGCGGTTCCGCGGTGAACCAGGACGGCGCCTCCAACGGGTTGACCGCGCCGAACGGCCCCTCGCAGCAGCGGGTGATCCGCCAGGCACTGGCCGGCGCCGGACTGGCCACGGTGGACGTGGACGTGGTGGAGGGCCACGGAACGGGGACGAGCCTGGGCGACCCGATCGAGGCGCAGGCGCTGCTCGCCACCTACGGGCAGGACAGGCCGGCGGACCGGCCGCTGCTGCTGGGCTCGATCAAGTCGAACATCGGGCACACCCAGGCGGCGGCGGGCGTCGCCGGTGTGATCAAGATGGTGATGGCGATGCGCCACGAAGTGCTGCCGGGCACGCTGCACGTGGACGCGCCCTCGTCGCACGTGGACTGGGAGCAGGGGGCGGTGGAACTGCTGACCGAGCACCGCCCGTGGCCGGGGGGCGGATGGCCGCGCCGGGCCGGGGTGTCGTCGTTCGGCATCAGCGGGACCAACGCGCACGTCATCCTGGAGGAGGCGCCGCCGTCCGCGGACGCGACGGCCGGACGCCGCTCGCCGAACGGCTCACCGGGCAGGTCGCTGAACGGATCACTGAACGGATCGTCGTCAGGCGTCCCGACCGGCCAGGCGCCGGACGTCGTGCCGGTGCCGGTGCCGGTGTCGGGGAAGACGGATGACGCGTTGCGGGCGCAGGCGGCACGCCTGCTGTCGCGGGTCCAGGACGATCCGGACGTCTCCTGTGCGGACATCGGCTTCTCGCTGGCGACGGGCCGTTCCGCGTTCGAGCACCGGGCGGTGGTACTGGCCGGCGACCGGGACGGGTTGCTCGCGGGCCTGGCGGCGGTGGCCGACGGGCGCCCGGCGCCGGGAACGGTGAGGGGACGTGGCGCGCGGCCGGGCAGGCTCGCGCTGCTGTTCACCGGACAGGGCGCCCAGCGGGCCGGAATGGGCAGGGAGCTGTACGAGCGGTTCCCGGTGTTCGCCGACGCCCTCGACGCCTTGCTCGCACACCTGGACCCCGAGCTGGACCGCCCGCTGCGCGAGGTGATGTTCGGCGGCGACACCGAGTCGCTGAACCGGACCGGATACACCCAGCCCGCGCTGTTCGCCCTGGAGGTGGCGCTGTTCCGGCTGGTGGAGTCCTGGGGCGTCAAGCCGGACTTCCTGGTGGGGCACTCGATCGGGGAGATCGCGGCCGCGCACGTGGCGGGCGTGCTCTCGCCTGCGGACGCGTGCCGGCTGGTGGCGGCACGTGCCCGGCTGATGCAGGCGCTGCCGGAGGGCGGCGCGATGATCGCCGTACAGGCCCCCGAGCGTGAGGTGCTGCCGCTTCTCGCCGGATGCGAGGACGAGGTCTCCGTCGCCGCGGTGAACGGTCCCGCCTCGGTGGTGATCGCCGGTGCCGAGGACGCGGTCGTCCGGATCTCCGACCTGCTGGAGGGGAGGGGACGCAGGACGAGGCGGCTGAGGGTGAGCCACGCGTTCCACTCGCCGCTGATGGAGCCGATGCTGGCGGAGTTCCGCGGGGTGGCCGAGGGGCTGGACTTCGCGGCACCGCGGATCCCGGTGGTCTCGACCGTGACGGGCGAGCTCGCGTCGGCGGAGGAGCTGTGCTCACCGGACCACTGGGTGGAGCAGGTGCGGCGCGAGGTCAGGTTCGCCGACGGCGTGGAGACGCTGCGGCGGCGCGGGGTCAGCGCGTACCTCGAACTGGGACCCGACGGGGTGCTGACCGCGATGGCCGAGGACACCGTCCAGGACGAGGCCGCGGTGCTGGTACCGGCGCTGCGCGGTGACCGCGGCGAGCAGGACGCGATCATGACCGCGGTGGCGACGCTGCACACGCACGGGCTCGCGGTGGACTGGCCGGCCGTGTTCGGGGCCGCGTTCGGCGACGCCCGCCGGGTCGACCTGCCGACGTACGCCTTCAGGCATCAGTGGTTCTGGCCGAGTGGGCGGCGGGTCGGGGACATCAGGGATCTCGGGCTCGCGGCGGCGGCGCACCCGCTGCTGGGGGCCGCGGTGCGGCTCGCGGGGTCGGAGGGGGTCGTGCTCACCGGCCGCCTCTCACCGCGATCACACCCGTGGCTCGCCGACCACGCCGTCGGCGGGATGGTGATCCTGCCCGGCGCGGCACTGCTGGAACTCGCCGTCCGGGCAGGGGACCAGGTCGGCTGCGACCGGGTGGAGGAACTCACCATGGCCGCCCCGCTCGTGTTCGGCGAGGGGGAGGCGATGGACCTGCAGGTGTCGGTGGGCGCGCCCGACGCGTCGGACCACCGTGAGCTCGGCGTCTACGCGCGGCCCGCGGGCGCCGCCGACGACGAGCCGTGGACACGGTACGCGACCGGTGTGCTCTCCGGCGGCGGACGCGAGGGCGCGGCTCCGGCCGAGGTCTTCGACACCGAGGTGTGGCCACCGAAGGGAGCGTCCGCCGTCGAACTGGACGGCCTCTACGAGCGGTTCGCCGAGGGCGGGTTCGTCTACGGCCCGCTCTTCCGGGGGTTGCGCGCTGCCTGGCGGCGTGACGACGAGGTGTTCGCGGAGATCGCCCTGCCCGAGCAGGCCGGCGACGCCGGCTCGTACGGCGTGCACCCGGCGCTGCTGGACGCCGCCCTGCACGCGGTGCCGTTCCTGGAGTCCGCCGAGCCCGAGGCGGGGCGCCTGCCGTTCGCGTGGGGCGGCGTGCACCTGCACGCGGCCGGCGCGACGACGCTGCGCGTGCGCGTGACCAGAACCGGCGAGGACACGGTGTCGGTGAGCGCGGTGGACACGGTGGGAGCGCCCGTGCTCACCGCCGAGTCGCTGGTGTCGCGTCCGGCGTCGCCCGGCGGCCTGGTCGCTGGCGGGCACCGGACATCGGGGGACGGACTGTTCCGGCTGGAGTGGACGCCTCTGCCCCAGACGCCCGCCGGCGACCAGGAATCGGAGGCGGAGGTGGTGTCGCTGGACGTGACGGCGGATCCCGGGGATCTCGTCACGCCGGGTGCCCCGCCGCGTGCCGCGGCCGTGTTCCTCGCCGCCGACCCCGCCGACCCCGCCGACCCCGCCGAGCCCACCGACCCCGCTGACGTCATCACCGCGACCCGCGGGTCCACCGCTCGCGTGCTCGGCCTTCTGCAGCGCTGGCTCGCGGAGGAGCGGCTCGGTGACAGCACCCTCGTGGTGATGACGTGTGGCGCGGTCGCCGTCCACGAGGACGACCGGGTGACCGACCTGCCGGGGGCCGCCGTGTGGGGACTGGTCCGCGCCGCGCAGGCGGAGAATCCGGGCCGGTTCGTGCTCGTCGATCTCGACGAGCCGCTGGAGCCTTCGGCGGCGCTGATGCGGGCCGTCCTGGCCTCCGGCGAGCCGCAGGTCGCGGTGCGTGACGGGGTGCTGAGAGCGGCGCGCCTGGTGCCGGCCGCCATGGACGGGGACGGCGTACGGCGATGGGATCCCGAGGGCACGGTTTTGATCACCGGCGGCACGGGTGGCCTCGGCGCCGAGGTGGCGCGGCACCTGGTGGGCGAGCACGGAGTGCGGCGGCTGCTGCTGGCCGGCCGCCGAGGTCTGGAGGCGCCCGGCGCCCCCGAGTTGCGGGCCGAGCTGGCCGCCCGCGGCGCCGAGGTCGTCGTCGCCGCGTGTGACGTCTCCGATCGGGGCGCGCTCGCGGACCTGCTGGCAGGCGTACCCGCCGAGCATCCGCTGACGGCGGTCGTCCACGCGGCGGGGGTGCTGGACGACGCGACGATTCCCTCCCTGCGCCCCGAGCGGATGGACACCGCGCTGTGGCCCAAGGCGGGTGCCGCCTGGCATCTGCACGAGCTCACCCAGGGGGTGGATCTCGCCGCGTTCGTGCTCTTCTCGTCGATGGCCGGCGTGGCCGGCGGCGCGGGGCAGGGCAACTACGCCGCGGCCAACGCCTTCCTCGACGGACTGGCCCACCACCGCCGGGCCGCCGGGCTCGCCGCGTTGTCGCTGGCCTGGGGTCCCTGGGCGCGGGACGCCGGGGCGACCGGCGGAATGACCGGCGCCCTCGCCGACACCGACCGGCGGCGGATGGCGCGGGTGGGCATCCGTCCGCTGTCGGTGGAGCAGGGACTGCGACTGTTCGACGCCGCCGGAGGTGTGGACCGCCCGGTGCTGGTGCCGGTCAGGTTCGACCTGTCGGCGTTGCGGGCGCGTGAGGAGGTTCCGCCGCTGCTGAGAGGGCTGGTGCCCGCCGGAAGACGCCGGACGGCCGCGAGCGGGCGCCAGGAGCCGGACACCCTGGTGCACGGGCTGACCGCCCTCGGCGCCGCCGAGCGCGCCGAGGTGCTCCTGGATCTCGTACGGGGCCAGGTGGCGGCTGTACTCGGGCACAGCGGAACCGGCTCCGTCGAGCCGGACCGGGCGTTCAAGGAGCTGGGCTTCGACTCGCTCACCGCCGTCGAGCTGCGCAACCGGTTGACCGACGCCACCGGGCTGCGCCTGCCGGTCAGCCTGGTGTTCGACCACCCCACCTCGCTCGCCCTCGTCGACCATCTGCTCGACCGGCTCGGCCTGACCGAGCAGACGGGGTCCGCGGCGCTCCTCGCCGAACTCGCGAAGCTGGAGAGGGCGTTCAGCGGGATGGCCGTCGACCCCGAGGCGCACCGGCAGGTCGCGGCGCGCCTGGACGTTCTGAAGACGAAATGGGCGGCGCTCTCGCGTGATTCCGGTGATCCCGGCGATACGGAGCTCGACCTTGACTCGGTCTCGGACAGCGAGATGTTCGACATGCTCGACAACGAGCTCGGCCTGTCGTGACCCTGTCGTCGCTGTCGTCGCCGTCGTCGCCGTTTCGGTTCGTGCGTGAGCCGGCCACCTCATGAGGACACGAGGTCCGCTCGCGGCGGGCAGCCCGCACGCCGTCCCCGCGAGGGGTGGAAAACCCGCCGAGGGGGTCCGGCCGAGTGCCGGACGCTCTCGCCGGACCGGGCAGGTCCCGCGGACCTCCGAACATGCCTCATGATCGAGGATCTACTGCCGGGTGAGGTCAGGTCATCGGAGGTGTTCGACGACTCGCGGCCCTGCGCCCTGTTCTTCGAGGAGGAGGCCGTGATCAGCAGGGCGGTGGAGAAGCGCCGCCGCGAGTTCACCACGGGACGTTGGTGCGCTCGCGACGCCCTGGGGCGTCTGGGCTACCCTCCGGTGCCGGTGCCGCCCGGGGTGAAGGGCGCGCCGGTCTGGCCCTCGGGTGTCGTCGGCAGCATCACCCACTGTGCCGGATACCGGGCCGCCGCCGTCGCGCGGTCCGGTGACATCACGACCCTGGGCATCGACGCCGAGCCGAACAAGCCGCTGCCCTCCGGAGTGCTGGAGGTGATCACGGTCGGCGAGGAACTGCGCCGTGTGACGTATCTCCTGCGGCGCGATCCGTCGGTGAGGTGGGACCGGCTGCTGTTCAGCGCGAAGGAGTCCGTCTACAAGGCGTGGTTCCCCCTCGCGCCGCTGCGGGAACCGCGCCTCGACTTCACGGAGGCGTCGATCACCTTCGATCCGGCCTGGGGTGGCTTCCACGCCCGGTTGCTGGCCGAGGGGCCGAGGCTGAGCGACGGTGTCGAGCTGAAGGAGTTCTTCGGCCGATGGCTGGTGGGCCGAGGGCTCATGATCACGGCCGTCGCGGTCGTGGCGGCACCTTCGGCCGCCAGGAACGCCGACGGGCACCGGCGGAGGCGGGGGAGTTCGCGGCCGGGCGGTGACGCCGATCGGCCGGGCGGTGACGGCGCTGTCCGCCGCTCGGGCGAGGGGAACGAAGGGGACGTTCACGATTCTCCGGGGGCGTGAGTCCGGAGTAGGGGGAGGGGGAGTCCCGCCGAACGCCGGTGTCCTCCTGTCGCCGGACCCGGCGACGGGTCCTTTGACCTCATCCGACAGGGTGCCACCCCTGTCGATCTCCGTGAGGGAACCGGGCACGACCCGGTCGGCCTCGGCGAACGAACCGGGTGCCACCCCTGTCGGCCTCCGTGAATGAGGGGTTTCCAGGGTGAAGGGGCTCCTGAAGACTCCGCGGGAAAGGGGCTCCCGCAGCCCGGGTCCTCCACGCTCAAGGAGATCTGATGAGCATGCGTCCGCTCGGTGTCGACGGTGCGTGGGTCTTCGAACCGAAGGTGTTCCCCGACAGCAGGGGCAGCTTTCACGAATGGTTCCACGACGCGCCCTTCCGTGAGGCCACCGGCCAGAGCCTGGCCCTGGCCCAGGCGAACTACTCGGTCTCGCGCCGGGGGACGCTGCGCGGTGTGCACTTCGCCGACGTCCCGCCCAGCCAGGCCAAGTACGTCAAGTGCGTCAGGGGAGCGGTCTTCGACGTACTCGTCGACATCCGCGTCGGATCGCCCACCTTCGGGAGGTGGGAGGCGGTGGTCCTCGACGACCGGGATCACCGCGCCGTCTACATCTCCGAGGGACTCGGCCACGCCTTCATGGCGCTGACCGACGACGCGACGGTGGTCTACCTCTGTTCCGAGGGGTACGCGCCCGGCCGTGAGCACGGCATCAACCCGCTCGACGCGGAGCTGGGGATCGAGTGGCCCGCCGGACTCGAGCCGCTGCTGTCGGAGAAGGACGAGGCGGCCCCGACCCTCGCCGAGGCCCGGCGAAGGGGCATGCTCCCCACGTACGAGGAGTGCCGTGGCCTGTACGCCAAGCTTCGCGCGTGAGCGGCGCCGCCCTTCGTGTCCCGGCATCGGCGCGTTCCCCCGCGCTCCGCGCCTCCGCCCCGGGCCGTCTCCGGGGCCCCGCACCATCCCCGGGCCACCGGAGACCGGCCCGGGGATGGTGCGGGGCCCCGGTACGACCGTTGTGCGGGGACCCGCGCCGTACGGGGGCGGGAAGGACGGGTCAGCCGGTCCGCAGCCCCGCCTTGAGCGGCTCCCACCAGGCCCGGTTGTCGCGGTACCAGGCCACGGTCTCGGCCAGGCCCGTCGCGAAGTCCTTGCGCGGGCGGTAGCCCAGCTCCCGCTCGATCTTGGTCCAGTCGACGGAGTAGCGGCGGTCGTGGCCCTTACGGTCTTCCACGTAGGCGATGCTGCTCTCGTCCGCGCCCAGGGCCTCCAGGAGGAGGCCGGTGAGTTCCCTGTTGCTCAGCTCGGTGCCGCCGCCGATGTTGTAGACCTCACCGGGGCGGCCCGCCGTGCGGACCAGCTCGATGCCCCTGACGTGGTCGTCGACGTGCAGCCAGTCGCGGACGTTGAGGCCGTCGCCGTACAGCGGGACCTTCAGTCCGTCGAGCAGGTTGGTGATGAACAGCGGGATGACCTTCTCGGGGAAGTGGTGGGGCCCGTAGTTGTTGGAGCAGCGGGTCACCCGCACGTCCAGGCCGTGGGTGCGGTGGTAGGAGAGTGACAGCAGGTCGCCGGCCGCCTTGGAGGCCGCGTAGGGGGAGTTGGGGCTCAGCGGGTCGGTCTCCGGCCAGGACCCCTCTTCGATCGAGCCGTAGACCTCGTCGGTGGAGACGTACACGAAGGTCGCGGGCCCGCCGCGGAGTGCCGCGTCCAGGAGGGTCTGGGTGCCCACCACGTTGGTCCGCACGAACTCGCCGGCGCCGAGGATCGACCGGTCGACGTGGGACTCGGCGGCGAAGTGCACCACCTGGTCGTGCCGGGAGACGAGTTCGCCGACGAGTTCGGTGTCGCAGATGTCGCCCTGGACGAACGCGAAGCGGTCACTGTCGCGGACCGGGTCGAGGTTGGCCGGGTTGCCCGCGTAGGTGAGTTTGTCCAGCACGGTGACAGTCGCCGGGCCGTCCGTGCCGAGAAGGGTGCGTACGTAGTGGGAACCGATGAATCCGGCACCCCCGGTGACGAGAATTCTCAACGGAGATCCACCTCGCTGTGATCGCTGGACGGGAGACCCGCCCTCATGGCTGTGGGCGTCGCGGGGGCGGTGCCCTTCCGTGAATGCGCGGATGTTTGGAATTTCGGCACGCATGGTTTTTGGAGATGATTCGTCGGCGCGGAATTCCGGGGCCGCGGCTCCGACTGTAGGCGGTGAGATCCGGTGTGAGAAGCCCTGCCCACGGGCGATGAATTCGACTGGAGGAAATAGGGGGATTAAGGGAGACGGTAGGGGGTTGATGCCCCCTATGCGCCATGTGAGTCTTTTTGGTACCGGTCGGCTTCCTATCCGATTGACCACCGTTGGCCGACTTCGTCATGAAGGGCTTTTCCATGAAAGGCATCATTCTCGCGGGCGGCCACGGCACGAGGTTGTATCCGCTCACGCTCGCGGTCTCCAAGCAGCTTCTCCCCGTGAACGACAAGCCGATGATCTACTATCCGCTGTCGACGCTCATGCTCGCGGGCATCAGGGAGATCATGATCATCTCCACCCCCGCCGACCTGCCGCAGCTGACCCGCCTGTTGCGGGACGGGTCACATCTGGGGCTCGACATCAGCTACGCGCAGCAGGACGAGCCGAAGGGCCTGGCCGACGCCTTCGTCATCGGCGCCGACCACATCGGCGGCGACCCGGTCGCCCTCGTGCTCGGCGACAACATCTTCCACGGCAACTCCTTCTACGACATCCTCCAGGAGAACGTCGCGGACGTGGACGGCTGCGTGCTGTTCGGCTACCCGGTCAGCGATCCCCAGCGTTACGGCATCGGGGAGACCGATGCCGAAGGCCGGCTCGTCTCGATCGAGGAGAAGCCGGCGAATCCCCGGTCCAACAGGGCGATCGTCGGCCTCTACCTCTACGACAACGACGTGATCGACATCGCCAAGAACCTGCGGCCCTCCCCCCGGGGGGAGCTGGAGATCACCGATGTCAACCGCACCTACCTGCGAAGGGGCAAGGCGCGCCTGCGTGACCTGGGCAGGGGGTTCGCCTGGATCGACGCCGGCACGCCGGAGTCGATCCTGCAGGCCACCCAGTACGTGCAGGCGCTGGAGAACCGGCAGGGCGTACGCATCGCCTGCATCGAGGAGGTCGCGCTGCGCATGGGCTTCATCGACGCCGAGACCTGCGACCGGCTGGGAGCCGAACTCTCCGCCTCCAGCTACGGCCGGTACGTACGCGGCGTCGCGGCCGAGTTCCGCTGAGCGTTCCAGGGGTCGGAGGCGCGGAAACGATCCGCGGCCACGGCGGCGGACCACATCGACCGAACACACAGACCGGAGGTATTCCAGATGAGCGTCTCCATCGACCAGGGCGGGCAGGAGAGCGGGGCGGAAGGGCAGGGCCATTCCGGATTCGCCGCATCGCAGCTCGAACGGACATATGTCGACGTCGTACTCGAAGGGGGTCCTGCTGATATCTCACGGACCTTCCGGGTCGACGACGCGACGGCGGCCTACGGAAAGATAAAGATTCCCCGGCACAATGGCTACGAGCACTTCGAGCGGCAGACGGAATCGGTTTCCGATGATTCCGGAGCGGCTGTCTTTCGTTGGACGACCCGGACCAGAATCGCCGAGTAGCGCAGTCCTCCGATGTTTTTCTTTCATACATGAACGACTTGCCGAAAAAAGGCTTTCCGGGGACAGGGAGTGATTCGCGTCCCGCGGGAGCCGTCGGGCTGGTCGCGGGGCGAATCCGGGTGCGTGCCCTACGCCCCCTTCTTCCGGCCCTCCACCAGGACGGCGACACCGTCGAGAAGGTGCCGCAGGCTGAACTCGAACCACTCGTCGATGTCGATCGGCTCGTCCTGTTGCGCGTACAGCCTGGACAGCATCGGGAACTGCCCGGACTCCAGGATCTCCAGGAGCATCGGCGTCTTCGACGCGCGCCACTGTCTCGTCGTGACGCCGGTGCGGCGCTCGGCCTCCAGCTCGTTCACCAGCAGCAGGGCCGCGCCCTGCACCTGGGCGCTCACCATCATGGCCACCCAGTGCATCGTCATCGGGTCGAGGCCGAGGCCGTCCATGGCGCGCATCGCCCACTCGACATCGGCGAGCACGTTCGGCCCGAGCGGCGGCTGGGGGGTGGCGATGACCCGCAGCGCCCAGGGGTGCCTGGAGTACATCCCCCACTCCCTTCGTGCCGCGATCTCCAGCCTGGTGCGCCAGCCTCCCGGTACGGAGACCGGATAGGAGGTCTCCCCGAAGACGACCTCGACCATCAACTCGACGAGCGCGTCCTTGCCCGACACGTAGCGGTACAGCGACATCGTGCCGGCGCCCAGCTCGGTCGCGACGCGGCGCATCGACAACGCGTCCAGTCCTTCGGTGTCGGCGATCCGGACCGCGGTGCGTACGATCCGCTCCGTGCTCAGGCCGCTCGGGGGTTCGTGGTGTATGGCCAGATCGTCGGCGCTCTGCCGGAGCGGGGCATGGTCCGCGGCGGGGGTGCATCCCGGCGCCGCGGAGAGGGAAACGTTGGGGGGCGCGACCCGCAGCGCGGAGGCCGGGGTCCGTCCGGCGGACTGCGCGGACCGCTCGGCGGTCCGGGCACGGTAGGCCCGCGCCTGACAGGCGCGGGAGCAGTACCGGGGGCGTCGTCCCCGAGGTGCGGCGTTCAAAGGCTTTCCACATTGTGTGCACGTCAACATGTGGTCCCCGTCCGATTCCAGATGCACAGCCGTGTGACGAAACTCTAGCACATGCTTTTTGTGACGTAATTAGCGATCCAAGCGTGATGAAATAACCAGTGGGAGTGAGGTGTCATTAGGTGCTAACCCGCTGTTCTCTAGGGTTTATCTGGAACTTTTCAGAAGTCAAGGTCGATCTGAGGACGAGCCGTTGTGCTCTCCGAAGAGTTGTGCGTACGATGTATGCGTCTATTTGATGTACGAAGTACCCAAGGAGTTGTAGTCATGACACAGGGCGTAGCCACAGCCGGGCGGAGGGAATGGCTCGGCCTCGCGGTGCTGGTCCTGCCCGTCCTGCTCATCTCCGTGACCGTGACGGTGCTGTACTTCGCGCTCCCCTTCCTGAGCGCGGACCTCGCGCCGACCGGTTCTCAGCTGCTGTGGATCGTCGACATCTACGCCTTCCTGCTGGCCGGTCTGCTGATTCCGATGGGCACCCTGGGTGACAGGATCGGCCGCAGGAAACTGCTGCTGATCGGTGCCACCGCGTTCTGTGTCACGTCGGCCGTCGCCGCCTACGCCCCCAGCGCCGAGCTGCTCGTCGTGGCCCGCGCCCTGCAGGGCGCGGCGGCGGCGAGCCTGATGCCGCCGACCCTCGCGCTGATCCGCAACATGTTCCATGACCCCGGACAGCGTCGGATGGCCATCGCCGTGTGGGCCGCGGGCTTCGCCGGAGGCAGCGTGCTGGGACCGATCGTCGGAGGCTGGCTCCTGGAGCGTTTCTGGTGGGGATCGGTGTTCCTGATCAATGTGCCGGTCATGGTCCTGCTCCTGCTGCTGGGACCGATCGTGCTGCCGGAGTACCGCGACCCCCGCCCCGGAAGGTTCGACCTGATCAGCGCCCTGCTGTCGCTGGCGGCCCTGCTGCCGACGGTCTACGGGATCAAGCAGTTCGCCGCCGACGGCTTCGAACTCCAGGCCCTGACCGGCGTGATCGTCGGGCTGGCGTTCGGTGTCGTGTTCCTGCGCAGGCAGCGGTTGCTGCCCGACCCGATGCTCGACCTGAGACTGTTCTCCAGCCGGCCCTTCAGCATGTCGCTGATCACGAGCACACTCGCGATCTTCGCCCTGGTGGGGCTGTTCTACTTCATCGCCCAGTATCTGCAGATGGTGCTCGGATTGCGGCCGTTCACCGCGGGGTTGCTCACCCTTCCCGCGGCGGGTGCGGCCCTCGCCGGTTCCGTACTGGCCGCCGTGATCGCGAAGTGGGCGCGTCCGGGATTCATCATGGGCGGCGGCATGGCGCTCGCCGCCGGAGGCTTCGTCGTGATGAGCCTGATCGACGTGGACTCCGAGCGGTGGTTTCTCGTCAGCGGTCTGCTCCTGCTGGGATCCGGTATCGGAGCAGTGCAGGCGGTGGCATCCGACATGATCGTCGCTGCCGCCCCGCCGGAACGCGCCGGCTCGGCGTCCGCGGTCATGGAGGCCGCCACCGAACTCGGGGGCGCGCTCGGTATCGCGATCCTGGGCAGCGTCGGCCTGTCCGTCTACGGCGAGAGGTTCGTCGCCTCGGCGCCCGCCCTGCCCCCCGAAGACGCCGAGGCGGCGCGCGAGACCCTCGGCGGTGCGCTCGGGGTGGCCGCGAGGCTGCCGGAGCAGACCGGGGCGGCCCTGCTCGACGCCGCCCGTTCGGCCTTCACCGGCGGCATGCAGGTGGCCGCCGTCCTCGGAGCCGTCATCATGGCGTTGACGGCGGTTCTCGCCACGATCCTTCTCCGATCGGTACGAGTGGACACCCCGCAGGTGGACGGTCGTACCGAGTGACCCTCGCCGCCCGTGCCCCCCGGAAGCCCCGGCCGGACGGGCACGGGCGGCGAGCCGGTCATTCACATCTGCGAGAACTGCGCCGGCAGATCCCTGCGGCCTTTCACGTTGAGCTTGCGGTAGATGCGGGTCAGATGCTGCTCCACGGTGCTGACGGTGATGTAGATCTTTCTGGAGATCTCGCGGTTGGTGTAGCCGAGCGCGGCGAGCGAGGCGACGCGCTGCTCGGCGTCACTGAGCACGTTCATGCTCTCCAGACCGTCGCCGCTGTCGTAGCCGTCGCTGTTGTGCCGTACGGCCTGCCGCAGCGGCTCGGCCCGGCACTCGCCGGCCACGCTGTCGGCACGATAGCCGATCATCCGTGCCTTGTTGGGCTCGCCGAGCTCGTTGAGGGTGTGGGTGAGGTCGACCAGCGCGTAGGCCATCTCCAGGCGGTCGCCCGCGCTCTGGAGCGTGTCGATCGCCTCCCGGAGCATGGACGGACGCTGCCTGAGGTCGCTGGTGGCGGCGAGGAGACGCTGTGAGATCCCCCGTGTCCTGAGCGAGTCGCCGCCGGACAGCTCGTAGGGCTGCTCCAGCAGGGTCCGTGCCTGTTCCCGCTGTTCCAACTGGAGCAGGGCGGCCGCGGCGCCGTGACGCCACGGCACCAGCGCCGGGGTGTCCAGATTCCAGGCACGCATCAACCGCCCGCAGGTCGAGAAGTCGTTGAGCGCGGCGTGCGAGTGGTTCGTCGCCAGATAGTAGTGGGCACGGGCCTGCAGATAGTGGAGCCCGAAGTGGGTCTGGAAGATCGCGTTGGGCACCGGCCATCTGAGATGGCGCTCGGCGACGTCGTACTTACCCATCTCGGTGGTGGCGCGGATCAGTACGGCGAGTGGCAACGCGACGAGGACGCCCAGGCTCCGGGGCGGCAGGATGTCCAGTGCGGCACGCGCGTACTCCTCGGCGGTCAACAGGTCCCCCTGGCGGATGGCGATGCTCGCCCGCAGGGAGGCGAGTAGCGCCCGCCAGGTGGGGGAGCGGCGCCGCACGGCCTCCGAGTACAGGAGGTCGCACCAGAGCGCGGCCTTGTCGGGGCGGTCGGAGTAGACCAGGGCGAGGAGCGCCGCCCCCACGGTCTCCAGGTTCACGTCGTCCAGCGAGGTGGAGTGCAGCACGCGCTCGGCGGTCCTGAGCGTGTTCTCGTCCGGGCCGTCCCGCAGGACGCCTGCGAGCAGGGCCGCCGCCCGCGAGTGCGGACCGCTCTCGACCGTCGTCCACGTCGTCCACGCCGGCCTCGTCACGGAGTCGGCGCTCGCGACGACGCGGGCACGGGCGAGGACCGGGGGGTGGATGCACGACAGCCGGTGGCGAAGGACGTCGAGCCAGGCCGCCTCCTCGTCGGCGCAGGGTTCGCCTGCCAGCTCGGTCAGCCGTTCGAGCACCTCCACGGCCTCGTCGTGCTGCCCGTGCCAGAGCAGGAACCCCAGCAGGGTGTCCAGCTCGTCGAAGCCCAGCCTGTTCTCGCGGGCGTCCGCGACGAGCCGGTCGACGTACCGGTTGGCGGCGGCGGGGTTGAGGCGCCACTCCGCCCGGGCGAGCATCGCCGTGGTCGTCGTGCGCTGCCGGTCGTCGTCGCACAGCTGCAGGGCGAGCTTCAGGCACTGGACCGCGAACTCGTGCCGGTCGTTCGTGAGCGCCTGCTCGGCGGCCTCGCGGAGCTCGGCCAGTGCCCAGGACTCCCGGAAGCGGGGCGAGCCGATGAGATGTTCGGCGACCACGGTGGCCGCGGCCCCCTCCGCGTGGAGAAGCCGCGCGGCGAGCCGATGCATTTCCTGACGCCGATGCGGGTCGAGGTCGTCGAGCACGGCGGACCTGGCCGCGGGGTGCCGAAAACGTAGCGAGTCAACAATGCCGATGACACCGAGACGGTTCAGCGCCTGGTTCACCATTGTCGTCGTGATGCCGAGTAACTCCGAGAGAAGAGTCGGCAGGGCGAGGTCCCCAAGTATCGCGAGCCCGTGGGCGACCAGCAACATGGTGGGATCGCTGCGGTGCAGGAGAGCCCGGACCGATCGGGAGAATGCGTCGGAGACGATGAGGTTATCCGGTTCGCCGGCACTCTTGTAGTCTTCCATTAATGCCTTGACCAGCAGCGGGTTGCCTCCACTTACATTGTGGGCCGCTGGGCCGAACTTAACCGCCGCAGTGTTGCCGACAAAAGCGGACAGTGTCTTGATGACGCCTCGCAGGGAAAGCGGTGCCAGTGTTATGCGCTCGTAGTGAGGATGGCGCATAAGGTTTATCTCGAGATGCGGATCCATTCCCTGAAGGCCCTCTGTGGCCGTCAGTAGAATGAGCACGTTGGCACTCTTCTGCCGATGGACGAAGTTGAGCAGAAGCTGCCAGGAAAGGGAGTCCGCGTATTCGATGTCGTCCACGGTGATGAGCACGGTATTCGACTTGGAGAGTTCGAGGACAATGGCCCACAGGCCCTGGGTGATACGGAGCCAATCGGACTCCTCGGGGCGCTCACCGGACGACTTCGCCCCGAGCACGGCGTCCTCGATGAGCTGTGCCGCTCGGAAGGCGTGGTCGATGGGGAGTGCCGCGTTGTGGAAGATCTGGCTCACCACGCCGAGGGGCACCTTCTGGTCCGCCCCTGAGCAGGTGGCGCTCAGCCAGGTGACCTTCGACTCGACGGCGCTGCGACCGAAGGCGTACACCAGCTCGGTCTTGCCGGTCGCGGTAGGGCTCGTGATCGTCGCCACCCGGCCACGGCCGCGCGCACAATCCGAAAGCAGGTTTGTGAGAAAAGTGGTTTCGTTGTCCCGCTCGATAAGTATCATAGGGCTCCCCGTCCACCCTAGATGAAAGCAGATGATGGAACGATAACACCCGGCTGGTAAGAGAAGGAAACCTGTATTTGCCGGTAGGTGACGTCAACCTTTCCTCTTTTCCGACGGAACTGCCGACGGCGGTAGGATGCCATTTCAGAATTTCATCACGGCGCTGTCCATGATTTCGTCATTCTCTCGCACCTAGTTTCATCACGGCATCCAGAACGCTTAACCAGGCGGTAACCCCGTATCCGCCCCAGCGGGATCATCTATGGCTCTCGGCGAAAATGCAAACCCCCTATTAACCCTTATCGACGGGGTTGATTTAGGGGGGCGCGAAGGGCTGCTTCCCTGGATCGTCGCAGGCTACTTTGGATATCCTTCCGCATGCCGACGGCCAGATGTTGCCGTAATGTGATTGGCGTATGACGGTGGGTGACGAATGCTTGCGGGAGTGCAGGGCGAGATGGATTATATTCCTTCCGAGGTATTGATGTGAAAGAGGTCGATGATTTTGGATCTATCGGAGACCTGATTCCGGCTGTCGAAAAGGCCGCCGATGACCGGTCGTCCTGGATGGCGGGATCGAGACGCGCCGGCCGGAACGCGATGGTCGAGACGGGGTGGGAGTCATGAGCGCAGTCAAGGACGGCGACGACATGTGGGTCCGGCGCCTCCTTTTCGGGCAGGCGGGGGAGCGGGCCGAGCGGGCACCGGCCACGCTGGTCTGCTTCCCGCACGCCGGGGGCTCCGCGAGCTTCTACCTTCCGGTCGCGCGCCTCGCCCCGCCCACGGTCGAGGTGCTCGCGGTGCAGTATCCGGGCAGGCAGGATCGGCGCGCCGAGAGGTGTGTCGAGGACATCGACGAGCTGGCCGACCGGATCGTCGCGGCACTACCGGCCCGGGCCGTCACGCGCCCCCTGGCGCTCTTCGGGCACAGCATGGGGGCTCTCGTCGCCTTCGAGGTGGCCCGCAGGCTGGAGAGGCGCGGTACGGCGCCGCTGGAACTGTTCGTCTCGGGGCGGCGCGCCCCGTCGATCCACCGGGACGACCGGACGCACCTGCGGCCGGACGACGAGCTCCTGGCCGAACTGCGCGCACTGGGCGGGACCGCCACGATGGTGCTCGGCGACGACGACTTCATGCGGGCGATGCTGCCCGTGGTGAGGAGCGACTACCGGGCCGTCGAGACCTACCGCCACCGGCCGGGGCCGGGGCTGTCGTGCCCGGTCACCGCCCTGTCCGGTATCGACGACCCGAAGGCCCGCCCGGACGACGTGCGGGCGTGGCGCGACCATACGCGGGCACGGTTCGAGGCGCGGTTCTTTCCCGGCGGCCATTTCTACCTCACCGACCACGCCGAGGAGATCGTCGCCCTCGTCGCCGGCCGCGTCTCGTCGGCCCTGCTCGCCGCGGACTCGCGCCGCTGAGGCCCTGCCCGGGGGCGTCACGCGCCCTCTCCGTGTTGAAATGACGTCTTTCGCTTTTCGCGTATCGCCCGCCCTGTGTTGAAATGGCCGCCCGCCGCGCGGAAACGACCGTGCCCTCGCGTCGAAACGCTTCGCCGCGCCCCCGTCCCGCGCTCTCGTTCGTGCGCGCCCACCCGTGCTCGCGCACGGGCGCGCGCGGGCATGGACGGGCATGGACGGGCATGGACGGGCATGGACGGGCATGGACGGGCGACGTGCCCCGGCCACACGCCCCGACCATGTGCTCCGGCCACACGCCTCGTCCCCGCGTACAGATGCGAGAACGGCGCCGGACCGTGTCCAGGCGCCGTTTCAGGGAACAGAGGGATATCAGGAGTAGACGTGGAATCCTCGGCCGGTCTTCTTACCGAGGAGGCCGCCCTCGACCATGCGCAGCAGTATCGGCGGAGGCGCGTACTGCGGCTCCCTGAACTCCCCGTACAGCGCGCCGGCGATCGAGGCCACCGTGTCCAGCCCGATCAGGTCGGCGAGCCTCAGCGGACCCATCGGGTGCGAGCAGCCCAGCACCATCCCCTTGTCGATCACGTCGGCGGTGGCGAACCCCGTCTCCACCATCCGGATGGCCGACAGCAGGTACGGGATGATCAGGGCGTTGACCACGAAGCCCGCCCGGTCGGAGGAGCGGATCGCCTGCTTGCCGAGCGTTCCGGTGACGAACGCCTCCGCCCGTGCCAGGGGCTCGTCCTCGGTGAGCAGCGACCCGATCAGCTCCACCAGCGGCATGACGGGCACGGGATTGAAGAAGTGCACGCCGACCACCTGGCCGGGCCGCTCGGTGGCCCTCGCCATCCTGATGATCGGGATGGACGACGTGTTCGACGCCAGGATCGCGTCCGGATCCTCCACGATCTTGTCCAGGGCGCGGAACAGGTCGAGCTTGGTCGGCTCGTGCTCGGGGACGGCCTCGAAGACGATCTGCCGGTCGCCCAGATCGTAGAGGTCGCAGGTGAAGGAGACCCGTTCCAGCGCCTCGCTTCGCTCCGTCTCGGTGATCGTCGCCTTGCGCAGCCCGCCGTCGAGGGATCTCAGCAGCCGCTGCCGTCCCCGGTTCATCGAGGCGCCGCTGGAGGCCACGACCCGCACGTCCAGCCCCGCGCGGGCGCACACGTCGGCGATACCCGAGCCCATCAGCCCGCATCCGACGATACCGACCCTGTGGATGTCGCTCATCTCGTCTCCAGACGTGTGGTCGCGGACCAGCGAATCAGGCTCGTGCCCATCGACATGCCGCCGCCGAAACCGGCGAGCAGCACCAGGTCGCCGTCGCCGAGCATGCCCGCTCTGTTGGCCTCGTCGAGCGCCACCGGCACCGAGGCGCTTCCCATGTTCCCGTAGCACTCCACGGTGCGCGGGGTGTGCGCGCCGGTGAGCCCGCAGCGCTCCACCAGCTCGCCGAGCAGCGCCCCGTTGGCCTGGTGCGGCACGAAAGCGTCGACCTGGTCGAGGCCGTACCCGGCACCGACCACCAGCCTTTCCACCGCGGGCGGGACGTTCTCCATCACGAAGTCCCGCACCCCGCGGCCGTCCATCCTGAAGTAGTGCTCACCGGCCGCGACGGTCTCGTGCGAGGCCGGGAACCTGCTGCCCCCGGCCTTGACGCCGATGAGCCCGCTCGCCTCGCCCCGGCTGGACAGGTCACAGGCGATCATCCCGTACGGCTCGGGCACCATGCCGACCAGGGCGGCGCCGGCGCCGTCCCCGAAGAGCACCGAGGTGCGGCGATCGGTGAAGTCGAGAGAACGCGAGTAGAGGTCCGCGCCCACCACGAGCGCGTAGGTGTCGGGCTGGAGCGAGAGCAGGGCCTTCGCCAGGGCGAGGCCGTACACGAACCCGCTGCACACGACGTTGATGTCGAAGCAGGCGGCGCCGTAGGCGCCGAGCGCGTTCTGCACGAGGTAGGAGGTGGGCGGTTGCGGGTGGTCACCCGTCGAGGTGGCGACGATGACGTAACCGATCCGGTCGACGTCGACGCCGGCCTGTTCGATCGCGCTCATCGCGGCCCGCGCCGCGAGGTCCGAGGTCGCCTCGTCCCGCGCGGCGTACCGCCGGAAGGAGATCCGGGTCTTGCGCAGTATCCATTCCGGGGTGACACCGGCTCGTTCCGCGATCTGCGCGTTGCCGACCTCCTCCTTCGGAAGGTACGAGCCGGTCGCCAGGATTCCGGCGGTTCGCCTGGTCACGGTCGCCTACACCTTTCCGGCGAGGAGGGGCGTGTCGCGCGGGGCCGACGGGTCTCGCAGCGGGTTCAGCCTCTCCTCGCCGAGCCTGGCCCGCAGTTCGGGATCGGTCACGCCGAGGCCGGGCTCGGGGGCCATGCACAGCACGCCCACCTTGCCCAGGTGGGTGTTGGTCTGCACCAGCCGGGCGGCCTCGGCGACCTCCGCGAGCGGGTACAACGACGACAGGGTCGGCACCAGCTTGCCGAGTTCGAACAGCCGCAGACACTCCCACAGCTCCTGCATGTTGGCCGCGTGGCTGCCGATGATGCGCTTGAGGTTCATCCAGAGATAGCGGTTGTCGAACCGGTGCTGGTAGCCCGTACTGGAGCCGCAGGTGACGACCGTGCCGCCGCGGCGGGCCACGAACACCGAGATCCCGAACGTGGCCCGGCCGATGTAGTCGAAGACGATGTGCGGGTCCCCGCCCGCCCTCTCCCGGATGATCTTTCCGAGGCGTTTGCCCAGCTCGATCGTCCGCTCCGGGCTGCCGGGGGCGTCGCCGCCCATTCCGATCTCGCTGCGGTTGATGACGATGTCGCAGCCGAGCCGTTCCAGGGCCGCGGCCTTCGACGCGGAGCCGACCACCCCGACCGGGATGCCGCCGCCGTTCTTCACCATCTGCACGGCGTATCCGCCGAGCCCGCCGGTCGCGCCCCAGATGAGGACGATGTCGCCCTGCTTCATGTCCGCCCCCTGGCGGCTGACCAGCATGCGGTAGGCCGTGCCGGCGCACAGCGTGATGCTGGCGGCCTCCTCCCAGGTGAGATGGGCGGGTTTGGGGATCAACTGGCTGGCGCGCACCACCGTGTAGTGGGCGAGCGCCCCGAAGTTCGTCTCGTAGCCCCAGGCGCGCTGCTCGGCGCCGAGCATGCCGTCGCCGTGCGTCGCCGGCTCCTGGTCGTCGACCTGGATCGGGCTCACCACGACACGGTCGCCCACCCGCCAGCGGCGCACTCCGACGCCGGCCCGTACGATCACCCCGGCGCAGTCGGACCCCACGACGTGATACGGAAGGTCGTGCCTGGTCGCGAACCCGCCGGTGGCGCCGAACCGCTTCAGGAAATTGAACGTCGGCAGCGGCTCGAAGATCGACGACCAGACCGTGTTGTAGTTGATGGAACTCGCCATCACCGCGATCAGGACCTCGTCGGGGGCGAGCTCGGGCATCGGCACCCGCCCGACGCGCATCGACTTGCGCACGTCCTTGTCCTCGATGCCGGTGAACATGTCGACGTCCTCGATCCGCAGGTGGGCGGCGAGGTAGTCCTCCGGCACCGGGGTCCGTGCCAGCTGGTCGGGGGACGCCCCGCCGAGCACGGCCTCGGCCATCGGATCCGCGGTGAGGGCCGCCGGAGTCGTCCGGCGTGGGAAGGGCAGGTCGGGGGAAACGGCGTTCATCGGAATCCACCGGCTCCTTTCGGTGTGGTGGGTCTGCCTGCGGCGACGGCCCTCTGCGGGCGGGCCCGCCTTCGGCCCTGAAGTGGTCTTGCCGCGACGGTCACGGGACTCGAGGGAGAGATCGGGGGAGAGGTTCAGAGCGGGATGTTCCCGTGTCGGCCACGCCGGGCCGGGGCGGCGGCGAGGGCCTCGGCGATCCTGCGGCGGGTGTCCACCGGGTTGATCACCTCGTCGACGACACCGAGGGAGAGGGCGCGGTTCACCCCGCCCGCGGTACGGACGTGCTCGTCGACGAGCCGCAGCCGCAGCGCCTCGCGTTCGTCGTCAGGGGCGGCGGCGAGCCGCTTGCGGTGCAGCACGCCGACCGCGGCCTCCGCGCTCATCACCGCGACCTTCGCGTCCGGCCAGGCGTACACCGCGGTGGCGCCCAGGGACCGGGAGTTCATCGCGATGTACGCCCCGCCGTAGGACTGGCGGGTGACGAGGGTGACCCGTGGGACGACCGCCTCGGCGAAGGCGTGCAGGAGCTTGGCCCCGCGCCGGATCACTCCACCCCACTCCTGCCCGACACCCGGCAGGTAGCCCGGCACGTCCACGACGACCACCAGCGGCACCTCGAACGCGTCGCACATGCGAACGAACCTGGCCGCCTTCTCCGCGCTCAGCGAGTCGAGGCAGCCGCCCTTGCGCAGCGGGTTGTTGGCGACCACGCCGACCGACCCCCCGGCGAGCCGGCCCAGGCCGACGACCACGTTCGCCGCCCAGCGGGGCTGCATCTCCACGAAGGGGGCGCCGGGGTCGAGGATCTCGCGCAGCAGGGGGCGCACGTCGTAGGCCCGGCGAGGGTTGTCCGGCAGCAGTGCCCGAGGGTCCGTTCCCTCGCGCGCCGCGGCGACGTCGAAGACGGACCGGCGGGTGAGGAGATCGACGGTCCGGCGCGCCTGTTCGTAGGCCTCGGCCTCCGAGGCGACCACCACGTGCGCCACACCGGACTTGCCGCCGTGCGCGACGGTCCCGCCGAGGGACTCCATGTCGATCCGCTCACCGGTGACGGCACGCACCACGTCGGGTCCGGTCACGAACATCCGGCCGGCCTCCGACATGATCACCACATCGGTGAGCGCGGGCCCGTACGCGGCGGCGCCCGCCGCCGGGCCGAGGACCACCGACACCTGGGGCACCCGGCCGGAGGCTCTGGTCATCGCGGCGAACATCCGGCCCACGCCGTCCATCGACTCGACGCCGTCGGCCAGCCTGGCGCCACCGGAGTGCCACAGGCCGATCACCGGTGCCCCCTCCAGCAGGGCCGTGTCGATGGCGTTCACGACCCTGGCGCTGCCCGCGGCGCCCATCGCGCCGCCCATGTCGGTGGCGTCGGTGCAGTAGGCGATCACATCGATGCCCGAGACACGGCCCCGCACGGCGGACACACCGCTGGAGTCCGCCTCGTGCAGCGGGACCAGGGAGCCCGGGTCGAGCAGCCGTGCCAGGCGGACGGCCGGTGCGCGCTGGTCGAGCTCGGGCTCTCGCCGGACGAGTTCCGGTCCCCGCTGGTCGAGCTCGGGCTCTCGGTGGGCGGGTTCGGGTCCCCGCTGGTCGAGTTCCGGTCCCCGCTGAGTGCTCGGATAGCCGACGGTCAGTGCCATAATCCATTCCCAAGAAAAGTCGACACGGTGAAGGGCGTTTTTCCTTGCACGTGGGGCACCCCCATCGAAATCAGGTACGGGCGCGATCGGCGGCCGGCGGCCGGGAGGGTTTCGCAGTCACCGCCACAGGGGTTCGCAGTTTTTACCCGTCATGTGGGGGAAACGCTATATGTCGTCCAGGTGAGCACCAACCCTTATCGCACCCCTAACGGATTGTCCATCCGAATGGCCGCGCCGCGCCGGTCGCGCGGCGCCGGATCCTCCCGCGGCGCCGGTCGGGGCCGGCCGGGGCCGGTCGGGGAGACCGAGCCCTCCGCGGGTGCACGTCAGCGGCCCCGGGCGGAGATGCCGGCACCTGTTCGCAGATCAGGAGCGTGCGGAGCCTCCGCCGCTGACCGGCCCGTCGCGGACGCCGTGAGCTGAACGGTCCCGCGTGCCTCGTTAAGGGGCAGGTAGGGGTTGTCCCGCGCGGTGCCGCTGACAACCATGAACGGTGTCAACGAGAAACGGCGCCGGACGTGTGATCCAGTTCGCCGAGCCTCTGTGAAACACGTCCTCCCCTTCCGAAGGCAGGCGGCGGAAAGGCGGGGCACGAGAGGGGTCGGCGCGGAACACGTTTCCGGGAATGCCGATTCGCGATGAATTCGCATTCGACCGGGCGTGATTCAACGATGCCCGTTCCGATGGTGCGAGGAAAATCTCCGGTGACATCCGGAGAGACCGAGTGCGGTTTTTCTGCGTGTGGTCAGAGGCTTCGCGGGCCCGCGCGTGTTCCCCGGCACATGGCAGGCTCCCAGAAAGGTTCCGGACATGGAGATCCACCAGCTTGAGGTGGACGGCTCGTTCCTGATCAACCCTCAGATCTTCACGGACGACCGAGGGCTGTTCCTGGAGGTCTTCAACCAGCCCGCGTTCCACAAGGCCATCGGTCATCCGCTCTCGGTCGCCCAGGTCAACTGCTCGCTGTCCCGGCGCGGGACGATCCGCGGGTTGCACGCGACGGCCCTTCCCGGCCAGGCCCGCTACGTGACCTGCGCCCAGGGGGCCATCGTCGACATCCTCGTCGACATCCGGGTCGGCTCGCCCACGTACGGCAAGCACGTCGCGGTCACGCTGAGCGCCGAGAACCGCCACGCCCTCTACCTGGCGGAGGGCCTGGCGCACGGATTCGCCCCGCTGACCGAGCACGCCACGGTCGTCTACCTGTGCTCCAGCACCTGGTCACCCGAAGGCCAGATCCAGATCGACCCGCTGGACGAGGAACTGGCCCTGCCCTGGCCGCAGGGGCAGCGGCTGCTGCTGTCGGAGAAGGACCGGGTGGCCCCCTCGCTGCGGGAGGCCGCCGAGCAGGGCATGTTGCCGACGTACGCCGACTGCAAGGCGAGGTACGCGGAACTCGACGGCCTTGGCGCCCACGGCGAATACGCCTTCACCGGATGAAACACCGCGAAGTCTGGAGCCAGCGATGATCCCACTGTTCAGCGTGTCGATGTCCGCCGATGCCCCGGCCGCGGTCGCCCAGGTCCTGGGCAGCGGCAGGATCGGCCAGGGGGCCAAGGTCGAGGAGTTCGAGAGCGCCCTGGGCGCGGCCATCGGCAACCCCAGGGTGGCCACCCTCAACAGCGCCACGGCCGGCCTGCACCTGGCACTGCGCCTGGTCGCCGGCGACGGCCGGCCCGGTGGCGACCCCGAGGGCGAGGTGCTGTCCACACCGCTGACCATGGAGGCCACCAACTGGGCGATCCTGGCCAACGGGCTGCGCATCCGCTGGGTCGACATCGATCCGGCCACCCTCAACGTCGACCTGGACGACCTGGCCCGCAAGATCTCGCCCAGGACGCGCGCCATCATGGTCGTGCACTTCGCCGGCTACCCGGTCGACCTCGACAGGCTGGGGGAGATCCTCGACGAGGCCGAGGCCAGGTTCGGGTTCCGGCCGGCGGTGATCGAGGACTCCGCGCACGCCTGGGGTGCCACCTACCGGGGCAGGCCGCTCGGCAACCACGGCAACATCTCCGTCTTCAGCTTCCAGGCCATCAAACACCTCACCTCGGGCGACGGCGGCGCGATCGTGCTGCCCACCGACGAGGCGCACGAGCGCGCCCGGCTGCTGCGCTGGTTCGGCATCGACCGCACCGCCGACCGGCTCCGCAACCCGCCCGACGTCCTGGAGTGGGGCTTCAAGTTCCACATGAACGACATCAACGCCTCGATCGGCCTGGCCAATCTCGCGGGCGTCGACCGGGTCCTGGCCAGGCACAGGGAGAACGCCGCCTTCTACGACCGTGAGCTCGCCGGGATCCCCGGGCTGGAGCTGACCGAACGGGCGGGCGACCGGGAGTCCTCCTTCTGGATCTACCCGATGAAGGTCGAGGACCGGGAGTCGTTCATGAAGCGCATGGACGATGCCGGGATCATGGTCAGCAACGTGCACGAGCGCAACGACCTGCACACCTGCGTACGCGAGTACTCGGCGCTGCTGCCCAACCTCGAACGCGTCGCCCCGCGCGTCGTGTGCGTCCCCGTCGGCTCGTGGGTCACCGACGAGCAGCGCGGCCACGTCGTCGACACGATCAGGAAGGGGTGGTGACGCCCCCGTCACCCGGGCGGCCGGGTGCCCCTCCGCCCGCGGAGCCGGATGCGCGAGGGCACCGGGCTCCCGGAGACCACTGGGAGCGGGAAGGCGCCCGTCGCACCCCGGCCCTGAGTCCGTTCCCGGCACGCCGATCCGGTGAGGGAGGTTCACATGTCCACAGCCCCCAGCGCCAAGGGAACCGTGCCGTTCGGTGAGCACCGGACCTGGTACCGGGTGACCGGCACTCCCAACTCGGGGCGGCCGACCGTGGTCGCCCTGCACGGCGGCCCCGGCAGCACCCACGACTACCTGGTCGGCATGGCGGTGCTCGCCGAGTCGGGATGGCCCGTCGTCCACTACGACCAGCTGGGCAACGGCGGCTCCACCCACCTGCCCGACGCGAGCACGGACTTCTGGACGCCGCGGCTCTTCCTCGACGAGCTGGACAACCTGCTGCGACGGCTGGGCGTGGACGGTGACTACGTGCTGTTCGGCCAGTCGTGGGGCGGCCTGCTCGCGGCGAAGCACGCCTCCGCCCGGCCTGCGGGCCTGCGCGGTCTGGTGGTCGCCAACGCCCCCGCCTCGTATCCGCTGTGGCTGAGCGAGATGCGGGTCCTGCGCGACAGGCTGCCGCCCGGCGTCGACGACACGCTGCGTAAGCACGAGGCCGCGGGCACGACGGACTCCAAGGAGTACTTCGACGCCATGATGGTCTTCTACAACAGGCACGTCTGCACGCTCCGGCCATGGCCGCGCGAGTTCGTCGCCACGTTCATGGAGATCTACAACGATCCCACCGTCTACTACGCGATGAACGGGCCCAGCGAGTTCCACGTGATCGGCTCGCTGCGCGACTGGGGGGTCGTCGACTGCCTGCCCGACATCGAGGTGCCCACGCTGGTGATCTCCGGGCGGCACGACGAGGCCACTCCCGCCACGGTCCGGCCGTACGCCGAGCTCGTCCCCGGCGCGCGCTGGGAGATCTTCGAGGACTCCAGCCACACTCCGCACCTGGAGGAGCCGGAGCGTTTCATCGCGGTCATGATCGAGTTTCTCAAGAGTTTGGAATAGCCATATGGAGACCGGCGCCAAGGCCGTCACGGCGATCGTCTTTCCCGGCATGGGCCCCACCAGGTTCGCCGACGTCGCCGGGTTCATGCTCGACAACCCCTCGGCGCGGCGGCTGGTCGCCCTCGCCGACGACGCGCTCGGCTACTCGCTGGTCGACCGCTTCCGCGACTCGGGAGACGACTACACGGAGGCGGCCCAGGTCGCGTTCATGGTGAACTGCCTCGCCCTGGCCGACTGGGCGGAGCGGGAACTCGGCGTCGAGCCCGAGGTGTGCGCGGGCCCCAGCTTCGGAGGCAAGGCGGCCGCGGCCTACTCGGGCGCGCTGTCCTTCGAGGACGCCGTGCGCATGACCGCGGGGCTGGCCCGCGTCACCGAGGACTACTTCGGCCGCGAGCACACCGACGTCGTCACCCACTCCTTCGTCCGCGTCCCCGAGCCCGCGCTGAAGGAGGTGCTGGCGGAGCTGGACGCGGGGAACGAGTGGTACGACCTCTCCTGCCGCGTCGACCACGACTTCCACATGCTGTCCCTGCGTGAGCGGCGGGTCGAGTGGCTGCAGGGGCGGGTGCGCTCCCTCGGAGGTCTCTCCCTCTACACCATGCGGCCCCCGATGCACTCGGCCGCGTTCGAGCCGCTGCGGCGCAGGGCCGCGGAGGAGGTCCTCGACGGCCTGCGTTTCGCCGATCCGCGCCTGCCGGTCGTCGACGACCACGACGGGACCGTGCTGAGGACGGGCGAGGCGGTGCGGACGATGCTGCTGGACGGCTTCGTCCGGGCGCTGCGCTGGCCGGAGGTGGTGGCCACCCTCCGGGAGCTCGGCGTGACCAGGGTCTGCGTCGCCGGGCAGGACAGCCTGTTCGGGCGGGTGCCGGTCACGACGAGGAACTTCACGGTGGTCCCGGTGAATCCCCGGGTGGCGACGATGCCGCAGCCGGTGCGGCGCTCAGGTGCGTGAGAGGGCCCGCGGATCCGCCGGGAGGTGTCCCGCGGGCACCCTCACCGGTCAGGCGACGGGCCTGAACATCCCGGACAGCGTCTTCCAGAGGGTCCCCGGCGTCTCGAAGGTCTCCATGGTCAGCGCCTCGTCCCTGAACCTCACCCCGTACTCCTCCTCCAGGGTGGCCAGCAACTCGACGATGCCGAGTGAGTCCAGCCCGAAGTCGGCCAGGCCGGTGTCCTCCCGGATCCTCTCGTCGGCGGGCAGAAAGGGGAGCTGCCTGCGCAGGGTTTCCTCGAAACGATCGTCCCACATGGCAATCGATTTCCCTTCTCAAGGAGAGTCGCGATGAGCGGGCGTGCGAAAAGGAGGGGACGGGGCCGTGACTCGCGGAATTCGCCGTCGAAGTCGGTGCCCGTGCCGGGCGACGCTGTGGAATCAGCCCTTCCGTTGTTGAATCTAGCGCGCGTGCGCTTCGATGTCCACCGGGCCGGCCGGAATCAATTGAATTATTCCCGTGCTTTCCGTAAAGCGTATCCGAATAACCGCGGATACTCGTCGAGATCTTAGGATGGAAATGAACGGCGAAAGCTCGCACGCCCTCTACGCGCGTTTCCTGCGCGGCCTGGAGGCCTCTCCGGGACGGGCGGCCTTCCGTGTCGACGGTGCCGTCGCCACCTACGCCGAGGTCCACCGTTCGGCGCTGCTGTGGGCCGGCGCGCTGTCACTCCTGGCCCCCTCCCGGCCCGGGGCCGTCGGGGTGCTCGCCGCCAAGGGGGCCACCTCCTACACCGGCGTCCTCGCCGGACTGTTCGCCGGGGCGACCGTCGTGCCGCTGCAGCCGGACTTCCCCGCGGCCCGCACCCGGCAGATGATCGAGGCCGCGGGGGTCTCCACGCTGATCGTCGACGGTCGTGGCAGGGCGCGAGCCGCCGAGCTGCGCGAGGCGGGGCTGGACGTCGCGGTCCTCGAACCGGCGATCACCTCCTTCGACCCGGAGTGCGCGCTCGCGCGCCCGCGTCCGGTCGCCCCCTCCGACGTCGCGTACGTGCTGTTCACCTCCGGATCCACCGGGCGCCCCAAGGGGGTGCCGATCACCCACGGCAACACCGCCCACTACTTCGACCTCCTCGACGCGCGCTACGACTTCACCCCGGACGACGTCTTCTCACAGACCTTCGACCTGACCTTCGACTGCGCGATGTTCGACCTGTTCTGCGCCTGGGGCGCCGGGGCCACGGCGGTCGCCGTACCGCCGCACGCCTACCGCGACCTGCCGGCCTTCCTGCGGCAGCAGGGCGTCACGGTGTGGTTCTCCACGCCGAGCGCCATCTCCATGGTCCGCAGGACGGGTCGTCTGGAGCCGGGCGCGCTGCCCGGCCTGCGCTGGAGCTTCTTCGCCGGCGAGGCGCTGAAGTGCGCCGACGCCGCCGACTGGCAACGGGCGGCGGACGCCTGCGCGCTGGAGAACCTCTACGGGCCGACCGAGCTCACCATCACCATCGCCGGTCATCGCTGGGACCAGGAGACCTCCCCGGCTCTGGGCGTGAACGGCATGTCGCCGATCGGGACCGTCAACGACGGGCACGACCACGTGCTCCTGGACGACGAGGGCCGGCCCGCCGAGGTCGAGGGCGAACTGTGGATCACCGGGCCGCAGACCACCCCCGGCTACCTCGACCCCGCCGACGACGACGGCCGGTTCGTCGAGCGCGACGGGCGCACCTGGTACAACACCGGCGACCGGATCCGCCGGGCGGCCAACGGCGAGCTGGTCTACCTGGGCAGGGCCGACGCGCAGGTGCAGGTGCAGGGCTGGCGCGTGGAGCTCGCCGAGATCGACCACGCCATGTGCGGCTGTGAGGGGGTCGACGACGCGGTGACCGTGAGCAGCACCATCAACGGCGTCACCGAGCTCGTCGTGTTCTACACCGGGACGCCCTCGCGCCCGGCCGACCTCGCCGCCGGGCTCCGCCGGGTCCTGCCGCCGGGCATCGTCCCCCGCCACTACCGGCACATGGACGAGCTGCCGCTGAACCCCAATCGCAAGGTCGACCGCGCGGGCCTGCGCGACCGGGCCACCACCGTGCTCGCCGGTGCCGGCCGGTCTGTGTGACGGTCGCCGGAAACGGTGTGACCCATGGATACGGAATTTCACGCGCCAGGTCCCGCGACGCCGCACCCAATGGCGCACAGGACGGTGAATGTGTTCTCCTGAAAGCCGTCCCGGAAAAGGGGGCCGAGCATGCGTGGATGGTCTCGGAATCCTTTAGGGGGGCCGTAGGGGTGTGGGGTCCGGGGAGTGCCGGGGTAACGTTTCCATGTATTTGTTCGGCTCCCACTTATTGAGTAAGCGGTATGAGAGCCGGAGTGAATTCTTTTTTCATTCAGGAACGGGAGAGTCGCGTTGGAAGGCTTGGTACCCGGGACACCGCCGCTGCGGTCGGATCTCCTGCACCACCTGCTGGACGACGCCGCGGCCGCGGGCCCGGCCGATCCCGCGGTCCGCGACTCGCGGGGCGCGTGGAGCTATCAGCGGGTCGTCGAACTCAGCCACGCCTTCGACGGCTGGCTGGCGGACCGGGGGGTGATCCCCGGCGACCGGGTGATCGTCCAACTCCCCAACCGGCGTGAGGTGGCCCCCATCGTCTACGGCGTCTCCAGGCGCGGCGCCGTCCTCGTGCCGCTGAACCCCGGCATGAAGCCCTTCCACCTGGGATCGGTCCTGAAGGACTCCGAACCCGCGCTGGTCATCGGGACCGGGAGCTCCGGGGAGACCGTGCGGGAGACCGCCGCCGAGGTGCCCGTACACGACATCGACGAGATCTGGGCCGAGGTCGAGGAGCGGGTCGGCCGGCCCGCCGAGCACGAGCCCGTCAAGATCTTCCCGGAGGACGTGGCGATCCTCATCTACACCTCGGGCAGCACCGCCGCACCCAAGGCCGTGGTGTGCCCGCACGCCCGGGTCACCTACGCCGCCTCCGCCATCAACGCGGTGCTCGGCTACCGGCGAGGCGACGTGGTCTTCTGCCGCCCGCCGATGTCCTTCGACTACGGCCTGTACCAGATCTTCCTGTCCGCCCTCGGCCACGCGGAGCTGGTGCTGGCCGGTGACGAGCCGGACCTGGTGCTGCTCCGGCAGATCCGCGAGTGCGGAGCCACGATCGTCCCGGTCGTCCCCTCCCTGGGCGCGATGATCGCGACGCTGGCCAGGCGCGCCCCCGGCTCCGCGCCCACCGTGCGGATGTTCACCAACACCGGGGCGGCGCTGCCGGCCGCGACCATCGACAGCCTGCACGAGTCGTTCCCCGGCGCGCGGGTGGTCCGGATGTACGGCATCACCGAGTGCAAGCGCGTCACCATCATGGAACCGGAGCTCGACGCCGAGCGCCCCGGCGCGTCCGGCAGGCCGCTGCCGGGCACCCGGGTGCTCATCCTGGACGGCGAGGGCCGCCCGGTGCCCCCGGGAGAGGTCGGGGAGATCGTCGTGGCCGGGCCGAACGTGATGGCCGGCTACTGGCGCGACCCCGTCCTGACCGCGCGTGCCTACCGCCCCGACCCCGACACCGGCGAGGTGCGCCTGCACACCGGCGACTACGGACGGCTCGACGAGGACGGCTACCTCTACTTCCAGGGGCGGCGTGACGACATGTTCAAACGCAAGGGCACCCGGATGAGCACGGTGGAGATCGAGGCCGCCGCGATGGACATCCCCGGCGTCACGGCGGCGGTCGCACTGCCCCCCGACGAGCACCGCGACCTCGTCGTGTTCGTGGAGGGCGACCTGCCCTCCCACGTGGTGCTGCGCGAGCTGGCCAGACGGCTGGAACCGCCGAAGGTGCCCGCCGCCTGCCACGTGCTCGACAGGTTCCCCCTCACCCTCAACGGCAAGAACGAGCGCAAGCGGCTGGCGTCGCTGCTGGAGGAGAGCGCGCGATGACACGGAACGCGGACCTCGTCGCCAGGTACGGCTCCCCGCTGTACGTCTACGACCTCGACCGTGTCACGGCCGCCCGTGACTCCCTGCTGTCCTCGCTTCCCGAGGGCTTCGAACTCTTCTTCTCCTTCAAGGCCAACCCGCACCCGCAGATCGCGCGGGCGCTGCGCGGGACCGGTGAGCGCGGCTGCCTGGCCGAGATCAGCTCGACCGGCGAGCTGACCGCCGCGCTGGAGGCCGGTTTCACCGGCTCCGAGATGCTCTACACCGGGCCGGGCAAGACCCACGAGGAGCTGCGGGTCGCGATCGGCGCCGGGGTCACCTCGTTCTCCGTGGAGTCGCCGAGCGACCTGCGGCACGTCGGAGAGGTCGCGACCGGGCACGGCGTGGTCGCCGACTGCCTGCTGCGCGTCAACAGCGCCACCTCCAGCGCCGCCACCAGCATCAGGATGACCGGCACGCCGTCGCAGTTCGGCATCGACAGCGAGACGCTGCCGGAGCTGATGCCCGAGCTGCGCGCGGTGCCCGGCACCCGGCTGTTCGGGGCCCACCTGTTCTCACTGAGCAACGCCAAGGACGAGGAGAGCCTCGTCGGCGAGTTCCGCCACACCATCTCCGTCGCCGCGCGACTCCGGCGGGAGGTGGGCCTGCCCGTCCACCTCCTGGACATCGGCGGGGGATTCGCCGCCCCGTACCTCTCGCCGGGAGAGCGGCCCGCCTACCCCAACCTCCGCGCGGAACTGGAGGACGTCCTCGACGAGGAGTTCCCCGACTGGCGCCGCGGCGTCCCCCGGATCGCCTGCGAGTCCGGCCGTCACCTGGTCGGCGACTGCGGGGAGCTGCTGTGCACCGTGGTCAACATCAAGGAGAGCCGGGGCCGCAAGTTCGTCATCCTCGACGCGGGCATCAACACCCTCGGCGGCATGTCCGGGCTGGGCCGGCTGTTGCCGGTGTCGGTGCGGCTGGAGGAGACCGACCCCGCCGAGCGGGAGGTCGCGACCCTGGCGGGGCCGCTGTGCACGCCGGGCGACGTGCTCGGCAAGAACGTGCCGCTACCGGTGCTCGAGGTCGGCGACGTGGTGAGCATCCCCAACGCCGGCGCGTACGGGATGACCGCGAGCCTGCTGATGTTCCTCGGGCGCCCCGCGCCCACCGAGGTCGTCGTACGCGGCGGCGAGGTCGTGTCCGCCTCGCGCGTCGAGTTCACCAGGAAATACGACTGAGATCCCACCGGCCCCGACCTCGGTGGGCCGAGCCCCTGCTGAGCCCTCGCCGGGCCCTGACCTCGGCGGCCCGAGCCCCGGCAGGGCGGAGCGGCGGGGCCGTCCGGCGCGGACCCGCGGTGGTCTCCGCCGACTTCGAAGATCTATACGGCTTTTCACACGACGTGGAGTGGACCGATGAGCGAGTCCGAGCAGTTCGTTTCCAGCACCTCCGACGCGGCGGGCGGCAGGCGGGGAGAACCTTCGGCGTTCGCGACATCCCTCGCGGACCTGCCCGTCGAGCGACGGCTCGGCTTCCTGGTCGGGCTCGTGCACGACCTGACCGTCGAGATCCTGGGGAACATGCTCCCGTACGCGCCCGAGGAGGTGAACCCCGACCAGGCGTTCAGGGAGATGGGCTTCGACTCGCTCGCCGCCGTCGAACTGCACGACCGGCTGGCCGAGCGGATCGGCAGGGAGCTGCCGATGACGATCGCCTTCGACCACCCCACCCCGGCGGCCGTCGCCGCCTACCTGTTCACCGAGGTCCTCGACCTGGCAGGGGAGAGGATCTCCGAGGTCCACGCGGCCGCCGGCTCCGACGAGCCGATCGCGATCGTCGGCATCGGCTGCCGCTACCCGGGCGGCGTCGCCACTCCCGAGGAGCTGTGGCGGCTCGTCGCCGAAGGGCGCGAGACGGTCACCGGGTTCCCCACGGACCGAGGGTGGGACCTGGGCCGGCTGTTCGACGACGACCCGGCGAAGTCCAACACCAGCTACGCGCGCGTCGGGCACTTCCTGCACGACGCCGCGGAGTTCGACCCCGACTTCTTCGGGATCAACCCGCGCGAGGCCGAGGCGATGGACCCGCAGCAGCGCCTCGTCCTGGAGACCGCCTGGGAGGCCTTCGAACGAGCCGGTATCGACCCGCGTTCGCTGAAGGGCAGCCAGACCGGCGTGTTCATCGGTGCCGAGCCGCAGGACTACGGTCCCCGGCTGGACAAGGCGCCCAGGGAGGTCGAGGGATATCTCGTCACCGGCAACGCCACCAGCGTGGTGTCCGGCCGCATCGCCTACGCCCTCGGCCTGGAAGGCCCGACCCTCACCGTCGACACCGCCTGCTCCGCCTCCCTGGTCGCGATCCACCTCGCCTGCCAGTCGCTGCGGACGGGCGAGACCTCGCTCGCCCTCGCCGGCGGCGTGACCGTGATGTCCACCCCCGGTACCTACACCGCGTTCAGCCGGCAGGGCGTGATCGCCGCCGACGGTCGCTGCAAGGCGTTCTCCTCCTCCGCCAACGGCACCGGCTTCTCCGAGGGCGTCGGCGTCATCGTGGTCGAGCGGCTCTCGGACGCGGTGCGCGCCGGGCACCCGGTGCTGGCGGTCATCCGCGGCTCGGCGATCAACCAGGACGGTGCCAGCAGCGGGCTGACCGCGCCGAACGGCCCCTCGCAGGAGCGGGTCATCCGCCAGGCGATGGCGAACGCCGGACTGTCCAGCGGGGACGTCGACGTGGTCGAGGCGCACGGCACCGGCACCAAGCTGGGTGATCCGATCGAGGCGCACGCCCTGCTGGCGACGTACGGGCGCGACCGCGGCGACGCCCGGCCGCTCAAACTGGGCTCGATCAAGTCGAACATCGGCCACACCCAGGCGGCCGCCGGTTCGGCCGGTGTGATCAAGATGGTGATGGCGATGCGGCACCGCGTGCTGCCCCGCACCCTGCACGTCGACGAGCCCTCCCCGTACGTCAACTGGTCCGTCGGCGCCGTCGAAGTGCTGACCGAGGACCTGCCCTGGGACAAGTCCGGCGCCCCGCGCCGGGCCGCGGTGTCCTCCTTCGGCGTCAGCGGCACCAACGCGCACGTGATCCTGGAGGAGCCCCCGACCGCCGAGCGCGTCCCGGACGGCGTGGACGGCGAAGACGGCAAGGACGGCAAGGACGGCGTGGACGGCGTGAACACAGCGCCGGCCGCCGTCGCGCAGGAGCGGACCGAGCCCGCCGCGGTGCCGGTGGCGCTGTCGGCCAGGGGAGGAAAGGCGCTGCGCGACCAGGCCGCGCGCCTCGCCGCCCACGTGGCGGCCCACGAGGACCTGGGACTGGTCGACCTCGGACACTCCCTGCTGACCACGCGGTCGGCGTGGGACCACCGCGCCGTGGTCGTCGCCGGGGACAGGCAGGAACTGCTCGCCGCCCTCGCCGCCCTCGCCGAGGGCGAGTCGGTTCCCGGCGTGGTCGAGGGCGTCGCCTCCACCGGGGAAGGCCCGATCTTCGTCTTCCCCGGCCAGGGGTCCCAGTGGGCGGGAATGGCCGCCGAGTTGCTCGACTCCTTCCCCGTCTTCGCGCGGAGCATGGCGGAATGCGCGGCGGAGATCGAGACCCACGTGGACTGGAGACTGCTCGACGTGCTGCGCGGCGCACCGGACGCGCCCTCCCTGGACCGGCTGGACGTGGTCCAACCGGTGCTGTTCGCGGTGATGGTCTCGCTCGCCGCGCTCTGGGAGTCCTACGGGGTGAGGCCGGCCGCCGTCGTCGGCCACTCGCAGGGCGAGGTGGCCGCCGCGTATGTGGCCGGAGGACTGTCGCTGGCCGACGCGGTACGCGTGATCGTGCTGCGCAGCCGGCTGTTCACCGAGACCCTGCTGGGCAAGGGCGGAGTCGCCGCGGTCGCGCTGCCCGCCAACGAGGTCGAGCGGCGGCTCGCCCGCTGGCACGGCAAGCTGTCCGTCGGCGGCAAGAACGGCCCCTTCTCCTCGACCGTGGTCGGCGACGCCGGCTCCCTGACCGAGCTGGTCGCCGAGTGCGAGGCCGAGGGCGTGCGTGCCCGCGTGATTGCCTCCTCGGTCGCCTCACACTGTGCCCAGGTCGATCCGCTGCGCGAGCGGCTGCTGGAACTGCTCGCCCCGGTCTCCCCGAGGACCGGCCACACCCCGTTCTACTCGACGGTGACCGGCGGCCTGCTCGACACCGCCGAGCTGACCGCCGAATACTGGTTCGGCAACGCCCGCTACCCGGTGGAGTTCCACCAGGTGGTCCGTACGCTGCTGGCCGAGGGACACCGCGTGTTCCTGGAGTCGAGCCCGCACCCGGTGCTCGTGATGAGCGTCCAGGACACGATCGACGAGGCCGGCGTCGACGCCTCCGCCTTCGGTTCCCTACGCCGAAACGAGGGCGGCCCGCGCCGTTTCCTCGCCTCGGCTGCCGAGGCCCACGTCCGCGGCCTGAGCGTCGACTGGGAGCAGGCGTTCGCCCCGTACGGCCCGCGGCGGGTCGACCTGCCCACCTACGCCTTCCAGCACCGACGCTTCTGGCTGGACTCCGGCGTGTCCGGAGGCGACGTCACCTCGGCGGGGCTGGTCGCCGCCGAGCACCCGCTGCTGGGCGCGGCCGTGATGCTCGCCGACTCCGACGGGGTGCTGTTCGCCGGCCGCCTCTCGCTGCAGACCCACCCCTGGCTCGCCGACCACGCCGCCTCAGGCACCGTGCTGCTGCCGGGTACGGCGTTCGTGGAGCTGGCGGTGCGCGCCGGTGACCAGGTGGGATGCGGGACGGTGGACGAGCTGGCCCTGGAGGCGCCGCTGCCGCTGGGGGACGACGGCGTGCAGGTACAGGTGTCGGTGGGGGCGCCCGACGGGTCGGGCCGCCGTCCGGTCACCGTCCACTCGCGCTCGGAGAGCGCCCCGGTCGACGCCCCGTGGACCCGTCACGCGACCGGTTTCGTGATCCCGGCCGGATCTCCGGAGGTGTTCGATCTCATCGAGTGGCCTCCGGCGGGTGCGACGCCGGTGGAGGTGGACGGCCTGTACGAGCGGCTCGCGAGCCAGGGGTACGGGTACGGCCCGGTGTTCCAGGGGGTTCGGGCGGCCTGGCGGCGCGGTGAGGAGATCTTCGCGGAGGTGGACCTGCCCCAGGGGGTGGCCGCCGACGCCGGGAGGTTCGGCCTGCACCCGGCGCTGCTGGACGCCGCCCTGCACGCGGAGTCGCTGCTGGAGGGCGAGCAGGAGACCGCGGGGCGTGGCGTGAGCCTGCCGTTCGCCTGGAGCGGGGTCTCCCTCTACGCCACGGGCGCCTCCACCGTGCGGGTGCGGCTGTGGTCGGAAGGCCCGGACACCGTGTCGCTGCGGCTGGCCGACACCTCGGGGGCCGCCGTCGCCTCCGTACGCTCGCTGGTCTCGCGCCCCGTCTCCGCCGAGTCGCTCTCCGCGGCCGCCGCCTCGCACCACGACTCCCTGTTCCGCCTCGACTGGGCGGTGCTGCCGGTGGTGGAGACGTCGGGGGCGACCGGGGCCGCCCTGCTCGGCCCCGACACGCACGGCCTGCGGACGGCGGGCGTGGTGAGCGGGGAGTTCGCCGACCTGGCCTCGCTCGCGGGCACGGACGCGGTTCCCGACCTGGTGTTCACCTCCTTCCCCGGAACCGGGACCGACGCGGATGTGGCGGGCGAGGCACGACAGGCCACCCGCCGGGCGCTGGGGCTGGTGCGGGAGTGGCTCGCCGAGGAGCGGTTCGGGTCGGCGCGGCTGGTGGTGGTGACCATGGGCGCCGTCGCGACCGGGCCCGGTGAGGACGTGCGTGACCTGGCGAACGCGCCGGTGTGGGGCCTGCTGCGGTCGGCGCAGTCGGAGAACCCGGATCGCATCGTGCTGGTGGACCTCGACGAGCACGACGTGCCGGGCGCGGCCCTGCTCGCGGCCGCGGGCTCCGGCGAGCCGCAGCTGGCCGTACGGTCCGGCACGGTGCTCGTCCCCCGCCTGGCGCGGGCGGCGGGCGGGGACGGGCTCGCGGTGCCGGCGGGGGTGGCCGAGTGGCGGCTGGACGCGCCGGTCAAGGGGAGCCTGTCGGACCTGGCGCTGGTCCCGGCACCCGAGGCGGCGAGGGCACTGGAGGCCGGTGAGGTGCGGGTCTCCATCCGCGCGGCCGGGCTCAACTTCCGGGACCTGGTCGTCACCCTGGGCATGGTGCCCGAGAACGACGAGCCCATCGGCGGAGAGGTCGCCGGCGTGGTGCTGGAGGTCGGTGCCGGGGTGGACGACCTGGCGCCGGGTGACCGGGTCTTCGGTCTGCTGGACGGCGCGTTCGGCCCGGTGGGGGTGACCGACCGGCGGCTGCTCGCACCGATTCCCGAGGGCTGGACCTTCGAGCGGGCCGCGTCCGTCCCGGTGGTCTACCTCACCGCCTACTACGGGCTCGTCCAGCTCGGCGGCCTGACCTCGGGGGAGTCGGTGCTGGTGCACGCGGGTGCCGGTGGGGTGGGTATGGCGGCGGTGCAGCTGGCGCGGTATCTGGGGGCGGAGGTGTTCGCGACGGCGAGTCCTGCCAAGTGGGGGGTGTTGCGGTCGTTGGGGCTGGATGAGGAGCACATCTCCTCGTCGCGGGATCTGGACTTCGAGGAGCGTTTCCTGGGGGTGACGCAGGGTCGCGGGGTGGATGTGGTGCTGAACTCGCTGGCGCGTGAGTTCGTGGACGCCTCCTTGCGCCTGCTGCCCCGAGGCGGCCGCTTCCTGGAGATCGGCAAGACCGACCTGCGCGCCCCCGAGGAGGTCGCCGCCGCCTGTCCCGGAGTCGACTACATCCCGTACTCGCTGATGGAGGCGGGGCTCGACGGCCTGCGCGACATGTTGGCGGAGGTGCTCGATCTGTTCGGGCGGGGGGTGTTGCGGCCGTTGCCGGTGCGGTCGTGGGATGTGCGGCGGGCGGCGGAGGCGTTTCGGTTCCTGGCGGGGGCGCGGCA
>NZ_JBEZEZ010000047.1:0-49146 GCF_040649155.1 Streptosporangium sp. NPDC049046 | reverse complement strand
GGGAGTGGCTTGCTCAGGTGGTGAGGAGACCGTGGGCTTCCGCGAGGAGTTCGAAGGAGCGCAGCCAGGCCGTCCGGTCGGGGGTGGCGGAGACGGTGATCAGCTCGTCGGCCTGGGCGTGTTCGGCGAAGCGGTCGAGGTAGTCGGTCACCTCGGCAGGGGTCCCGATGGCGGAGTAGGTGGTCATCTGGAGGATCTGCCGCCCCGCGGGGGAGGCGAGGATGCTGTCCGCCTCCTCCGGCGTGAACTTCCGGCCCCGGCCGAGCAGCAGGCTGACCCGGCTCCGCTTCATGGCCAGGAACTGCTCCTGGGCCTCGGCCGTGGTGTCGGCCGCGAGGACGTTGACGCCGGCGATGACGTACGGGCGGTCCAGCTGCCGGGACGGCTTGAACTCGCGCCGGTAGAGCGAGACGGCGTCCTGGAGCGCGGTCGGCGCGAAGTGGGAGGCGAAGGCGTACGGCAGCCCGAGGGCGGCGGCGAGCCCGGCTCCGAATAGGGAGGAGCCGAGGATGTACAGCGGCACGTCGGTGCCCTTGCCCGGCGTCGCGTCGACACCGGGGATTCTGGACTCGCCGGTCAGGTATCCCTGCAGTTCCAAGACGTCCTGCGGGAAGTCGTCCGCGGACATCGGGTCGCGACGCAGGGCTCGTGCGGTCTGCTGGTCACTGCCCGGCGCCCGGCCGAGACCGAGGTCGATGCGCCCCGGATGCAGGGTTTCGAGGGTTCCGTACTGCTCGGCGATGGTCAGCGGGGAATGGTTGGGAAGCATGACGCCGCCGGCTCCGAGGCGGATCGTCCGGGTGTGCGCGGCCACGTGGGCGATGAGCACGCCGGTCGCCGAGGACGCGATGCTGGGCATGTTGTGGTGCTCCGCGTACCAGATCCGCCGGTAGCCCAGCTCCTCCGCGCGCCGGGCCAGGGTCACGGTGGCCCGCAGGCTGTCGGCGGCCGTCTCTCCCTCGCCGATGTGCGCCAGATCAAGGATGGAGAGTGGAAGAGCCATGGAGAGCAAGCCTTTCGTCACGGGGAGAAAGGAGCGTGCACCCCCCTGAGTGCTGTGCAACGGTGCCGATGCTGCGGTTATTTCAACGCCGCAGGCCGGCTCTGGCCCCCGAGGCGGGCGGCGCGTGGTGATCGCCTGTCTCGGCCTCGGCGAGCGCGGTGGGCCCGCCTGTGCAGCCGCCTCGGGGCGGCGTGCCTTCAGGCCGGTGTCGTCGGGCGGGAAGCGCGCGGCGCGTCCGTCTCGATGACCGCCGGCAGGCCGCCCGGGTTCGGTGCCGGATGGATGTCGTGGAGCACCCGGTCCGGGTCGGCGGCACATGGTGCGGCTCGGGTGTGTGCTTCATGGAGGCGATCCGGAGGCGGGGCCCCGGAGAGATTCGCGGTGCCCCGGGGGCCGTTCACCGGTGGCCGCGCACCGTTTTGGAGCACTTGAGGACAGAGGTCTGAAACTTTCATCGGGTTCGAAACCCGTTCGGTGAGGTCAGGGGCCGGGAGGGTGCCAATCCAAGGGCTCCGACGTGCAACAAGCTGTACACATCCTCGAAACATCCGGACTATGGGAGCGCTCCCACCATCGTCCTGGAGATGATTACGAATGACAGTCAATCCGCGCCGCCATACCTGGCGCAACCGGGTGGCGACCATGGCGGCCATGTTCGTGGCCGCCGCCGGTCTCGCCACCGGGCAGGCCGCCACGGCGCACGCCGCGGTCGCCTGCGACGTCGCCTACACCACCAATGACTGGCAGGGCGGATTCACCGCCAACGTTACCCTGAAGAACCTCGGTGACCCGCTCACGAGCTGGACCCTGGGCTTCACCTTCGGCGCCGGGCAGACGATCCAGCAGGGCTGGTCGGCCACCTGGGCACAGTCGGGCGCCCAGGTCACCGCGAAGAACCTCGCCTGGAACGGCGCCCTCGCCACCGGCGCCTCCACCAGCATCGGCTTCAACGGATCGTGGAACGGGAGTAACCCCAAGCCCACCTCCTTCACGGTCAACGGCGTGACCTGCGGCGGGCAGAACCCGGTCAACCAGCCCCCCACGGTCAGCCTGACCAGCCCCGCCTCCGGCTCCACCCACCAGGCCGGTGCCGCCGTGCCGCTCGCGGCGACCGCGAGCGACGACGGCTCCATCAGCAAGGTGGAGTTCTACGTCGACGGCACGCTGGTCAACACCGACACCACCGCCCCCTACTCCTACTCCGCCACCGGTCTGGCGAGCGGCGCGCACACCGCGAGTGCCAAGGCGTACGACAACGCCTCCCCGGCGCTCTCCACCCAGACCGCCGCGGTGCCCTTCACCGTGGGCGGCGGCAACACGACGCCGTCGATCGTCGCCTCCCCGACCTCCCTCAGCGTTCCCGAGGGCTCGTCGAGGACGGTTGGTTTCCGGCTCAGCCAGGCGCCGAGCGCCAACGTCACGGTCAGCCTGGCCAAGACGGGTGACAGCGACATCACCATCGCGCCCAGCACGCTGACCTTCACCACCGCCAACTGGAACACGGCGCAGAACGTGACGGTCTCGGCGGCCCAGGACGCCGACCAGACCAACGGCACCGCCACCATCACGGCCACCGCCGCCGGGCACACCGCCGCCACCGTCGCCGTGACCGAGGCCGACGACGACGGCACCGACCCGACGCCGGTGCACGTCGACAACCCCTACGACGGCGCCGACGGCTACGTGAACCCCGACTGGTCCACCAAGGCCGCCGCCGAGCCCGGTGGCACCGCGGTCTCCAAGATCTCCACCGCCGTGTGGCTGGACCGGATCGCCGCCATCGAGGGCACCTCCTCGGGCAGGGGCCTGCGCGCCCACCTGGACGAGGCCCTGCTGCAGGACGCGGCCAACGGCAGCAAGCCGCTGACGATCCAGATCGTCATCTACAACCTGCCCAACCGCGACTGCTCGGCGCTCGCCTCCAACGGTGAGCTGCTCATCTCCGAGAACGGCCTGAACCGCTACAAGACCGAGTACATCGACCCGATCGCCGCGATCATGGCCGAGTCGAAGTACGCGGGCCTGCGGATCTCGACGATCGTCGAGATCGACTCGCTGCCCAACCTGGTCACCAACCTCAACCTGGCGAAGTGCCAGGAGGCCAAGAGCAGCGGCGCCTACGTCGACGGCGTCCGCTACGCCCTGAACAAGCTGCACGCGATCAAGAACGTCTACACCTACGTCGACGCCGGACACCACGGCTGGCTCGGTTGGGACTCCAACTTCGGTCCGTCCGCCGACCTGTTCGCGACCACCGTCGCCGGCACCACCGCGGGCTTCGACAGCGTGGACGGTTTCATCACCAACACCGCCAACTACTCGGCGCTGCGTGAGCCGCACTTCACCATCAACACCAACGTCAACGGCCAGAGCGTCCGCCAGTCGACCTGGGTTGACTGGAACTTCTACGTCGACGAGCTCACCTTCGCCCAGGCGTTCAGGAACACGCTGATCCAGAAGGGCTTCAAGTCCAACATCGGCATGCTGATCGACACCTCCCGCAACGGCTGGGGAGGCTCGGCCCGCCCGGCCGCTCCCAGCACCTCGACGAATGTGAACACCTTCGTCAACGAGTCGCGCGTCGACCGCAGGGTCCACGCCGGCAACTGGTGCAACCAGAACGGTGCCGGACTGGGCGAGCGCCCGCAGGCCAACCCCGCCACCGGTCTGGACGCCTACGTCTGGGTCAAGCCTCCGGGTGAGTCCGACGGCTCCAGCAAGGAGATCCCGAACAACGAGGGCAAGGGCTTCGACCGGATGTGCGACCCGACCTACGGCGGTAACGAGCGCAACGGCAACAACCCCACCGGCGCCCTGGGTGACGCCCCGGTCTCCGGCCAGTGGTTCTCCGCCCAGTTCCGCCAGCTGCTGCAGAACGCCTACCCTCCCCTCCCGTAACCCGCTGACCCCGGATCCCGCCCCGGCGGGATCCGGGTGAGGCTCGACACGACGGCCCCGTCACCCCGAATTCCGATTTCGGGGAGGCGGGGCCGCCTCCTTTCCTCCTGAAGTCCCGGCCTCTCCTCGGGGCCGCCACCTTCCCGAGGGTCTCCGGTCGCCTTTTCCCGGCCTCCCGCCACCGCGCGCTCGTCTTCGGCACGGGGATCGGCCCTGGGGCCGAGGGCGGGCCTCCGTACGGTCCGATATTGGGATGCGGTGGCGCGGTGTCTCGGGCAGCATGGGCGGTTGGGCCTTCGCACAGGGGCCTTCAGGTGTGGAGCTCCACACGCGTCTCACGACCGCGGGTGAGCCTTCACACGTGGGCCGAAAGTATCCTGGGTTCAGTATGGGAACGCCTCCTTTGACATCGTCTCTCTCCGACCTGCACGCACGCCTGCCCGAGCTCACGCTGCGTGACCAGCGGCGGCTTCGCCGCAGGCTCGACGGGGCACGCAGGGTCAGAAACCGCGCCGCGCAGCAGAAGATCGCCACGGAGATCACCTCCGACATCGAGCGAGCAGAACGGCGCGTCGCCCGGCGCCGCGCCGGTGTCCCCGCGATCACCTATCCGGAGGCGCTGCCGGTCAGTCAACGCAAGGACGACATCCTGGAGGCGATCCGCGACAACCAGGTCGTGATCGTCGCCGGAGAGACCGGCTCCGGCAAGACCACCCAGCTGCCGAAGATCTGCCTTGAGCTGGGCAGGGGCGTGAGGGGCCTGATCGGGCACACCCAGCCCCGCCGCATCGCGGCCCGCACCGTGGCCGAGCGCGTCGCCGAGGAGCTCGACACCCCGCTCGGCGACGCCGTCGGCTACAAGGTGCGCTTCACCGACCAGGTGGGCGACGGCACCCTCGTCAAGGTCATGACGGACGGCATCCTCCTCGCCGAGCTGCAGAACGACCGCGACCTCGACCAGTACGACACGCTCATCGTCGACGAGGCGCACGAGCGCAGCCTCAACATCGACTTCATCCTGGGCTACCTCAAGCAGCTGCTCCCGCGCCGCCCCGACCTGAAGGTGATCATCACCTCGGCGACGATCGACCCCGAGCGATTCTCCCGGCACTTCGGCGACGCGCCGATCGTGGAGGTCTCCGGCCGGACCTACCCCGTCGAGGTGCGCTACCGGCCGATCGCCGAGGATGACGACCAGATCCAGGCGATCGGCAAGGCGGTCGACGAGCTGTGCGCGGAGGGACCCGGCGACATCCTCGTCTTCCTCAGCGGCGAGCGCGAGATCCGCGACACCGCCGAGGCGCTGTCGAAGCGCAAGGACGCGGAGATCCTGCCGCTGTACGCCAGGCTGTCCGCCGCCGAGCAGCACCGGGTCTTCCAGACGCACACCAACCGCCGGGTCGTGCTCGCCACCAACGTGGCCGAGACCTCGCTGACCGTGCCGGGCATCAAGTACGTGGTCGACCCCGGCTTCGCCAGGATCTCCCGATACAGCCACCGCACCAAGGTCCAGCGCCTGCCCATCGAGGCGATCTCCCAGGCCTCGGCCAACCAGCGCAAGGGCCGCTGTGGCCGCGTCTCCGAGGGCGTCTGCATCCGGCTGTACGAGGAGGACGACTTCGTCACCCGGCCGGAGTTCACCGACCCGGAGATCCTGCGTACCAACCTCGCCTCGGTCATCCTGCAGATGACCTCGATCGGCCTGGGCGACATCGGCGCCTTCCCGTTCGTCGAGCCGCCCGACCAGCGCCAGGTCAAGGACGGCTACGACCTGCTGCTTGAGCTGGGTGCCTTCGACCAGGGGCGGCGGATGACCCCGCTCGGCCGCAAGCTGGCGGGCCTGCCGGTCGACCCGCGACTGGCCCGCATGGTGCTGGAGGCCGACCACAACGGCTGCGTCCGCGAGGTCATGGTCATCGCCTCCGCGCTGTCGATCCAGGACCCGCGCGAGCGACCGGCCGACAAGCAGCAGGCCGCCGACGAGAAACACCGCCGCTTCGCGGACAAGGAGTCCGACTTCGTCTCGTACCTGAACCTGTGGGAATACCTGCAGGAGCAGCAGAAGGAGCTCTCCTCCAGCGCGTTCCGGCGACTGTGCAAGGCCGAGTTCCTCAACTACCTGCGCGTCCGCGAGTGGCAGGACGTCTACGGCCAGCTCCGCCAGATGTCGAAGACCCTGGGCGTCACCCTCAACAGCACCCCCGGCGACGAGCAGAAGATCCACATCTCCCTGCTGTCGGGTCTGCTGTCGCACGTCGGCGTCAAGGACATCGACAAGAAGACCGCCGACGCCGGCGGCGGTCGCCGCCCCCCGAACGAGCCGCGCAGGCCCATGACCGAGTACGTCGGCGCGCGCAACGCCCGGTTCGCGATCTTCCCCGGCTCCGCGCTCGCCAAGAAGCAGCCGCTCTGGGTGATGTCGGCCGAGCTGGTGGAGACCTCCAGGCTCTGGGCCCGGGTGAACGCCAAGATCGAGCCCGAGTGGGTCGAGCCGCTCGCCCAGCACCTGATCAAGCGCACCTACTCCGAGCCGCACTGGGAGAAGAAGCAGGGCTCGGTGATGGCCTACGAGAAGGTGACGCTGTACGGCGTCCCGATCGTGGTCCAGCGCAAGGTCAACTACGGCCGTATCGACCCCGAGCTGAGCCGGGAGCTGTTCATCCGGCACGCCCTGGTCGAGGGCGACTGGGAGACCCACCACGCCTTCTTCACCGAGAACCGCAGGCTGCTCGAAGAGGTCGAGGAGCTGGAGGAACGGGCACGGCGCCGCGACATCCTCGTCGACGACGAGACGCTGTTCGACTTCTACGACCAGCGCGTCCCCGCCGACGTCGTCTCCGGACGCCACTTCGACTCCTGGTGGAAGAAGGTTCGCGCCGATCAGCCCGACCTGCTCAACTTCGAGAAGTCGATGCTGATCAGCGAGACGGCGGGCGACGTCAGCAGACGCGACTACCCCGACGTGTGGCGCCAGGGCGGCCTGCGCTTCCCTCTCACCTACCAGTTCGAACCCGGCACCGACGCCGACGGCGTCACCGCGCACATCCCGCTCGCGCTGCTCAACCAGGTCAACGTCGAGGGTTTCGACTGGCAGATCCCCGGGCTGCGCGAGGAGTTGCTCACCGCGCTCATCCGGAGCCTGCCCAAGCACATCCGGCGCAACTTCGTCCCCGCCCCCAACTACGCCAAGAAGGCGCTGGAACGGGCCGAGCCCACCCAGGAGCCGCTGCTCGCCGTGCTGGAGCGCGAGCTGCTGAACCTGACCGGCGTCCAGGTGCCGCGCGAGGCATGGCAGCCCGACCTCGTCCCCGACCACCTCAAGATCACCTTCCGGGTGATCGACGGGCGCAGGCACAAGCTGGCGGAGAGCAAGGACCTGGCCGAGCTGAAACGGCGGCTCGCCCCCAAGCTCCGCCAGACCCTGTCCAAAGCCGCCGGCCTGGAGAAGACCGGCCTGACGGGATGGACCGTGGGTGCGCTGCCCAAGACGTTCGAAGAGCGCAGGATGAAGGCGTACCCGGCGCTCGCCGACGAGGGCGCCACCGTGGCCGTACGGATGTACGAGACCGAGACCGAGCAGCGCCGGGCCATGTGGGAGGGCACCCGCAGGCTGCTGCTGCTCAACACCCCGTCACCGGCCAAATGGGTGCTCGGCCGCCTCGGCAACCAGTCCAAGCTCGCCCTGAGCCGCAGCCCGCACGCCGGTGCCACCGCGCTGTTCGACGACTGCATCGCCTGCGCCGCCGATCACCTCATGGCCGAGCACGGGGGCCCGGTCTGGGACGAGACGGCCTTCACCACCCTGCACGACAGGGTCAGGGCCGAACTGTTCGACACCACCGCCGAGGTGGTCGCCCGAGTCGAGAGCGTCCTCAAGGTCTGGCACACCGTCTCGACCCTGTTGCCCGAGTCTCGCTCCACCCCCGCTATCGAGGACATCCGCGACCAGGTGGCCAACCTCGTCTACCCGGGTTTCGTCACCGACACCGGTTACAGGCGACTGCCCGACCTGCTCCGCTATCTCAAGGGGGCCGAACGGCGGCTGGAGAAGGTGCACGAGGACGCGTTCCGCGACGGGGAGCGGATGGACAGGGTGCACGACATCGAGGACGAGTATCACGAACTGGTCGAGAAGCTCCCACCGGCCCGCCGCTCGGACGACGACGTCCGCCAGATCCGCTGGATGATCGAGGAGCTCAGGGTGAGCTACTTCGCGCAGACCCTCGGGACTCCGTACTCGATCTCCGACAAGCGCATCCGCAAGGCGATGGAGAAACTCTGAGGGCTGTCCCAGCAGGAACCGCCGACGCTCGGCTCCGGAGTGCGTTGCCGCAGGTTGAGGCTCCGCCGGAGCGCGGGAGCTACAGGAAGATCGAGGTGTCGAGGTCGAAGTCGACGGGGGAGGGGATGCGGAGCGGCTTGCCCATCTCGGTGTGGGTCATGGTCCGGTAGGTGCCCTCCTCGGGGTCACTCAGGACCGTGACCGACGGCGGGGAGGCGACCGGATCGACGATCAGCATGATCGGGACGCCGCAGCCCGCGTAGATCCTGGGCTTCGTGGCGCGGTCCATCTCCATGCTCCCGGGTGAGACGATCTCCGCCACCAGGATGAGCCCCGAGGAGAGGATCTCACGCTCACCCCAGAGCGGAGCGTCCACCGGGACCAGGCAGTAGTCGGGCACGATGGTGTCACGAGGACCTTCGACACAGATGTCGACATCGCCGGAGAAACTTTCCCAGCCGTTCTCGTCCTCCACAGGAATCAGGGCTCTGCTGAGAGATCTGGCTACGCGCGCGTGCCGGGGGGTCGCGGAAGGACTCACGATCAGGTTCCCGTCGATGACTTCGGCCCGAAGGCCGCGGATAGGGGGAAGGGACTCGAAGATCTCCCTCGGGGTGCGAGGGAATGGTTGCTCTTCTGGGACGGAGGGCTGAGCGGGTGGCTGGGGTGCGGTGCGCGGGACGGATCGCTGAGACGCTGTCATCACCATCGGTTTTGTATCCCTCCGTGTCCGAACATGCACTCTGAGTGTGGCACAAGGCCCCCTGTGGTGGGAGAGAAATGAACCCTGTGCGCGGGCCGCGGCGGAGTTTCCGGCGCCGAATGCGGAGGCTTTCGTGAACAGGGAATCCGGGGCAAGCGGAAAGGTCGGAGGTGCCGCGACCGTGCGAGCCGGACGCGGGGGCCTTCCGTGAACGGGGCGCCGAGGTCGCCGTCCGGCGGGTGGACGGTCGGCCGCGTTAAAGGAAGATCGAGGTGTCGAGGTCGAAGTCGACGGGGGAGGGGATACGGAGCGGCTTGCCCATCTGGACGCGTGTGACGCTCTGGTAGGTCCCGTCCTCGGGATCGCTCAGGACTGTGACCGTGGGAGGGGTGGCGATCGGGTCGACAAGCAGCATGAGGGGCACCCCGCCCGTGGCGTAGATGCGAGGCTTGTCGTCACGGTCGACCCGTGTGCTCCCTGGAGAGACGATCTCAGTGACCATGATCAATCCGGAGGAGCGCAACTCCAGTGCGCCCCAGCGTGGGCAGTCGGCGGGGGCGAGTGCGAGGTCGGGGACGAGGCTGTCTCGGGGGCCATCGATGCAGACGTTCACTCCGCCCAGGTGGGCGTGCCACTTCCGCTCCATGACGACCGGCTGCAGCGCGTAGGAGAGGAGTGTCGCGCTCCAGCTGTGTTCGGGGGTGCCCACGGGGCTCACGATCAGGTTCCCGTCGATGACTTCGGCGCGAAAGCCGGGGGTGGGGGGCAGGGTTTCGAGAAGATCCCGCGCCGTGTGAGCCGGCGACGGATTCTTCCGGGGAACATGGCGGGCGGGACGGCCGCGTGCCGTTGTCACCATGAGGTCTCTCCCTCCGTGTCCGAGTGATGACTCTAAGTCTCGCATGGTGGTGTGGTGCGGCGCGACGCGTATGGTCAGTGGTCGCGGGTCGGCCTGGGGCGACGTGGCGCGGGCGTGGAGGCGGGGCCGGGAGCATGGCCGGGTTGCGGGTGTCCCCGGTCCCGTTCGGTGAGGGAGGCGGGTGACGCGGTCCCGCTCGGTGTCGTCCCGGGCGGCCGGACTACGATCGTGGGCCTGAAAGGGAAAGGGAGGCACCGTGGTCCGGGCGCTGGTGTTCGACGTGGGCGAGACGCTGATCGACGAGACGCGCATCTGGTCGCGCTGGGCCGACAGGCTGGGCGTCACCCGGTTCACCATGCTCGGTGTGCTCGGCGGCATGGCCGCGCTCGACCGGTCGTTCGAGGACGCGTTCCGGCTGCTGCGGCCCGGGTTCGAGGTAGAGGCCGAGCAGGAGGCGTGGAAGCGCGACGACCCCACCGGGCTCCGGGTGAACTTCGACGCCGACGATCTCTATCCGGACGTACGGCCCGCCCTCGCGGCGCTGCGCGACCTCGGATACGAGCTGATCATCGCGGGCAACCAGCCTCCGCAGGCGCGCGACGCGCTCGTCGCGATGGACCTGCCCGTCGACGCGATCCACACCTCCGACGGCTGGGGTGTCTCCAAGCCGGCCCCGGAGTTCTTCGCCAGGGTCGTCGCGGTGTCGGGTCGCGAGCCCGGCGAGATCCTCTACGTGGGCGACCGGCTGGACAACGACGTCCTGCCCGCCCGTGCGGCGGGCATGCGGACCGCGCTGATCCGCCGGGGCCCCTGGGGGCATCTCCACGCGGAGCGCCCCCGCGCCGCCGAGGCGGACCACGTGGTCGACGACCTGCACGCCCTGGCCGCCGCCCTCGCCCGCTGACCGCCCCGGGGACGAGACCGAGCCGGCCCCGGGACCTGACCGCATCGCCGAGTTGCGGCTTCGCGGGGCCCCGGGGTCCTCATGTGTCGCGGTGCCCGAGCGGGTGGCGTGCTCCCGGTGCTCAGGTGTCGCGGTACTCGATGTCCGGCTCGATGTGGACGGCGCGCTCCTCGGCCGACAGGTCGCCGTCGTCGGGGCCCACATCCGAGGCGTACTCCTCGGACGTCTCGTCGGGGCTCAACCCTTCGTCTGGCGCCACCAGGCGGGTATCGTCGCGCGGGGCCCTCTCGCGGTCCGGTGCCTCGCGCCGGAGGCGCTCGTCGAGGGTGTCACGGTGCTCGTCGTCGTGTTCGACGATCTCGTGGTTGAGGCCGAGGTCGTCGGTCCACTCCTCGACCTCGACCGCCTGCTCGTCGCTCAGACCCTCGCGGTCTGGGGGCATTTCACTCATACCGCGGCCCTACCCGTTTTATCGCCTTGAATCCCAGGTCAGGTGTTCGTCCCCTACTCGGTGGGCCCGTGATCGGCCGGCTCAGCCGCCGACGTCCGAGAGGCCGCTCGGCAGGTAGACGGGACGCTGGCTCTCGCGGGCGAGGCGCCCCGCGGCGAGGCGTGGGGCGATGTCTCCCGGCAGGAGGGACATCGCGATGTCCCAGGGGAGGAACGCCGCCTCGTCGAGTTCCTCGGCCTGCAACCGGATGTGGACGGTGTCGTCCAGGACGCCGCCGTCGAACATGAAGTGGATCACCGGGCGGGGACGGTCCTTCGCCGGCGGTGTCCACTGGACCACGAGCAGGTCGCCCGCCTTGACGGACACCCCGAGTTCCTCGGCCACCTCGCGCGTCGCGCCGTCGTGGGGTGCCTCCCCCTCCTCGACGATCCCGCCGGGGAAGTTCCAGCCGGGCCGGTAGTTGGGCTTGACCAGCAGGACACGGTCCTCCGCGTCGGTGAGCAGCATGCAGGCAGAAACGAACACGGTGGGCAGGGACGCGTACCACTCGGCGGGGTCGAGATAGGACTCGCTCATTCGTGTCACGCTACCTTCGCCGGCGGCCGGTCGTGGCCGTAACCCGCCGACGCGCGGTTGCCGTCCGTTCGACGGATCGCCGCCGAGCGGACGGCAGCCGAACCGGCAAGGGTGTCCCGGCCGCCGGTGCCGCTTTCCGCTCAGCCGAGTTTCTTGACCAAGATCTCGAATTCCAGGTCGTCCCTGGTCGGCAGGCCGAAGCTCTCGTCGCCGTAGGGGAAGGGGGCCGTCTCACCGGTGCGGGAGTAGCCGCGGCGTACGTACCAGGCCAGGAGCTCCTCGCGGACCGAGATCACGGTCATGCGCATCTCGCGCACGTCCCAGGTCTCGCGGGCGAAGCGCTCGGCCTCGGCGAGGAGCGCCTTGCCGAAGCCGCCGTTCTGCAGGGTGGGGCGTACGGCGAACATCCCGAAATATGCGTATTCGCCGCGATGCTCCACCTGGCAGCAGGCGACGAGTTCGCCGTCCACCTCCATGAGGATCATGTGGTTTTCCGGCTTCTCCAACTCGGCGGTCACGCTCTCCACGTCCGTCCGCCGCCCGTCCAGCAGGTCCGCCTCGGTCGTCCACCCGGCCCGGCTCGACTCCCCCCGGTAGGCGGAGTGGACCAGGCGCACCAGGGCGGGCACGTCCGCGACGGTGGCCGCGCGGAAGACCGGCTGTGTGGTCCGGGAGGGGGTGTTCATCCGAGGAGTCCTTTCTGCGCAGGAGAACCCCGCCTTCCGGCGTGAAAGGGAAGGCGGGGGTGATCGTCTGGACAGGCGGTGACACGTGCGGTCATCGAGTCGCCCGATCCTGCGCATCATAGTCAAACGGGCTGCTCAGCTCACTTGGCCGCCTGGAAGGCGCGGCCCGCGGGGGTGGCGACGCCGTTGCTCAGGAACAGGCCGCTGTTCGGCTCCTTGTCCGAGGAGGGCAGGCCGAACCAGGCGTAGCGCTGCACGTACGGCAGGGAGGCCAGCATCGCGGTGGACGCGGTGACGAAGGCGGCCTGCTGGGCGTCGGTGGGGAAGCGGACACCGTTCGAGAAGTCGATCAGGGCGTACTCGGTGAGCCAGATCGGCTTGCGGTAGCGCTCGTACACGGCCTGGAGGTACGACTTGAGCTGGCCGACCGCCGCCTCGGTGCGGAAGTCCCCGCCGTACCAGTGCAGCGTGACGAAGTCGACGCGGTAGTTCCTCTGGGCCGCCCCGGACATGAAGCGGTCCAGCCAGCCGCCCGCCCGGTCACCGCCGTAGGCGACGGCGGGACTGCCGATCTTCTGGCCCGTCGCGGTGAGCCTCGGCCACAGCGACAGCGCCTTCTCCACGGTCATGTTGGACTGTTCGGCCATGTCCGGCTCGTTGAAACCGAGCAGATAGAGGCCGGCGTTCTTCGCCTGGGCGAGATTCTGGTCGGTGACGCTGTCGGCTCCCCAGATCATCGGGACGAACTCGGCCGACTTCGGGGTCGTGACGCCGTTGTGGTTCGTGGACCACGTGTAGTACCAGCTCGCACCGGAGGCCGCGAGGGCCGCGCTGACACCGGGCGCCTGCCACACACCCACACCCTTCTTGGCGGAGGTTCCCACGGGAACCTCGGGGACCGGTGTGGCCGGGGTCCTGCTGGGGGCGGGACTCGGCGTCGGCGTGACGGTCGGGGGGCGACTCGGGCTTGGACTCGGCGTCGGCGCGGTCGGGGTGACGCCCGGTACGGGGGCGGCCGAGTCCTTGCCGAAGACCTGGAACTCCCAGAGCGAGACACCGTACCGGCCGGCCCGCTGGGTGGCGTGAAGCCGCACGTACCGGCCGGTGGCCGAGACGTTGATGGTCTGCACGCCGCCCCTGCCCGCGGTCGTACTGTGGATCGTCTTCCACCGGCCGTCGCCGTTGGAGGTCTGGATCCGGAACGCGGTGGCGTAGGCGTGTTCCCAGTTCAGCACGATCTTGCTGATCGCGGTGGGCCTGCCCAGGTCCACCCGCAGCCACTGGGGGTCGCTGAACGCGCTGGACCAGCGGGTGTCGCTCCTGCCGTCGACCGCGGCCGCGGCGGACAGGTCGCCTCGCTCGACCGAGGAGGCGACGGCACTCCGGCCCTGCGACACGGGGGTCTCGGCCGCGCCGGCCGGGAGGGCGCCGTTCACCGTCGAGGCGCCCAGGACGGCCACCAGCACGCTCGCGAGCGCGGCGCGGCGTACCCGGCGACCTGTTGCGCGAACCGCTGCGGTACCGCGCGGAACAGTCTCACTCATGTGGATGAGGTCCTTCGTACGAGGGAGTGGGGATCGGATGCTGTCGGTGTACTGGAGGCGTGACGGTCGGGCCGGGTCGCGGATCTCTTGGCCGGACGTGTTCGCTCCCGTACAGGAGACCGGCGGGCGGACCGGGGACAACGGAAACGTGGTGGTCGATCTGGGATACTCCGCGAGTGCGACGTTCGTCCCGCAGCACTCTCCGGTTGATCGCCGACATTGCCGTCTCGCTCGTCGTCGGGCTTTATCTCGTCGCCCTGGTGATGGACGAGGCGGTGGCGCGCCCGGGACCGCTGGTGGTCCTCGGGATGATCGCGGGCGCGGCGCAGGGCGTGGCGCTGTGGTGGCGGCGTTCCCATCCGGTGACGGTGATGGCGGTCGCGCTCGCCGGAGGGCTTGTCGTCCACTACCTCGCGCCGCAGGGGCTCTTCCCGTTCGCGGGCCTCTTCGCGATCGGTTCGCTGGCCGCGCTCCGCCCGCCCCGCGTGTCGCTGCCCGCGCTCGCGGCGCTGCTCGCTCTCACCGCGCTGAACTTCCGCACCGCTCCCAGCCAGGACGCGCAGTTCGCGATGGCGTTCCCCGTCCTCGCCTGGGCGCTCGGCGAGGTCGTACGCAACCGGCGTGTGGCGATCGACCAGGAGTCGCGCAGGGCGGTCAGCGAGGAGCAGGCGCGGATCGCCCGCGAGCTGCACGACGTGATCGCGCACAGTGTCTCGGTCATCGTGGTACAGGCGGCCGCCGCCGACGACGTCTTCGACGAACATCCCGACCAGGCACGCGCCGCGCTGCGCTCGATCGAGGCGGCGGGGCGTGAGGCGCTCGGGGAGCTGCGCGGGTTGCTGGCCGTGGTGCGGCCGGCCGGGGATGCCGCCCCGGGGTCTCCCCGGCCGGGACTCGACCGGCTCGGGGAACTCGTGGAGCCGTTCCGCGCCGCCGGTCTGCAGGTCGCGGTGCGCCGGGAGGACACCGGTGCCGCTGGCGCGCTGCCGCCGGGGGTCGATCTCGCCGCCTACCGGATCGTTCAGGAGGCGCTCACCAACACGTTGCGCCACGCGGGCGCCGGTCGCGCGGAGGTCACCGTCCGTGCCACCTCGGGGATGCTCGAAGTGGACATTCTCGACGACGGGCGCGGTGGCGGAGGCGGTGACGGTGTGGACAGCGGTGGTGGCGGGAGTGGCGGAGGCGGTAACGGTGTGGGCCGCGGTGGCGATGGGAGCAACGGCGGCTTGGGCGGCGAAGACGGGAGCGGTGACGGCATGGGCGACGGTGGCGGCGGTCACGGGATCGCGGGGATGCGCGAGCGCGCCGTGATGCTGGGCGGCACCCTCGACGCGGGTCCGCGACCCGGAGGCGGATTCCGCGTGCGCGCCCGCCTGCCGTTGGGAGCGCCGCGATGAGCGTCAAGGTGGTCCTCGCCGACGACCAGGCGTTGGTCCGCGGCGGTTTCCGGATGATCCTGGAGGCGAGGGCGGACCTTGAGGTGGTCGGCGAGGCCGGGGACGGTGAGGAGGCCGCGGCCCTGGTCGAGCGGCTGAGGCCCGACGTCGTCCTGATGGACGTGCGGATGCCCGGGGTCGACGGCCTGGAGGCGACCAGGAGGATCGTCGCCTCGGGGAGTCCGGCCCGGGTCATCGTGCTGACCACCTACGACGTCGACGAGTCCGTGTTCGCCGCCCTGCGCGCCGGGGCGAGTGCCTTCCTGCTCAAGGACGTGCGGCCCGCGGAACTGGTGGAGGCGGTCCGCGTGGTCGCGCGCGGCGACGCGCTGCTCGCGCCGTCGGTCACCCGCAGGCTGCTCGACCGGTTCGTCACCGTTCTGCCTGATCCCGGTGCCGCGCCGCCCGACCTCGGCTCGCTGACCGGGCGGGAGGTCGAGGTGCTGCGGCTGGTCGCGCTCGCGCTGTCCAACTCCGAGATCGCCGAGCGACTCGTGCTCACCGAGGCGACGGTCAAGACGCACGTCTCCTCGATGCTGCGCAAGCTCGGTCTGCGTGACCGGGTCCAGGCCGTCGTTCTCGCCTACGACGTGGGACTCGTGCGCCCGCGCTCCACCTGAGACCAGGCCCCGTTCTCCATGAGCCGTACTCCGGGCGGCCCCGGCGGAGGCCGCTTCAGACGCGCAGGTCGCCGAGGGCCGGGAGCAACTGGAGCTTCTCGTGGCTCTCGCTGCCCGGTACGGCGGTGAAGACCAGCAGCATCTGGGACTGGTCGGGATCGACGAGGGTCTGGCAGTGCAGCTCCAACAGGCCGAGCCGCGGGTGCAGGATGCGCTTCGGCCCGCAGAACGGGCCCAGGATGGGGTGCTCGTGCCAGAGCGCGGCGAACTCCGGGCTCGTCGCCAGCAGCGCGTCGACCAGCGCGGCCGCGCGCGAGCCCTTGCCGTCCCGCGTGTACGCGTCGCGCAGGCTGGCCGTGAAGAGGCGGTCGTGCGTCGGATGGTCGTCCTCGGGATAGATCAGCCGCGCGGCAGGGTCGGTGAACCAGCGGTAGTGCATGCTGCGTGCCATCCCGGTGTGGACGCTCTCGTCGCCCATCAGCGCCACCGCGAGCCGGGTCTGCCGGAGCGTCTCGCCGAGATGACTCATCACCTGTGCGGGGGTGTCCTCCAGCCGGTCGAAGATGCGCATCATCCCGGGGTTGATGTGGTCGTCGCGAAAGACCCGTCGCGGGGTGGCGTGGCCGGCGAGGCGGAACAGGTGGTCGCGCTCCTCAAGGGAGAGATGCAGCCCTCTGGCGATCGCGGCGAGCATCTGCTCGGACGGGTTGGGCCCGCGTCGTTGCTCGATCCGGCTGTAGTAGTCGGCGGACATGCCGCACAGCGCGGCGACCTCCTCGCGCCGCAGCCCGCCGGTGCGCCGCCGCTGCCCACGAGGCAGTCCGACGTCCTCGGGTTGGAGCGCCTCCCGCCGGGTGCGCAGGAACTCGGCCAGTTCGGCCCTGTCCATGAGGTGATCTCCCCTTTCCTGGAACGGCCGCCGTGGAGGTCTCAGGCGGCGGCGAATTCGACCCTGGCCAGCCGCTCGGAGACGTCCCAGAGCCGAGCGGCCGCGGCCTCGTCACGGGCCGGCTTGTAGATGGGCAACTCGGTCGGATCCCCGGTGAACTGGCCGAAGCCGTCAGGGCCGTAGAGGCGGCCGCCCCGCGCCCGCGGGTCGGTGGCCGCGTACAGACCGGGGAGCGCGCCCCTGTCGACGGTCTGCACGAACAGGCCCACGCGGGAGAGTCGCGTCATGATCGCCTTCAGCGGTGAGGGACGCGTCCTGCCCAGGTTGGGGCCGGACGCGTAGAGGTTCGTCAGGGTCGTGCCGGGGTGCGCGACGTTGCTGACGACGCCCCAGCCGCCGGCCCTGCTGCGCCGGTCGAGCTCAAGGCCGAACATCAGGTTGGCCAACTTCGACAGCCCGTACGAACGTATCGGGGAGTATTTCCGCTCGCTCTGCAGGTCGTCCCAGTCGATCCCGGCGGTGCGGGCGGCGCTGCTGGACATGGTGGTGACCCGGGCCTGGCCGGCGCGCAGCAGCGGCAGGATCCCGCCGACCAGTGCCACGTGGCCGATGTGGTTCGTGCCGAACTGCAACTCCAGGCCGTCGGCCGTGGTGTGCCGGGTGGCCGGGGCCATGACGCCCGCGTTGTTGATCAGGAGGTCGATCGGCCGGGCCTCGGCGTTCAGCTTCTCCGCGAGCGCCGCCACGGAGGCCAGCGAGGCCAGATCGAGCTCGCGGAGGGAGACCACGGCTCCGGGAGCCGCCGCCCGGACGCGTGCGACGGCCGCCTCGCCCTTCACGGGGTTGCGGACCGGCAGCACGAGTTCGGCGCCCGCTCGGGCCAGGCGTACGGCCAGGCCGAGGCCGACACCGTCGCTCGCACCGGTCACCACGGCGAGCTTCCCGGTCAGATCGGGCACGGACACGTCTTTCATAACAACTCCCTGCTCGGAGGGTATTTCCGGTCAAAGCAAGCGTCACAAAAGCTGCGGGGCGGGTCCATGTCGCGCTTACCCACGGATCACTTGTCCGTGGATGAGCGGATGAGCGGCCCGGTGCGTGCCGCCGTCTCCGTCCGAGGAGGGAGACGTGTGGCCGGACTCGATCCCGAGGAGGGGACGAAGGCCGATCCCGCGTTCGATGTGCGCGAGGGCCGTCCGGACCTAGCGTCGCCGCCATGACCGGAAATCCTCCCGACGACCGACGGCACGCGACCCATAAGGACCGAACGGCTCGGACCTCTGAGCCCTCCAGGACCGCTGAGGCGGCCCGGACCTTCGAGCCGGCCCCGACACCTCGGACGCCTCAGGCGGCTGAGGCGGACCAAGCAGCCAGGGGGACGCGGACGGCTCAGGCGGCCCCCGGCGGGCGTCCGGGGCCGTTGCGCCGGGTCGCGCCCGCACTCGGGCTCTTCCTCCTCTCCCCGCTGGTCGCGGAGTACCTGCTCGGCAACGTTCCCCCGTCCGAGCTCTGGGGCCTGGTCGTCCTCGCGCCGATGTACGGCGGTGGTGCGATCATCATCCGCGAGGTCGCGCGCCGCGCCGGGCGCGGCTGGCCGACGATCATCCTGCTCGGGTGCGCGTACGGAGTGCTGGAGGCGACCCTGATCGACCAGACCCTCTTCAACCCCGCCCCGCTGTTCGAGGGGGACGTCTCCCGCACCTCCACCCTCATTCCGGCGCTGGGGTTCAGCGCGGTCAACGCTCTGGGATTCACCGTGGGACACGCCGTCTGGAGCATCGGCGTGCCGATCGTCGTCGTCGAGGCCCTGGTGCCCCGCCGCGCCACGACTCCCTGGCTGGGCATACCCGGCCTCATCGTCACCTGCGTCGTGTTCGTCCTCGGTTCCCTCGTGCTCTTCGGCGGCATCCGCGACGACAGCGGATTCATGGCCTCGCCGCCGCAGAGGATCGGCGCCGCCGCCGTGGTCGTGCTCCTGGCCGTCGCCGCGTTCCTCGTCGGCTGGCGCTCCCGGCCGGCGAAGGATGCGCGGTCGCCGAAACCCTGGCTGGTGGGTACGGCGGGATTCGTCGCGTCCGCGGCGTTCGTCGCCCGTCCCGAGGACTGGTGGGGGACCGCCGCGGGCATCGCGCTGATCGCCGTGACGGCGGTCGTGGTCGGCCGGTGGTCGCGAGGTGACGGCTGGGACGCCAGGCACCGGCTCGCGCTGGCGGGGGGTGCGCTGCTGACTCAGGCGTTCCTCGGTTTCCTTCTGCTGTTCCTTCACGGCACCGCGACCACCGCCAACCTGATCGGCCAGACGGTCCTCGTCCTCGGCGCGCTCGCTCTCTTCCTCGTGGCCCGCCGTAGCGCGCGGAGAGCGGGCGCGGGAGGGTGAGGAACCCGCCTACGGGTCGGTTCCGGCCCCGTACGGATCCACGCCCCGCGCGTTCTCCGTCACACGAAGTTATCGTCGATAACGGAACGTGGGGAATCGGGGGACGACGTGGGGAGGCGGGGATGCGACACACGCGTGCGGCGGTGATGCGGGCAGCGTTGCGGCTGCTCGACGAGGTCGGGCTGGACGGCCTGACCACGCGGGGGCTCGCGCAGGAGCTCGACGTACGCTCACCGGCCCTGTACCGACACTTCGGCAGCAAGCGGGAACTCCTCGACCACATGGCCGCGACCATGATCGAGGACGCGTTCGCGCACCTGGCCCGCCCGGGGCCCGGCCAGGACTGGGCCGACTGGCTCGCCGAGCGGGGGCGGGCACTGCGCCGGGGCCTGCTCACCTATCGCGACGGCGCGCGGCTGCACGTCGGTGCCCGGCCGGTCGGGAACCAGGTCGTGACCTCCGAGTCCGTGGTCGAGGTGCTGGGCGAGGCGGGGTTTCCTCCCGAGGAGGCCCGGCGGGTGATTCTCGTCATCGGCCGCTACATCGTCGGGTGGGTGGTCGAGGAGCAGGCGAGCGCCGGTCGCTCGGCGGAGGGGGAGTCGCGCGAGGCGGCCGACGCCGACTTCGAGTACGGGCTGAACGCGATCCTGACGGGCCTGCGCGCGAGCCTGGACGGGGAGATCCGCTGAGGGGCGTCCCTGTCCGGGCCCGCGTGGCACCGAGCGCGGTCGGTGAGACCAGGTGAGGCGGGCGGCTCCTTGTCCAGGCTCGTGCGGTGCCGAGTGGTCACCTCGCGCGGCTGGGTCGTCGCCGTACGGGGACGCGGTCCGCCGTTCTTTCAGGCGGAGGTTTCTCCGTTCTCTCCGAGCCAGACGAGGTCGGAGTGGAGCCGGTACGCGGCGCTGTCGGCGCTCCGCCAGCTGCCGAACCCCCGAGCGGTCACACCGACGGTGGCCGCCTCTCCGCCCGGCAGCGCCAGCCCGTACGCCACCACCTCGGGGACGTCCTCGCCGAACTCCTGGACCAGGGCGAACACCCGAGGCAGACCACCGGCCAACGCCCTCACGTCCTCCCTGGTGGGACCGTGGTCGATTCCATTGGGAAGGGCGTAGCCGTCACTTCCGGTTGCGCTCTCCCACGAGCTCGCGCCATGGTAGACAGTCGGGTTGTCTGAACCGTTGAAGTGCTCCATCTCGGGTGCTTCCTTCCGGCTTTGTGGCCGGGGCGAGCAGGGCCTCCAAGCGAAGCCCGCCCCGGCCTTCTTCTTTTTGGTGGTCTTTCTGTGATCACGCGACCCTTTTCGTGGTCGGACACGCCTTTTCTTCATCTCTCTGTGATCGGGTCACTACTTTGGGTATGGTGACATGCGGTTACCGAAGTTCACAAGCTGTATCTGCCAGGTTGCTGAAAGCGCTGGCCTGTACAGCCCGGCCTGGAAGGTGAGCATGGCTGCTCCCAAGTGGGTAACGCTCCGAGCTCAGTGGCTCGGCCAGCAACTCCGTGAGCTACGTGAGGCCAACTCTCTGTTGCTCAAAGATGTGGCTGAGTACCTCCAGCGAGATCCGTCCACCGCCGGTCGCTTCGAATCGGGGGAGTATCCGATCCGGCGCCCTGACCTGCTCGCCCTCCTTGATCTGTACGGCGTGGCGGACAGCGGACGGCGTGAAAGCTTGATGAAGCTCAGCCAGGAGGTCTGGCAGAAGGGCTGGTGGGACGGGTACGCCACCGAGGTCGCCGGTGCGTTCGTCGACTATGTGTGGCTGGAGTCCCGGGCGCGTGAGATCCGGGCTTTCGATAACACTCTGCTGCCCGGCCTGCTCCACACCTCGGAGTATGCGAGGGCGGCGATCACGGCGGCTGAGTATGACGCGAAAGGCGAGCAGATCGACCGCTGGGTCGAGCTTCGCACGACTCGTCAAGGGATCCTCGCGGGAGACAACCCACCCCGTCTGCTGTCGATCATCGATGAGTCTGTGCTGCGCAGGCAGGTCGGTGGTGCCGTATGCCTGGCGAAGCAACTCGGAGAACTGGCCAGGCATGCCGCTCAGCCCAACATCGAGGTCCGCGTCCTGCCATTCAGCGCTGGGGCGCATGCCAGTCCGGCCGGTGCGTTCCGGATTTTCACGATGGAGAAGCCGTTTCCTGAGGTCGGCTACGCGGAGACTCCGAAAGGGGCTATTTATATTGAATCGCCAGATGCTCAGCGTTTCGTGCGGACGTACGATGAACTGCGGGAGCTGGCTTTGACTCCCGAGGAGTCGGCTGTATTGATCTCCGCGATAGCAGAGGAGCTATTGCGGTAAACGCGAGGGAAGGGTGTGAAATGCCCGATTCCATGAATTTGGCCCACGTTGCCTGGCGCATCAGTACGAAGAGCGACAACGGCGGCGGGAGCTGCGTTGAGGCTGGGCCGTTGGGGGACGGTAGCGGGCGGGTCGCGGTGCGGCACAGTCATCGGCCTGATGGTGAGGTGATCGTTTATACCCGTGCGGAGTGGGAGGCGTTCGTCGGCGGCGTCAAGGACGGGGAGTTCGACTTCTCCGCCCCGTGAGACATCGTGGAAACTCACCGACAGTGGAGGGAGCCGAGGTGAACGGGATGGAGGGGCACGAGGTGCTCGGTTCCGGTGATCTGGCCGGCGTCGCCTGGCGCATCAGTACGAGAAGCGAGAACGGCGGCGGGAATTGCGTTGAGGCTGGTCCGTTGGGGGACGGTAGTGGGCGGGTCGCGGTGCGGCATAGTCATCGGCCTGATGGTGAGGTGATCGTTTATACCCGTGCGGAGTGGGAGGCGTTTGTCGGTGGTGTCAAGGATGGGGAGTTCGACTTCTCCGCCCCGTGAGACACGCGACGGCGGCCTGAGTCCGGCCATGGCGTGGGCGACGCCACGAGTCACCGCATGAACATCTCTACGTTTCATGCCAGTGAACGTTCATCGGTCAAGACACGCTCGAACCGTCGCGAGCGCGTCGGGGTTGGCCACGATGAAGGTGTCGATGATCTGGGGAGTGATACGACCACGTTCGTGACGTTTAGCCTTTGGGTCTTCCCCACTCGGGGATGCGTCGGCCCATCTTCCGGTTGAGGACGAAATACGACACGCGCAACGGGGAGACGTCGCGATCCGGCATGGAGGAGAACCTATCGGCCGGAGGGCAGGAGCTGTGGCGCGGCCCGCGTTCAGGCCTGGAAGGCTCGACCGGGGAGGTGCCTTTACGCGCGGGACATCGACCCGGCACCGCTCGATACGGCATAGTGATGCCGCTCGGGAGCAGCAGACGAACAACCAGAGTCGCGTGGAGGTATGGGGGGAGATCCTTAAGGGCTCCTCGGTCGAGACAACGGCACTGCACAGGCATTTGGGCGGTCACGCCGTTCTGCGCCATGTTCGCTGTCCGGGACGAGCTCATGGAGGAGTTGTACAGTCGGCTCGACGTGCGGGACGCCGGTTTCGACCCCACTTTCTTTCGTCTACACGTGGTCGATATGGTCGGCGTGATGGACGTCGAGGTCGGTGTCGTCGCCGAGAAGTCGGTCGAGGGCAACGGCCGGGTCTCTCTGGGCACGCTGTCGGCGGGCCGGTAATGCGATGCTGACCTACGTCAACCACGGACGCCAGGCGAACCGCGCCCTGGTCGAGTGGGTGTGAGAGCAGGGCCTGATGTTCGACTGCGTGGGACCCGGCTGGTGACCGGTTTCGCCTGCCGCTGCGAGGCATATCTCACCGCCCCGAGGTCCAAGCGGATGAAGACCCGCTGGCGCATCGAGTTCGCCACCCGCATGGCCGACGAGCCTTCCTGGGAAGACGCCACGATCGCCGCGAGGACCACTCGATCGGCCACGCGTCGCCGCCTGTCGCTTCGCGGCCGAGTAAGTGCCGCTTCCTACGCGTGGAATGACTCCCGTCCTGAGGGGCCTGCTCACATGTCGTAACCACGCGATGCTTGATCTTGCCCTGGCAGACGACATTTGGTCGCCGGCTTCGCCGTCAGTGCCACCACGGCCCTGCGCCACGTCCGTGAAAGTGCCAGCCTGCCAGGCTCGCTCGCCGACGACGACGTGTGAGACCCCGATGCCGAGCTTCACGGTGACCGGATTTGATTTTGAGACCAGACTTCCCGGGACGATCAGATCCAAGACTTGAGAAAGAATTCATGATTTCGCAACCTTCTCGACGTCGTCGCGACATGTGGCCGTTTTTTGAGACCAAATAAAAAAGTCATCTAGGGTATCGCAGGAAACGATGGTGTCAATCTGTTGATCATCTCTGTGAAGTGTGATCGAATCGGCATTCAGATCCCCATGAAACGAGGTTTCCGGTGCGATTACCCAAACTTTCGATGCTGCTGCTCGTCCTCGCGCTCGCGTTCAACAATACGGCTACCTCGGCGCAGGCGCTCTCGTCGGACGATCCGCCAAAACCTGGCGAGCAGGTCGAGAAGGAGCCTTTCAGCTACCTCTCGCCCGAGACAAAGAAAAGAATGGACGCGCAGGAACCACTTCGGCGGGCAGCTAAACCGATCATGGACGCTGTGCTTTCCAGCACGAAAGACCTGGGGTTCGCCGGGATCAAGCTGGAAGACGACTTCGTTCAGGTCTGGTGGAGGGGAGATGTTCCCGCTCAGGTGGAGCCGGTTCTTGCCGAGGCGCGTCTGAACGCTCAGGTGAAGGTGGGTTCGGCTCGATTCTCACGGGAGGAGCTCAGGGAAACCGCAGTGGCGATAAGGAAAGAGCTGGCCGACAACCCCAGCGGGCCACTCCATGCTGTCGGCGTAGAGTCCGACGGCAGTGGGGTTTACGTCGAGACCGAGGCCTCACAGGCCAAGACGGATCTCAGTAAGACATACGGATCGCTCGACTCTTCCGTGCCCATTGAAATCAAGATCGCTAAGCGAGGAGTTCCCGCCGGGCGCATGAACGACACCGCGCCGTTCTACGGAGGAATGCGCATTGTCAGTGACGACGGCCCGGCCTGCACCGCGGGATGGCCGGTGACGGCGACAAGCAATCCCAGTTTCCAGTACCTGCTGACCGCGGGGCACTGCACCGGCATGTATACGAACTGGCGAAACGGCAACGGCTCCGTTTACATCGGCCAAACGCTCCTCGAAAGAGCCGACCACGATTTGGCGCTGATTCATGCCCAGAACGGTGTGGGAAGGCACATGTGGGACGGCGGAGTGGTGGGAGGGTGGAACACCTCGGGTGAGTTCACGAAGCGCATCGTAAGTTGGGACCACGTGTACGAAGGACAATGGCTCTGCCAGTCCGGGCAGACGAGCGGTGCGGTCTGTAACTACCAGGTGGTGACCAGCGGCGATTACGCCTACTGCGGTAACGACGCGTACGGTAACTACGAGTGCTACTACGACCTGTTCCGTACCAATCAGCTCTACGGACAGGGGTCGCGCGGTGGTGACAGCGGAGGGCCGGTTTTCTACCCGGACACGGCCGGGCAGGTTCACCCGGTCGGCGTGACATCTGGATCAGGCGGGGGTGGCACCGGCCTGATACTCCAGGATATATACACCGCGCTGGCAGACTTTCCGATACAAATGCGAACCTACTGATTACTTTGGATCACCGCGACCGGGGAAATCCCTTCGGCCGCGGTGATCTCACGACGTTTCAACCGCTACGGGGTTACCTTGCTGATCGACGACGACCCTTCCCTCCAGGGGGCGATCTATTCGTATGGTTCCGCTCTTCAGTATGGCGAAGGCCGGCCGATCGCATTCGGGCTGCGCGGTATTTGATTCACCGGTAAGGATCACCACGGCGGACTGGAGTTGGCTGGCTTCGAAAGGATCGTCGCCCGTTGATCCATCGCAGGAACTCGGAGCGACGGTAACTTTAAAGGAAAGCGAGGTTTTCGACGCGTCCAGGGAAACGCTGCCGATCGCCGCCGACCTCCTTGTCTGACCTAGGCGCCAAAATGCGTCAGGGGTAACTGCCGGCCAGCTTACCGACTCTCCGCTTTCCGTATAGAAGCTCCACGAGGGAAGGGACAGCGAGCCCCTGTCCGTCATCCACTCCAACTGATTTAGACGCGCCCCGACGACGGTCGTGGTCTCGCCGGGTAACGACCGAAGCCGCTCGGATAGACTGTCGAAAGCATCTGCGGCCGATATCTGAGCAAGGCTTGCCCTGCCTTCGTGGAGGGAGATCTCCTGTTTTTTGGGCGGCTCGTCGGACAGTTGCGTCCGTAAAGTGAAGCGCGTTACCGGCTTGGCGTTCCCCGAACGTTTGGGAAGATCATCAATGATGATTATTGGACGTGGATCGCGTGCGTATGGAAAATCTCGCCATTGATCTGCTGCCACGCGAGGGCCGCCGCCCTCTCCCGCCTGCCCGGCGCAGGCCGACACGAAAACAATCGCGGAGCACGACAGGATTACTCTTTTGGTGGCGCCAATGTCGCTCATGTTCGGAACGCTACTTCATGGTGGGGTGTCATGCCAGTGTCGGATAAGTGATGACGTATATCGCGGGGCGCGCATCCTTTCCCGCGAAGTAACGGCTTCTTTCGCCCGGTAGCGGTTCTCCGTCCGCCGGGACAGGTGTTCGTCGGTGGCGCATCTGGCGGGTATCGGCGTGGTTTGCTTGCCCCATGGACGAATCGCGGATCACTCGTTACCTGGACAGGTTGGGCACGAACCGCCCCGCGGAGCCGGATGTCCAGGGCCTGCGGACCCTGCAGCTCGCACACCTCAGGGCGGTGCCGTTCGAGAACCTGAGCATTCATCTCGGTGAGCCGATCTCGCTCGACCTTGACGCTCTGTACGACAAGATCGTCATCCGCCGTCGCGGTGGCTTCTGTTACGAGCTGAACGGATTGCTCGCCGAGTTGCTGACCGCGCTCGGCTACCGCGTGACGCTGCTCGCCGCCCGTGTCTTCGGCGGTGGTGGTGTGCCGGGGCCGCTCTTCGACCACCTCGCGCTGCGCGTCGATCTCGACGAGCCGTGGCTGGTCGACGTCGGGTTCGGCGACTTCTCCGACGAGCCGCTGCGGCTCGACGGGCGCGCGGAGCAGAAGAACGGCGGTGGCGCGTTCCTGGTCGGGCTCGCCCCCGGCGACCACGGCGACCTCGACGTCACACACAATGGCGACCCGGGTTACCGGCTGACCGTACGGCCCTACGAGCTGGCGGACTTCGTCCCGATGTGCTGGTGGCAGCAGACCTCTCCGAAGTCGCACTTCACCAAGGCGCCGGTCTGCTCGATGCGCACGGCCGAGGGCCGGATCACGCTCCGCGACCGCAAGCTGATCGACACCGTGGACGGCGAGCGCACAGAACGTGACCTGGACGAGACCGAACTCCTCCCCGCCTACCGCGACCACTTCGGAATCACCCTCGACCGGATCCCGTCCGCCAAGGCGTGACCTTTCGGCTGCCTGGTCACGAGCAGGGAAGGGGCATCAGGCGGTCTGGCGGTCTTCGTTCCTGCTCGTGCGGATCTGCTGGATCCGCTGCTTGCTCAGTCCGAGCAGCTCCCCGATGTCGGGGTCCGACAGGCCGAGCCCGGCCAGCTGGTCGACACGGGCCCTGGCCGTCCTGGTGTAGTCGTCGGCGATCGCGGCGGCCCGTCGCTGGAGCTCGGCGAAGTCGTTCAGGTCGTCTTCGGTGAGACCGGGCAGGGTGTAGTGGAACACCGGGGCGGGTGGTTGGTCGCGGTCGGCGAAGAGGAAGGGAAACCCTTCTGCGATGTCGCCGTGCAGCTCTTTCAGGGACCGTGCGGACATGCCGCCCGCCACGCCCTGTACGGTCGCGAGCCACAGCGCGCCGGTCTTGGTGACATGAACGTCAACGCTGTCCTGGGCGCCCATCAGTCCTCCAGCCAGTCATCACCGAACAGGAACGCGAGCCCTCGTTCGAGATTTTCCACAACGTGAGGTGTCTCGCCCGGATACAGCGGGACGATCGCACGGGCCACGACGCGGCCTGCGACGTCCCACAGCAGCAGGAAGCGTTGCCTTCTGGTCGTCTCGGCCCAGTCGCACCGCAGACCGTGGTCGCGGGCGAGAGCCGTGATGCGGTCACGGATGGCCGCGTAGTCGTCTCGTTCCACCACACGCGGCAGACTATATCCCTTGCTTACCAGCGACAATGCCCCTTGTCGGCATGTTCGTTATGGTGTGTCGCCCTTTACGGCCGGTCATTCCGGGGCAACCGGATCATTTTTTGGTCGCAAGATTTCCGCTGGGGGCCGATGGCTTCGACCGATCACGCGAGGCCGGAAACGGGTGTGGTGACCGAGGCGGGAACGACCGGCCTGGCGGGCTCCGGGGGCGAACACGGCTCGGGTCAGGCGGAGGTGAGGGAGCGGTCGCGGTTGACGAGGGCGGCGTAGGGGCCGTCCGCGGCGAGGAGTTCGTCGTGGGTGCCGCGTTCGACGACGCGGCCGTGGTCGAGGACCACGATCTGGTCGGCGTCGCGGATCGTCGACAGGCGGTGGGCGATCGTGATGGTGGTCCGGCCCCGCGACAGGGTGTCCAGGGCTTCCTGGACGGCGCGTTCGGTCTGGGTGTCGAGGGAGCTGGTGGCCTCGTCGAGGATGAGCACGGGTGGGTCGCGCAGCAGGGTCCTGGCGATGGCGAGGCGCTGCTTCTCGCCGCCGGAGAAGCGGTAGCCGCGCTCGCCGACCACGGTGTCGTACCCGTCGGGCAGTGCGGCGATGTGGTCGTGGATCCGCGCGGCCCGCGCGGCGGCGACGATCTCCTCGTCGGTGGCGGAGGGGTTGGCGAACCTGAGGTTGTCGGCGATGGAGGAGTGGAACAGGTAGGTCTCCTGCGAGACCACGCCGACCGTCTCGGCCAGCGCCTCGAAGGTGAGGTCGCGCACGTCCACCCCGTCGATCGTGACCCGGCCGCCGGTCACGTCGTACAGGCGGGGCAGCAGATAGCTCAGCGTGGTCTTGCCGGAGCCGGTCTCGCCGACCACGGCCAGGGTGGTGCCGGCGGGGACGGTGAGGTCGATGTCGGAGAGGGTCGGGGTGTCGCCGTAGGCGAAGTCGACGTGCTCGAAGCGGATCTCGCCGCGTACGGTCTCCGGCGTGCGGGTGCCGGGGTGGATGTCCACCGGCAGGTCCAGATACTCGAAGATCCGGGCGAACAACGCGAGGGAGCTCTGCACGTCGACGCCGAGCCGCAGCAGCGACACGGCGGGCCGGAACAGGTTCATCTGCAGCGTGGTGAAGGCGACGACGGTGCCGATGGAGACGACCGAGGTGAGCCCGGTGGCCCAGTAGATCACCGCGGGCATCGCCGCCATGATGATCTGGATGGTGGACTGCCGCCAGCGCCCGGCCATGCTGGAGCGGACCTCCAGGTCGGCGAGCTCGTCGGAGGCGGCGGAGAACCGCCCGGCGAGCTCGGGGCCGCGGCCCATCGTCCGGCCCAGCAGGATGCCGCTGATGGAGAGCGACTCCTGGACCATCGACGACATGGCGGCCATCTTCCGCTGCCGCTCAGAGGTGATCTTCCTGCGCTCCCTGCCGACCCTGCGGCTGATCGCGACGAAGACGGGGAGCAGCAGCAGCGACACGATGGTGAGCCGCCAGTCCAGCACGAGCATCGCGATGATCGTCGCCACCACGGTGGTGAGATTGGAGACCATCGAGGCCGCGGTGGAGGTGACCACCAGCTGCATGCCGCCGATGTCGCCGGCGATGCGCGACTGCACCTCGCCGGTCCTGGTGCGGGTGAAGAAGGCCATGGACATGCGCTGCAGGTGGCCGTAGACGCTGGTGCGCAGGTCGTGCATGACGCGCTGGCCGACCCCGGTGGAGATCAGCGTCTGGACGACGTCGAGCACGCTGGTGACGACGGCGACCGCGACCATGCCGAGCGCGAGCAGCGTGAGCAGGCCGGTCCTGCCGTGCGGGATCGCGTCGTCGAGCACCGCGCGGAGCATGAACGGGGAGGCGAGCGAGACGAGGGAGGACAGTCCGATGAGGATGCCCACGATGGCGAGGCGGCCCCGGTAGGGGCGGAACAGACCGATGACGCGTCGTAGGGGGGCGCGAGGTTCGTCGTTCACCTCGGGTGTTTCGTGCCGTATGGCACTTTTGGTTTGTTCCTCCACGGAACTCCTTTCTGATGTAGTCTCAAACAGAGGTTAACTCACATTCATTCCCTATGGCACTGGGATAGGTTCGGCGCTGTGGAGACGGAACTGGCCGACCTGGTGCACGGCGTCGGCCGTCGGCTGCGGCAGGGGTACGGTGAGCGGCTCGGGCCGCTCGGCCTGAGCCCCGGTCAGGCGCGGGCGCTTCGGGTCATCGTCGACTCCGAGCCGCCGCTGAAGATGGTGCAGCTCGCCGAGAGACTGCGGATCGTGCCCCGCTCGGTGACCCCGGTGGTCGACGCGCTGGAGGAGGCCGGGCTGGTCCGCCGCGAGGTCGATCCCGCAAACCGCCGCTCCACCCTGCTCACGGTCACCGGCGAGGGCAGGAAGCGGTACGAACAGGTGCGTGAGGCGCGCAGGCGGGTGGCCGAGGAGCTGTTCTCCGTGCTCACCCCCGAGCAGCAGGACCGGCTCGGGGAACTGCTCGGCACGGTCGACGCGCAGTCCGTCTGACCCGGCCGCCACCGGGGGCGCGGGTCGCGGGCCCCGGTTTTCCTGCGTTTCGGTGGGAGCGGGTGACAACCTTTCAGCTGGTTTTCAGCCGGTCCGGTGAAACCGGCTGACGGGTTCAGCCGGTCCGGTGGAGGTGGCCGGCGGGTTTCAGCCGGTCCGGTGGAAGCGGGCGACGGCGAGGGCGAGCATGAGCAGGCCCGCGCCGCCGACCAGCAGGAGTTCGAGCGCCACCGGGACGGTCCATCCCGACCAGGACACCCCGGGACCGTACACGGCCATCACCTCGGGCGGGACGGACAGGTGGGCGAAGACGACCTGGCGCGCGGGGTCGACCGCGTACGTCAGAGGGTTCAGCAGCGTCACGGTGCTCATCCACCCGGGCAGGTTGGTGAGCGGGAACAGAGCCCCCGACAGATACATGAGCGGCATGATCGCCATCTGGGCGATCCCCTGGAACGACTCCATGCTCGTCATCCGCGCGGCGACCAGCACGCCGAAGGCCGACATGGTGAAGGCGGTCAGGAACATCACCCCGACCAGCGAGACGATGAGGACCGGGTCGTAGGGTACGCCGACCAGTCCCGCCATGGCCACGATCACCAGGCTCTGCAGCGTCGCGACCAGTGCGCCGCCCAGTATCTTGCCGACCACGATCGCGGTACGGCTCACCGGGGCCACGAGCATCTCCCGCAGGAAGCCGAACTCGCGGTCCCAGACGATCGACGAGGCGGAGAACATCGCCGTCAGGATCACCGTCATCGAGATCACGCCGGGGAACATGAAGGTCTTCAGGTCCACGCCGTCGGGAACCCCCGGCATCAGGGACCCGAATCCCGTGCCGATGATGAAGATCCACATGAATGCCTGGAAGAGCATCGCCGTGACCCGCTTGCCGTCGGTGGCGAAGCGGATCAGCTCCCTGCGGAGCACCACCTTCACCGCGCGCAGGTTGTGGGCGGCGCCGCGCAGCGGGACGCGGTGCGTGGCCGTCTCAGCCGCGACCATGGGCCGGCACCTCCTCGTCGTGGGCCTTCCCGCCCACGGTGTGCCCGGCTTCGGCGTTCGCGTCGTCCCCGCTCTCGGAAGGGGTCTTCGCGTCCACGGTGTGCTCGGTTTCGGCGTTCGCGTCGTCCCCGATTTCAGAGGGGGTCTTCGCGCTCACGGTGTGCTCGGCTTCGCCGTTCGTGTCGTTCCCGGTCTCCGCGGAGACCTTCGCGCCGACCTGTCCGGGGCCGCCGGTTCTCCCGATCTCCGCGCTGTCCTCCGCGTCGGTGCCGTCGGTGTCCTCCGCGTCGCGGATGGTCGAGCCGGTGTAGGAGAGGAAGACGTCGTCCAGGGAGGGGCGGGTCATCTGCACGGAGAGGATGGGGACGCCCAGCTCGGCGAACAGGCGCGGGACGAACTCCTCGCCGCTGGGGACGGAGAAGGTGAGTCCCCCGTCGCGTGCCACGGCCTCCACCGAGAGGCGTTCCCGCAGCATGACGGTGGCGGCCGGGTCGTCGCCGGTCTGGATGCGGATCCTGTCCCTGCCCACCGCGGCCTTGAGCGCTTCCGGGGTGTCCAGTGCCACGACGGAACCGTGATCGATGATCGCGATGCGGTCGCAGTGCTCGGCCTCCTCCAGGTAGTGCGTCGTCATGAAGATCGTGATCTTCTCCAGGTCGCGGAGTTCGGTGATGTATCCCCAGATGGCCGCGCGGGTCTGCGGGTCGAGCCCGACCGTCGGCTCGTCGAGGAAGAGCACCCGGGGGGAGTGCAGCAGGCCGCGGGCGATCTCCAGGCGCCGTCGCATGCCGCCGGAGTAGGTGTGCACCCGGTCGTCGCGGCGCTTCCACAGGCCGACGATGTCCAGGACCCGTCTGATCCGGTCGTCGATGGCGTTCTTCGGCAGGCCGTACAGCTCGGCGTGGAAGCTCAGGTTCTGCGCACCGGTGAGGTATCCGTCGACGGTCGGTTCCTGGAAGACCAGGCCGATGTCGCGCCTCACCTCGTCGCGCCGCCGCACGATGTCGTGCCCGCCGACGGTCGCGCTGCCCCCGCTGGGCCGGATCAGCGTGCACAACATGTTGATCGTCGTGCTCTTGCCGGCCCCGTTGGGACCCAGCAGGCCGAACACCTCGCCGGGGGCGACGTCGAAGTCGACGCCCCTGACGGCCTCGATCTTCCCGTACTCCTTGCGCAGTCCCCTCACGGACACCGCCGCGCCGTCGTCCACCTCACCGCCCCCCGCGAGGGGAGAAGAACGGCAGGAAGGGGGCAGTGCCCCCGGTGCTCCCAGTGCCCCCGGTGCTCCCAGTGCCCCCGGTGCTCCCGGTGGCCTGCGACATGGCGAGCAGGACGCCCGCGCCACCCGTCGCCAGGTCCATGGAGATCCGGAAGCCCCTGGTGCCGGTGAACGCGAGGTGCCCCTGGAAGGAGACGGCGTGCTCGCACAGGTCCCGCAGCCGCCGGTCCTCCGCCGCGTCGCCCGTCATGTCGTCCGTCCCGCCGTCGGGTGTGCCGTTCGCGAGCCGGGAGAGTACGGCCACCTGCCCGGCCATGCCGCGGAAGAGGTCGGCCTGCAGCGAGACGCGCGTCCGGCAGGCGCGCAGCAGGCCGGGAAGGCTCGCGCGCACCCGGTCGTCCTCGCGGTGGGCGAGGAGTTCGGCGGCGACGAGGGCGATGCCCGCGCTGCCGACGTCGAGGTAGGGCATCGTGCGCACCCCCGCCTCCTCGACCACGAGCCAGCCGTCCGCGGTCGTCACGCACCGGTCGAGGTCCAGCCCGACGGCTCGGACGGCGTGGTCGAGGAGGGCGGGGTCGCCGGTCCGCTCGAACAGCCGGACGAGGAAGAGGGCCACTCCGCACCAGCCCCGCATGAGGCCGGCCTCCAGGGGCCGGGTGGGGGCCGGGAGCCCCGGGCCGCGTGCCGTGCCGGGGTCTCCGCGTTCCACCGCGTCGGCCAGCCGGTCGGCGACGGCGAGCGCCGCGGTGAGATGCTCCGGCCTGCCCTGGGTGCCCGAGAGGTGCGCCAGCGCCGCCCCGATGCCGGCGTACCCGGAGAACATCGAGATGTTCGCGCGATCGGGCACCGGGTGCCGGTCGAGCAGCTCGGCCGCCTCCTGCGGGTATCCCAGGTGGTCGAGGGTGTAGGCGATGCCGGCGGTCCCGTCGTAGAAGCCGGGGCGGCGCGGTCTGTCGCGCCGCACGGCGTCGAGCAGCCACCTCTCGTGCTCCGGATGCCTGCCGTGGCCGGTCACCTCCAGGGCCCACAGCACCCCGGCGGCGCCGTAGGCGAACCCGAGCCCGCCGGACACGAACTGGTGCACGTCGCCGGGGAACAGGCGGTCCTCGCGCTCGGGGGTCGCGGAACTCAGGATTCCCCTGGCCAGGGACTCGCGCACCGCCCGCCAGTCCACGGCGGGGGCGTCAGGACCGGCGGGCCCCACCTCCACCTCGACCGGTTCGGTGGCGGGGGAGTCCGGGAGTCCTCGCGAAGGAGCGAGGTGGGAGAGGATCGTCTCGGCCCAGCCGGCGGGAACCGGGAAGTTGTCGCACATCGTGCGGACGAGCCGGTGGACCCGGTCGGGCCGCAGCGCGGTGATCTTGCTGAACGGCAGGAACACGGTGAGGCGCAACGCGGCGAGGGCGTACAGGTCGCGGGCCACACCGTTCGTGTTCCGGCCGGCGAAACCGGTCGCGGCCAGTCCCGGCCGCCAGTCGGTGTCCGCAGCATCGAACGCCAGTTCGAAATCGACTAGGGCCACCGTCTCGTCGGGCCGGACGATGACGTTGCCCAGGTGCAGGTCGCCGAAGACCACCCCGCGGGCGTGTATCTCGGCGATCAGCGCCTCGACGCGGTCGGTGATGCGCACGGCCCTGCGGGTGTAGGACTCGATGTCCTCGGCCGACGGCTCGGCCATGACCACCCAGGGATGGGCGGTGCCGCACCACACGTTCAGCGGCTGCCCCTCGACGTACTCCTCGACCAGGAAGCGGTGCCCCGCCACGTCGAGCTCGTCGTACAGGGCGGGGACCCCGGGGATGCCGCGCAGCGCGGTGAGGGCCCAGCTCTCGCGTTCCATCCTCGTCGTCGCGTCGTGATGGTTGGCGTCCACCGCCGCGTGCGGGCGGGCCTCCTTGAGCACGACCTGGCTGTCGTCGGTGCGGCGGGTGGCGAGGTAGACGCCCCCGGCGTTGGAGAAGTGCAGGGCCCGGCGCACCAGGTAGGGGAGCTCGGCGCCCGCACCGTCGCGACGGGAGTCCAGGTGTGGCTGGAGGAAGCCGGGCAGTTCCACCCATTTGGGCGGGTCGAAGAACGGCCTGCGCCGGTCGGGCAGCAGGGTGCCGTCGGGGTGACGGACCGCGAAGACGGTCTCGCCGTGCTCGTCCACGCACGTCATCTCGGTGAAACCGCCGTAGCGGACGTACAGCGGACCGTCGCCCCAGCGCAGGTCGCTGAGAATGTACGGACCCTGCTCGCCCTTCAGTTCCACCGACAGGTCCGTCAGCACGGCCCGCAACTCCTCCTCGTCGCGCGGGTAGACGGTGACCAGCTTTCCGCTGGAGCCGCGCGGCGAGTACTTGGCGTTGAAGACGAGCAGCATGTTGCGGTCGCGCAGGTGCTTGAAGGGGATGCCGCGCTCGACGCAGTAGTCCCAGGCGGCGGAGCAGAGCCGGTCGGCGTTCTCCAGCGTCGCGGACAGGTGGACCTTCCAGCCCTGCTCGGCGGTGGTCTGGCCCTGTGGGCGCAGGGACACCCAGACCCCGCGCTCCTTGCGCACCCACCCCTCGGGAACGGCCGTGCCCGACACGGTGAACGCGTGGTCCCGGATGAAGCCCACCCCGCCCGACCAGCGGGTGGGCTCCTCGAAGAAGAGGGGGTCGGCCAGGGTGTAGATCTGCATCATGTCCTGCACGCGTGGTGCTCCTCGCCCGTGCTCGTCGCTCCCGCGCCGTCCCCGCCGCCACTGTCGCGCTCGCGGTCCCCGTTGCTCCTGCCGTCCGCTCTGCTCTCGCGGTCCCCGTTGCTTCCGCCGTCCGTGTCGCTCTCGCCGTCGGCGGAGAGGGACCCGCGCAGTCGTTCCAGAAGGCCGATCATCGTCGACAGCGGGGGCGCGCCCGCCGCGTCCTGGCGTCCGGTGCTGAGGCTCCTCGTCGCCCGTACCGGCGCCACCACGACGTTGCGCCGTTCGGAGAGGGTCCGCAGATGCCCCCGCAGCGTCGGGTTGTCCATCGCCCCGGGGGGCAGCGAGGGCGCCACCGCGATGGGGGCGGAGGTGCACTGCAGGGACAGCAGCGCGGGGGTGTCGGCGAGCCCGAGCGCGAGCCTGGAGATGAAGTTCACGCACGCCGGATAGACGATCACGCTGTCGCTCCACTCGGTGAGCCGCACGTGCAGGGCGTCCGACCGCGCCTCCTCGGGCCACCGGTCCCGCACGACCTCCCGGCGGACGAGCACGCTCAACGCCTCCCCGCTCACGAAGCGCTCCGCGCTCGGGGTGAGGACGACCTGCACCTCAAGGTCCCGGTACGCCGTGATCAGCCAGTTGAGCCAGAACGGCAGGTACATCGCGGCGATGGCGCCGGTACCGATCACGAGCAGGCGCTCGCCGCCGAACTCGGGGGGCCGGCGGTCGGCCGGTGTGTCGGTCACCGCGCGTACTCCTTCGGGCTCGGGGCGGGCTTCGGCCTGGTGACGAGCCACCTGAGGTGGTGGATGAGCGCCCTGATGCCCCTCGGGCGCTCGGCCTCCGGCCCCCGGACCAGCCGGGTGAGAACATCCGCGCCCTGCTTTTCCCACATATGCCGATAAATGGCGTAGAAATGCACGTCCCAGAGGCATCCCCGGAAGAACATGTGCTTGGGGAGGGTCGCCTCCTTGGGAATGAGGTCACCGACCCAGCCGATCCGGTCGATACTGGCGTCCGTGGTGACGAAATATACTTTTCTTATGTCTTCCCAGGTGGCGAACGCGTAATTCACCAGAAGCATCATCGCCTCGCCGCCGAGGCCGTATCTGGCCTTGTCGGTGTCGGTGAATATACCGACCTGGATGTGTCCGGCCGGGTCCATCTCGTGCAGGGTCCCGAATCCGACGGTCTCCCCGCTGTGCCGCAGCCTGATCGCGAAAATCGCGGAGATGTCCTGCTTTTTCAGCTGGTCAACGAATACCTTGAGCGGCGGCATGCTGTGCAGTCCCAGGCCGAGAAGGAGCTCGTAGAGGGCGACCCCGTCCGACGGGTCGGCGATGGTGAGCGCCGTCCGCTGAGTCTCGACATGGGGAATGAGCACGACTGTGTCACCTTGAATTCTTTCGGCGGCGATGGTTTCCGGACCCGATGGTCCCGTGGGGATCGAACCGTCCTGAGCTCGTCGATATCTGGACACTAGGTTTGGCGTTCCCAGGTCGTCAACGTTTCGCTATCCGCGGCTATGAGAAAGCGGCGCGCCCGTGAAATGCGGAATCGTTATCCGGCGTTGTCTCGCCGGCGGGACGGGGCAGCCAGCCGAGTTCCTGAGCCCGCAACGCCAGCTGAAACCTGCTGGTCGCGCCCGCCGAGCGCATCAGCCCGTTCACCTCGCGTCTGACCGTCCGCTCCGCGACCCCCAGCCGGGCCGCGATGCCGCCATCGGTCAGTCCCTCGGCCAGGAGGCTCAGCACGGCGCCGCGCCGTTGCCCGGCCCCGGTCTCCTGGGGTGGTGGAACGTGCGCGGTGCCCCACAGATGGCCGAAGATGGCCAGCAGCGTGGAGAGGTGACCGGCCCGCGTCACCAGGGTCACGGGCGCCACCTCTCCCGGTGGGGGCCGCAGGCTCAGCAGCGCCACCCGCCGGTCGGCGATCACCGCCGACAGTGGGACCGAAGGCAGCGTCCTGGTCCGGGCGTGCCGGGGATCGAAGGAAGGGGCCGCGAGAGGTTCGCTCTCCTCGCCGCCCCCGGCGCGCACGACGGACACCGGGCAATTCCCCTCGACGAGCAGCTCTCCCACCCGGCCGGACAGGAAGCGCCCCAGCGGATCGTCGGAGAGCACCACCAGGACTTCCCGATACCGGCTCTCCGCCATCCGGGAAAACACTTCACGCAGTTCCTGTGGTGTGATTATCCGATCCTCGCTGCTGTTTGTATCGGCGTGGCGCATGAAAATATAATGTCATGGCTAAAGTCTCGGGACCGTCGTCGTTTCCGACTTATGGAAACGCCGGGGATGGCCGTTTTAGGACAGGCCGTTGCGCATTCCGGGGTTCCATAACTATGTTTCGTCAGCGGAACGGCCGGGATTAACGCCTTTATGGCGCTTTCGCTCGTCATCGTTTTTCGGTGCAGGTGTCACGGTGCAGACTCCGTGAAATCCGTGGAATGCGCGCGGTTCACCCTCCGAAGCCGGCGAGGGCGGCGGTGTGTCAGAGAGGAAGACCCGGCCGGCCCGGGGCCGCCACACGGCCGGTCTGACTTTCGAGCCCTCGAAGGAGGTGTCTTAATGGACCTGTCCAACATTCTTGAGCTGCAGGAGATCGACGTCGCACCCGAGTACGCCGATCTCCCCAGTAGCACCATCAGCAACAGCACCTGCTGATTCCTCCGTGTTCGCGGGGGGCGGTCTCGTGCCTCCCCCCGCGTTCGCGGTCACCGGCACACCCGGTGGACGCGGATCTCGCGGCCGGGCGCCGGGTGCCCTCCCCGAGGCGGGGCACCACACTCCGTGACGGGCCGCGCGACCGCCGATGAGACGGCAAAACGCGCCGCGATCCTTTCCGATTTTCTCTCGCCTTGTGCCTCGAGAAGGGGCCGTGTTCAATTGGGCCCCATGAGCGACATCATTCTGGCGTGCGAAGGACTGCGTAAACGTTATGGCCAGATGGTCGCGGTCGACGGAGTCGGTTTTTCCATTGCGGAGGGCGAGGTCTACGGCCTGCTCGGTCCGAATGGGGCGGGAAAGACGACGACGATTTCGATGATTGTCGGAGTTGTCGAGCGCGACGAGGGCACGGTTCTCGTCGACGGGCAGCCGCACGACGCGCGGAACACGAAGACGAAAGCGCTGATCGGTTACGTGCCACAGGAGCTCGCGCTTTACCAGGATCTCACGGCACGTCAGAACCTCTGGTTCTTCGGGCAGCTGTACGGCCTGCGAGGACGCCAGGGCAGGAGCAAGGTGGGCGAGGTGCTTGAGACGATCGGGCTGGCCGACCGCGCCGACGAGGCGGTCTCCGCCTACTCGGGAGGCATGGCCCGCCGCCTCAACATCGGGATCGGGCTGCTGAACCGGCCACGCCTGCTGATCCTGGACGAGCCGACCGCCGGAGTCGACCCGCAGAGCCGCAACTCCATCCTGGAGAGCGTGCGGCGCCTGGCGGGGGAGGGGGTGGCCGTGCTCTACACCACCCACTACATGGAGGAGGCCGAGCGGCTCTGCGACCGGGTCGGCATCGTCGACGAGGGCCAGATGAAGGCCGAGGGCACCCGCCGCGAGCTGGTGGACATGGTGGGGGAGAACGACCAGGTGATCCTGCAGGTGGACGGCGACCTGGACCGGGTGAGGCGCGCGCTCGCCGAGCTGCCGCGGGTCCGCAAGGTGAGCGGCGAGGGCCCGCACATCGAACTGCTCGTCGAGGGGGCGAGGGCGATCCTGCCCCGGCTCTTCGAGGCCGTGGCCGGTCAGGACGCGGCGATCCGGTCCGCGGAGGTGCGCGAACCCAACCTGGAGGCGGTCTTCCTGCACCTCACCGGTAAGGCGCTTCGGGACTGAGTGGGACGGGGCCTACGGTGCGTGGAATGATCATCATCCTGCTGAAGGACCTGCGCCAGCGGGCGAAGGACAGTACCCTGATCGTTTTCGCGATCGTGCTGCCGCTGGGCATGGCGTTCATCCTCAACGCGGTCCTGGGCGGCACGGGCGGCGGCTTCACGGCCCGCTACGCGGTGGCCGACGCCGACCGCGCCGCCGGCGGCGGGTTCGTCCAGCAGGTCCTTGAGCCGATGCGCGACTCGGGCATCGTGACCCTGCGGCCGGTGGCGACGGCCGAGGAGGGACGGGCGCTGACGCAGCGCGGCGAGGTGGAGGCCACCTTCGTCATCCCCGCCGGCTTCTCCGCCGACGTGCGGGCGGGACGCGCCGCCACCCTGGAGATCATCGGAAGTGTCGCCGCGCCCGTCGCGGTCCAGGTCGCCCGCGAGGTCGGGCAGGCCTACGCGACCGGGCTGCGCTCGGTCCAGCTGGCCGTGGCCGTGGTCTCCCCCTCGGGGACGGCGCCGGACGCGGAGCGGGCCGCCCGGCTCGCGGAGCGGGCCGGCGCGCTCCCGGTGCCGGTGTCGGTGCGCGAGGACGCCTCCGCCGTACGGCGGCAGCTGGACGTCACCACCTACTACGCCGCCGGCATGGCGATGTTCTTCCTCTTCTTCGCCGTCGTCTTCAGCATCACCAGCGTCTTCGACGAGCGCAGGGCGGGGACGCTGACCAGGATGCTGGCCGCCCCGATCTCCCGGCCGGCGATCGTGCTGGGCAAGCTGCTCAGCGGCGTCCTGGTGGGCATCGTGAGCATGACGATCCTCGTCGTGGTCACCACCCTCGTCATCGGTGCCCGCTGGGGCGATCCGCTCGGCGTGGCCGCGCTGGTGATCTCCGGCGTGCTCGCCGCCACCGGACTGATGGCCGCGCTCGCCACGTTCGCCCGTACCGCCGAGCAGGCGTCGAACTGGCAGTCGGTGGTGGCGATGGTGCTGGGCATCCTCGGCGGGGTGTTCTTCCCCAGCGCGCAACTCGGCGGGCTCACCGCGCTCGGCTATCTCACGCCGCACAAGTGGTTCATGCAGGGGCTGGCCGACCTGGCCGGCGGAGGGTCGGTGCAGGCCGTGGCGGTCCCGGTCGCGGCACTGCTCGGCTTCGCCGTACTGGGCGGCGCCCTCGCCCTGTCCCGTGTCGGAAGGATGGTGCACGCGTGAAGGCCCTCGCCATAGGGATGGTCAACCTCCGCCGGGTCTTCAGCGACCGCACCAACATCTTCTTCGTGATCGTCGCGCCGTTCCTGATGGTCTTCGTGCTCGGGCAGATGTTCGGCGTCGACCAGCAGCTGAGGCTGGGCGTGGTGAGCGGTTCGGGACCGCTGACGCAGCAGCTGGTCGGGGCGCTGGGCTCCGGCGAGCGCGTCACGGTCGAAAGGATCGGGGACGAGTCCGCGCTGCGCACCGCGGTGGAGCGCGGCGAGCTGCGGGCCGGCGTGGTCGTCCCGGCCGACTACGACGCCCGGATCCGCGAGGGCGGCCAGGTCGAGGTGCGCTACCTGACCCGGCAGCAGGATCCGGGAGCGGCCGAGATCGGCACCTGGGTCCGCTCCGTCGTTCCCCAGCAGGCCGCCCTGCTGCGGGCCGCCCGCTTCGGGCAGCAGGAGGGGGCGGGAAGCTTCGACGAGAGCCTGAGCAGGGCGGGGCAGGCGAGCGTCGCCGAGGTCCAGGTGCGCGTCACCACCACGGGCCGGAGCCTGTTCCCCGAGGGGTTCAACCCCTTCGCCGCCTCGGCTCCGCCGCTGCTGCTGCTGTTCACCTTCCTCACCTCGCTGACCGCCGCGATCGGGCTCGTCGAGACCCGGCTGCTCGGAGTGGCGCGCCGGATGTACGCGACCCCGATCTCGGCCCGCGCCATCGTCGCCGGAGAGGCGCTCGGCCGGATGGTCATCGCGCTGACGCAGGCGCTGCTGATCATGCTCGGCTCCGCGCTGATCTTCGGGGTCGACTGGGGCGACCCGCTGGCGGCGGCGGCGCTCGTCGTCGTCTTCTCCCTGGTCGGGAGCGGGGCCGCCATGCTCCTGGGATCGGCGTTCAAGACGCCGGGAGCGGCGATCTCCGTCGCCATGATCCTCGGACTGGGGCTCGCCGCGCTCGGCGGCTCCATGCTGCCCCTGGAGTCGTTCGGCGGCGTGATGCAGGTCGTCGCCCACCTGACCCCGCACGCCTGGGCCTACGAGGCCTTCGCCGAGCTGGTCAGGAACGGCGGCACCATCGTCGACATCCTGCCCCAGTTCGGTGTCCTGAGCTGCTACGCGGCCGTCCTGTTCGCCCTCGGCGTCTGGCGCCTGCGCCGTGTCCTCACCCGGTAAAGCCGAGACCATTGGAGATGACATGCGTTTCCTGCCTGATCGGGAGAACATCACTGCCGCGGTCCTCGGCCTGGGATACGTCGGCTCGTGCGTCGCCGCCGTCCTGGCCGACCGCGGCGTGAACGTGATCGGGGTGGACACCGACCCCGTGCTCGTCGAGGAGCTCAACGCCGGGCACTGCCGGTTCAGCGAGACCGGGCTGCCCGAGCTCGTGGCCCGCCACGCGGGCACCGGCCGCCTGCGCGTCACCACGAGCTACGAGAGCGTCTCCGAGGCGGACGTCGTCATCGTCGCGGTCGGCACCCCCACCGGTGAGCGCGGGGTGATGAAGGAGAGCCAGCTGCGCGGCGCCTGCGAGGAACTGGGCCGGCACATCAGGCCGGGTCAGCTCCTGGTGTTCAAGAGCACCGTCCCGCCGGGGGTGACCCGCTCGCTCGCCCTGCCGCTGCTGGAGCGCGGTGGCCTGGTCTGCGGTGCGGACTTCGGCCTCGCCTTCTGCCCGGAGCGCCTCTCCGAGGGGACCGCGCTGCGCGAGCTGCTCAGCTTCCCCATCATCGTCGGCGGCTGGTGCGCCGACAGCACACAGGCGGCGGTGGCGTTCTGGCGCCGGGCCGTCGGGGTGGAGGTGATCCCGGTGGCCTCCCTGGAGGCGGCCGAGATGGTCAAGCTCGCCGACAACTGGTGGATCGACCACAACATCGCCCTGGCCAACGAGCTCGCCCGGCTCTGCGCCGCGCTGGAGGTCGACGTCCTCGACATCATCTCCGCGGCGAACTCGATCCCCAAGGGCAACGGCAACGTCAACATCCTGCTGCCGAGCGTGGGAGTGGGCGGCTCCTGCCTGACCAAGGACCCCTGGATGGTCTGGCGAGCCGCCAGGCAGCGCGGCATCGACCTGCTGACCATCCCGGCCGCCCGCGAGGTCAACGACTCCATGCCGCACTACACCAGCGACCTCATCGTGCAGGAGCTGGCCAAGCTCGGCAGGTCGCCGGTGGGCGCGAAGGTGGCGGTCCTCGGGCTCGCCTTCAAGAACAACACCGGCGACCTGCGCGAGACACCGGTCAGACCGGTCGTCGAGGAACTACGCAAAGCGGGCGCGGAGGTGAGCCTGTACGACCCGCTGGTCGACGGCGACGAGGCGGAGAAGCTCTTCGGGCTGCCGAGGGCCTCCTCGCTGGAGGAGGCCGTGCGCGGAGCCGACTGCCTGGCGGTGCTCGCCTGGCACCGGGAGTTCGAGGACATCGACCTCGCCGCGCTCCGCGAGCGGGTCGCCCCCTCGTGCGCGGTGGTCGACGGCCGCGCCTACTATCCGCGCGAGACCATAGAGCTGCTGCGCGAGGCCGGGTTCGCCTACCGCGGGATCGGGAGGTAGGGGCCGTGGCGAACGTGGTGGTCACCGGCGGTCTCGGTTTCCTCGGCGGTCATCTCGCCGACGCGCTCTCCCGGCGCGGGGACGAGGTGACGGTCTTCGACGCGGTCTTCGACGGTGGGCCGCCCCCGCCCGGCCGCGACGGCGGCGCCCCCCGCCACGTCGGCGGCGACATCAGGGACGCGGAGGCGCTCGCGGGCGCGATCACCGGCGACGTGGACACCGTCTACCACCTCGCCGCCGTGGTCGGCGTCGACCGCTACATCGACCGGCCGCTCGACGTCATCGACATCAACCTGTCGGGGACGAAGAACGTCCTGGAACTCGCCGAGAAGGCCGGTGCCCGGGTCGTCCTGGCCAGCACCAGCGAGGTGTTCGGCAAGAACCCGGCCGTCCCGTGGGCCGAGGACGACGACCGCGTCCTCGGCAGCACCGCCACCGACAGGTGGAGTTACTCCTCGAGCAAGGCGCTGGCCGAGCACCTGACGTTCGCCTACATGCGCCAGCGCGGGCTCGACGCCACCATCGTGCGCTACTTCAACGTCTACGGGCCCGGCCAGCGGCCGGGCTTCGTGGTCAGCCGCAGCGTCCACCGCGCCCTGCGCGGCCTGCCGCCGATCCTGTACGACGGCGGCGGGCAGACGCGCTGCTTCACCTTCGTCGACGACGCGATCGAGGCCACGATCGAGGCGGGCACCGCCGCCGCGGCGCTGGGGGAGTGCTTCAACATCGGCAGTTCCGTCGAGACGACCATCCGCGCGGTGATCGAGCTCGTGGTCGAGCTGACGGGCGGGGACGAGGCGGTCCCCGTCGACCCGCGCGACGGCTTCGGCGACGCCTACCAGGACCTGTCGCGGCGCGTTCCCGACACCTCCAAGGCGCTCGCCGTGCTCGGGTGGCGCAGCACCACCACCCTGCGGGACGGCCTGGCCAGGACGATCGACTGGGCGCGGGCCAACCCCTGGTGGCTGGAGCAGCCCGACAGCGGTTCCAGCTGACCGGCGGCCGGGCGGCGCCGGTCCGTGAGGGGCCGGCGCGGCCATGGTCGCGGTACGGCACAGGCTCCTTGGCGAGGATGCCGGTCTCGGACCGTCTGACGATCGGCCGCGGCTTCATGGCGCAGGCTCATGGCGGGCCAGGGGAGTATCGCTCGCGCCGCGGGCTCGGGGCGCGACCGGTGCCGGGCGCCTCCGCTCAGAGGCAGGCCGCGCGGGTCGCGGCGACGACCGCGTCCACCGCCCGGTCGTCGAGGTGCGGGCCGATCGGCAGGCTCAGCACCTCGTCGGCGAGCCGCTCGGCCAGCGGCAGCGATCCGGGCGCGTACCCCTCGCGGGCGTAGGCGGGGGAGCGGTGCACCGCGATCGGGTAGTGCACGAGCGTGCCGATCCCGGCGGCGGCGAGCCGCTCCTGAAGCTCCCGCCGGCGGGCGGTGCGCACCACGAACAGGTGCCAGACCGGCTCGGCCCACGGGGCCGGCACGGGCAGCAGCAGGTCGCCCACGCCCTTGAGCTCGTCCAGGTAGCGCGCGGCCACGGCACGGCGGCGGTCGTTCCACTCGTCCAGCGACGCCAGCTTGACCCGCAGCGTGGCGGCCTGCATCTCGTCCAGCCGGGAGTTGGCGGCCACGACCTCGTGCCGGTACTTCTCGCGGGCCCCGACGTTGCGCAGCAGCCGCACCCGCGCCGCCAGCTCCGCGTCCCCCGTCACGACGGCGCCGCCGTCGCCGAGGGCGCCGAGGTTCTTGCCGGGATAGAAGCTGAACGCGGCGGCGGAGCCCGACCCCACCCGGCGGCCGTGCTCGCGGGCGCCGTGGGCCTGTGCCGCGTCCTCCAGGACGCGCAGGCCGTGCCTGGCCGCGATCTTCTCGACGGCCCCCAGGTCGGCGGGGTGGCCGTACAGGTGCACCGGCATGATCACCTTGGTGCGGGGGGTGACCGCCTCCTCGATCCGCGCGGGGTCCAGGGTGCAGGTGCGCTCGTCCGGCTCCACCGGCACCGGTCGCGCGCCGACCCTGGAGATCGCCACCCAGCTCGCGATGAACGTGTGGGACGCGACGATCACCTCGTCGCCCCGGCCCACGCCCATCGCGCGCAGGGACAGCTCCAGCGCGTCGCAGCCGCTGCCCACCGCCACGCAGTGCGCGTTGCCACAGTAGGCCGCGAACTCCGCCTCGAACGCCTCCACCTCGGGACCCATGAGATACCAGCCCGAGCTCAGTACCCGCTGGAGCGCCGCGTCGAGGTCGTCCCGCAACTCCTCGTACGGGGCCCGCAGGTCGAGGAAGGGGACCTTCACGCCCCGCTCCGCGCGTCTCGCAGGAACTCGTCGTAGTCGCGGTAGTAGTCGCCCTCGTCGTAGGGCTCGGAGACCAGCCACAGACCGACCGTCCCCGGTGCGAAGTCGACCATGTCCCGCCAGACCATCGGGGTCATGTAGAGCCCCAGCCGGGGGTGGTCGAGCACGAACGTGCGCCGGTTGAAGCCGTCGTCCACCTTCACCTCGAAGCGGCCGTGCACGGCTATGATCAGCTGCCGCAGGCGGCGGTGGCCGTGCCCGCCGCGCCGGGTGCCCGGCGGCATGTCGAACATGTAGTAGGCCCGCTTGACGTCGAAGTCGATCTCCTTGCCGGACTCGACCACGCACAGGCTGCCCCGAGGGTCGACGATCTCCGGAAGCTCGACGAGGCGGCATGGCTCGACCCTGCCGACCGCGAGGTCCTCGCCGCCGTTCACCGAAGAACTCATCGAGCCTCCACCCTCCCTCGGACGAGGGGTCGTTCCGCCCCGTCCCGTCTCGCCAGCGGGACAAACGCTATTTTTCGAGAACCCGGCGGTCAAGTGATTCTCGGCGCCTTGGAAGCCCTCCGGAAGAACGAATGCAATGGACTAACGAGATTTATATAATTACTCTCCGGCGAAGGCCGTGCGATCCAAAGACCGGAGGGTCGGAATATGACCAGCCTCCCCCAGATATCACATTCTCTGCGCCGGGAGAATAACGAATTCAGAGCCCGCCTCACTAAATCGTCCATGGCCAGGGACAGCGCCGTCCTGCCGCTCGCCGAGTTCAGGGAGTGGTTCGCCGAACGCCACCGCACGGAGCGCGCCGAGGTCACCAGGATCCCCTTCGCCGACCTCGACGGCTGGAGCTTCACGCCGGGCAGCGGCAACCTGGTCCACCGCAGCGGACGGTTCTTCTCGGTGGAGGGGCTGCGGGTCAGCACCCGCTCGGACCCGGCGGAGGGCTGGTCGCAGCCGATCATCAACCAGTCCGAGATCGGCATCCTCGGCATCCTCGCCAAGGAGATCGACGGCGTCGTCCACTTCCTCATGCAGGCCAAGATGGAGCCGGGGAACGTCAACTCCGTGCAGCTGTCGCCCACGGTGCAGGCCACGCACAGCAACTACGTGGGCGTGCACCGCGGCGCGGGCGTGCCCTACCTGGAGTACTTCACCCGGCCCCGGCCCGGCAGCGTGCTCGTCGACGTGCTCCAGTCCGAGCACGGCTCCTGGTTCTGGTGCAAACGCAACCGCAACATGGTCGTCGAGGTGACCGAGGACATCGAGGTCCGCGACGGCTTTCGCTGGCTCACCATCGGCCAGCTGCAGGAACTGCTGCGTGTCGACAACCTCGTCAACATGGACTCCAGGACCGTGCTCGCGTGCGTTCCCTTCGACGGCGCGATCCTCGCCGACGGTGGCGGCAGCGGCGAGGACTGCGAGGATTTCGTAGGAGCGCTGCGCCGCTCGGTGGTGAGCGGCGGGGCCGCCCTGCACACCACCTCCAGCCTGCTGAGCTGGTTCACCGCGGCGAGAAGCAGCAAGCTCGTCGACCGCTGGTGCGTGAACCTGGAGCAGGTCACCCGCTGGAAGCGGTCCCGCGACGAGATCGCCCACGAGGAGGGAAAGTACTTCACGGTCGCCGCGGTCGCGGTGAGCGGGGCCGGCAGGGAGGTCGGCTCGTGGAGCCAGCCGCTGTTCGTGCCGGTGGGCCAGGGTGTGGTCGCCTTCGTCGTCAAGCGGATCCACGGCGTGCTGCACGTGCTGGTCCACGCCAGGATGGAGGGCGGCCTGCCGGACATGGTCGAGCTGGCCGCCACCCTGCAGTGCGCGCCCGAGAGCTACGAGGGGGTGCCCGCCGACCGGCGCCCGTACTTCATGGACTACGTGCTGAACGCCGACCGCTCCCGGATCCGCTTCGAGTCGCTGCTGTCGGAGGAGGGCGGGCGCTTCATGGGCGCGGTGATCAGATACCTGGTGATCGAGGCCGACGACGACTTCCCCGTCGAGGTGCCCGAGGACTACACCTGGGTCACCGTCGGCCAGCTGTCCGGGCTGCTGCGGCACAGCTACTACCTCAACGTCCAGGCCAGAACGCTCGTCGCCTGCCTGCAGGGACTCTGGGGAGGAGAGCGTTGACGACGACCTCACCCGTGCGCATGGGCGTGCTCTCCTGCGCGGACATCGCCTGGCGGCGCACGCTCCCGGCGATGGCGGAGGCCCCGGCCGTGCTGCCGGTCGCGGTCGCGAGCCGCGACGCGGCCAAGGCCGAGACCTTCGCCCGGCGCTTCGGCTGCGACGCGGTGACCGGGTACGGAAACCTCCTGGAGCGCCCCGACGTGGAGGCGGTCTACATCCCGCTGCCCACCGGGCTGCGCGCCGAGTGGGTCGACCGCGCGCTGCGGGCGGGCAAGCACGTGCTGGCCGAGAAACCGCTGGCCACCAGCCGTGCCGAGGCCGAGAGGCTGCTCACCCTCGCCGAGGAGCGCGACCTGCTCCTCGTGGAGAACCTCGTCTTCCCGCACCACTCCCAGCACGAGGAGGTGGGCCGGCTGCTCGACGACGGGACGATCGGGCGGCTGCGCTCCTTCACCGGCGACTTCGGCATCCCCCCGCGCGACCCCCGCGACTTCCGCTACCGGCCAGAACTCGGCGGCGGCGCCCTGTTCGAGGTCGGCGTCTACCCGATCCGCGCCGCGCGGCTCTTCCTCGGCGACGACCTCGAGGTCTGCGGCGCGTTCCTGCGCTACGACGCCGCCAGCGGGGTGGACGTCGAGGGAAGCGCGCTGCTGTGCTCGCCCGGGGGCGTCACCGCGCAGATCAGGTTCGGGTTCGAGCACTCCTACCGCAGCTCGTACGCGCTGTGGGGCTCGGAGGGGTCGATCCTGCTGGACCGCGCCTACACCCCTCCTGACTCGATGCGCCCCGTCGTGCGGATCGAGCGGCAGGACCTCGTGCAGGAGCGGACGCTCGCCGCCGACCGCCAGTTCGTCAACATCCTGGAGTCCTTCGCGCGATCCGTGCGGGAGGGCGACGGGCAGGCCGAGCACACGAAGCCGGCCCTCGCCCAGGCCGAGCTCGTCGACGCGATCCGCGAGAGGGCCCGGCGGATAACGATATGAACATGAAAAGCGAGGAAAGTGGCCGCCGGCCGCGTCCCCGTGCCCTGATAAAACGCTGCCGCGCCTCTTTGTTTCGCACGCAGGCGGCGGGCCGCGCTGCGATTTACAGCTGATTCACCCCGTGCCATCCAGAATCGAGGAGCAAAGTATGTCTGCCACGTCGCGGTGCCGTGTCTGCGCCGGATCCCTCGCTGAATTCTTCGACTTCGGGCGCCAGCCGCTCTCCGACGCGTTCGTCCGCCCAGGCGATTTCGCGGACGAATTCTTCGTGCGGCTCGCCGTCGGGATATGCGAGGCGTGCACGATGGTTCAGCTCATGGAGGAGATCCCCCGCGACCGCATGTTCCACGAGGACTACCCGTACGTGTCCTCGGGGTCGGCCGTCATGCGCGCGCACTTCGAGAAGCTGGCCAGGCGGCTGCTCGCCACCGAGCTGACCGGCGAGGACCCGTTCGTGGTCGAACTCGGCTGCAACGACGGGGTGATGCTGAAGGCGATCGCCGACGCCGGGGTGAGGCACCTCGGGGTGGAGCCGTCCGGAGGGGTGGCGGAGATGGCGCACGCCAAGGGTATCCGCGTCCGCAAGGACTTCTTCGAGGAGACGACGGCGAAGGACATCCTCGCCGTCGACGGCAGGGCGGACGTCATCTACGCCGCCAACACCCTGTGCCACATCCCCTACATCGAGTCGATCCTGCGCGGGGTGACCGCGCTGCTCGCCCCGACCGGCGTCTTCGTGTTCGAGGACCCCTACTTCTCCGAGATCGTCGAGCGCACGTCCTTCGACCAGATCTACGACGAGCACTTCTACTTCTTCACCGTCCGCGCGGTCCAGGCGATGGCCGCCCGCTTCGACCTGGAGCTCGTCGACGTCGAGAGGCTCCCGGTGCACGGCGGCGAGGTCCGCTACACGCTGGCCCACGCGGGCACCAGGACGCCGACGGCCGCGGTGGCCGAGCTGCTGGCGGACGAGAACAAGCGCAACCTCGCGGCCATGCCCACGCTGAAGGGCTTCGCGCGCAACGTCGAGCGGATCCGCGACGACCTCGTCGCCCTGCTGCGCGACCTGCGCGACGACGGCAAGCGGGTCGTGGGCTACGGGGCGACCGCCAAGAGCGCGACGGTGACCAACTACTGCGGCATCGGCCCGGAGCTGGTCCCGTTCGTCTGCGACACCACCGTCGCCAAGCAGGGCAGACTCACCCCCGGATCGCACATCCCGGTCCGCGAGCCCTCGGCGTTCGCCGAGCCGTACCCCGACTACGCGCTGCTGTTCGCCTGGAACCACGCCGAGGAGATCATGGCCAAGGAGCGCGCCTTCCGTGAGGCGGGCGGCAGGTGGATCCTGTACGTGCCCGAGGTCCACGTCGTCTGATCGCCCGCGCCCGGCCTCAGCCCGCCGTGTCGCGGTGGTGGGCGGTGAGTCTTTCCAGTTCGGGGACGAGTTGGTTGGGGCCGGGGGTGGTGAGGGTTTCCTGGCGGAGTCGTTGGGCG
>NZ_JBEZEZ010000046.1:0-51297 GCF_040649155.1 Streptosporangium sp. NPDC049046 | reverse complement strand
TGATAAAACCACAACCCCCCCCCACCCAACCCCCCCCCCCCGGGGCCCCCCGTCGCCGCCCCCCCCCGCCCCCCCCCCCCGGCCCCCGCCCCGGGGGGTTCCGCCCCCCTCCCGCGCCGCACCCCCCGCGGCCCCGTGGCCGGTTCACACCGGCCACGGGGTTTCCCGTGCCGCGCCCGAGACGAGGTCGCGGGCGCGGGTCCGGCGATCGGGAGTCCGATCAGTCGTCGTCGAACACGAAGCGGCCGTTGGTGTTCCTGTTCGACAGGAAGTTGTGGTTGTTGTTGTGGTTGTTGATCCGTAGCTTGAAGCGCTGGTGGCCGCCGCGGTGGCCCCAACCTCCCCAGCCGCCGCAACCGCCGCCGCCGCAGCCGCAGCGGCGGCCACAGCCACCGCCGCCCCAGGTCGGGAAGGCCGCCGCGGTGACCGCGGCGGTCGACGCGGAGGCGCTCGCGGCGGTGGTCGCCGCCCCTGCGCCGACGACCCCTCCGGTCAGCGCCACGCTGAAGGCGATCCCGGTGATGACACTCTTGAACTTGGGCATTGCTTTTCCCCTCGAAAGGTTCAATTACCCCGATTACCGACATTTCTTGATCAGTCGGAAATCACTAGAGATGGAGACATGTAAGCCATCCCGCTTGTCATACTTTCCTGCCACGTCTGCCCATAAACGGTAATTCAATCCTTTTACGCATCGATTGTCCGTTTATGGCGGTCATTAAACTCTGACGGATTGCTTTATGGCGAAATGTCCTTTATGTCCCACGAGGGATTCAACGCCCCTCCGCTGCCGGGCCTCCCGGCTCACGGTCGGCCGGGCCCCCTCCTCTCTCAGGAAGGGCGCGCGTCGATGCCGTAGGCGTGCAGCGCGGAGACCATCCAGCGCGAGAGGCGTACGTGGCCGACGAGGGTGGGGTGGACGCCGTCGGGCAGCACCGCCCCGCGCCCCCAGCCCCGGCCGTGCGGGCCGAGGGCCTCGAACGGGTCGAGGAAGGACACCTCCTGCCGGTCGGCGGCGAGCGCGACGGCCTCCCGCACGCCGTAGGCCCACCGGGGTGCCTTCGTCATCCAGATCGGACCGACCAGCACGATCCTGGTATGCGGCCACCTCCGCCTGGCCAGCTCCACCAGCCGGACGGCCGCGTTCTCGATCCTCGCGGCCTCGACCCGGCGGTCGTTGCGCCCGCCGGAGATGATGAGCATGTCGGGTTCGGGACGCCAGGAGAGCTCCTTGACGAAGGAGTCCTGGAAGGTCCGGCCCACCCTGCCGGGGTTGACGAAGCCCGTCCCCGCGGCGCCCGCGGTGATCAGTTGCCAGCCCAGCTCCCGCGCGACCCGGGCCGCGTAGCCGTCCCATCCTCGTACCGGACCCGACCCGACCGTGAAGCTGTCACCGACGATCATGACGAGCGGAGCCCGGGACGCCCAGGCGGGCGGGGATTTCGTACCGGCGGTCATCGGCGTGGCCAGACCGCTTCCGGCGCTACATCCCGAAATAAGGGAAGAAATCGCTACAAGGAATGCGGCCGCGAACGCCCACGGTCGGCTACGTACGGGCGCGCGCATACCACCTCAGGAAACGTCAGGCTCCCGACATGATTGCAGATGTCCACCGGTGGTGGGGAGGGGTCAACTGACATCGGAAGGGCCGACGGACCAGGTGTTGCAGTAGGCGATCCTGGCGTACTTCCAGCCGTGGTCGAGCCAGGCGGCGTAGCGCTCGCCGCTGCCGTGGTCGCGCCGGGCACCGCCGTTCTGGTCGTCACCGCGCCCGTACTCGGTGCGCAGGACCTCCTGCCAGCGGGCGTTGGTGACTCCCAGCGGGACCCGTACGGTGCGGGCGAAGGCTCCGGCGAGGCACTGCGCCTGGAGTTCGCTGCGGCGGGAGTGGGAGTCCTGGGCGGCACGGGACCTGTCGGAGACCTCCCACCACCAGGCTCCGCCGATGCCCGCCATGCTCTGCACGTGGTGCGCGTACTCGTGGGCGAGCACGGTCATGTAGGGCACGTGGTTGGCGGCGGGGTCGAGGTCGCCACTCTGCTCGATCACATGGCTCAGACCGATGTACATGCCCCGGTTGGACGGGCAGTAGTAGGCGGAGGCGTTGGCGTCGGGGTACGTCCCGCAGGGTCCTCGCCCCTGACGGGACCAGTAGACCCTGCGGGCCGGGAGGAAGAGCGCGCCGGCCTGGGAGAACTTCGCCGACCACGCCCGGTCCAGGCAGTCGGTGACGGCGTTGAGATAGGAGAGCATCTCGCGGGGCCGGGTCGAGGGCCGCGGGGCACGGCACGAGGTGGGACGCATCAGGCCCGTGCCGTACAGCGGGTTGCGCTTGAGCCGGGCCGCGGTGTCCGAGCGCCGCATCTGGCGGAGGTCGACGGCGGTGCTCCTTCCCGCGGCGTTCCGTTTCGCGGCGACCGGCGTGATCTCGGCGTCGCCCAGCGAGCCGAGGTTCAGCTTCTCCGGCGGGGTGAAGTCCGGCGTGGTGACCTCGCTGTCACCCGTCTGCTGGGGGGCGGCGCTCCTCGTCGCCACCGGGGCGGTCCCCGGCGCGGCGGGAAGCTCGACATCCTTCTCACCGGCCAGACTCGCGATCACCACGACCGCGGTGAACGCCGTGGCGAGCACCCCGAGCACGCCGAAGGCCAGCGGGTTCGCCCCCCGTGAGCGCATGCGACCGCCCCTCCAAAGAGTTGATCTACGGGCGGCAATCTAGCGGATGTAACCACATATGGGTTTATAAGCGGGAAAAAATGGATACGGGGTGGTCCGTCACAGGCCGGTGGATCTCGCTAAGCTCCCGGCACATGGCGGCATCTTTCTCGCACCGAGCAGCCGGAACCCTGGCCGCGACGGCGATCCTCGCGCTCACGCTCGGCACGTCCCTCGCCCTCGCGTCCCCCGCCCTGGCGAGCGGCCCGACCGGAGCGGAGTCCTCCCGGACCGTGCGAACCGAGGCGGCACCCCCCAAGGCCTGGCGGACCGAGGCGGAGCCCCACTCCTCTCGGACCGGACGGAGCATCCGTGCCGCACGTTCCGCGCAGGCCGTCCGCTCCACGCAGGACGGCAAGGTGACCAGCACGACCGTCCAGCTGGAGCTCCGGCAGGACGGTGTGCTCCACGTCAGGGAGGAGGTCGTCTTCGAGGGTGACGCGCCGTCGCGCGACCTCGTCGCCCGGACCCGCTACGACGATCGCAGCGATCGCCTCTACCAGGTCACCGGCCTCAAGGGCGACGCCACGCTGACCGGCGAGACCATCACCCTGAAAGGATCGGGAAGCGCCACCCTGGAGTACGACGTCCTGGGCGCCGTCACACCGCTCGCCGACGCCCAGGAACTGCGCTGGTACGCGGTGGGCGCCTGGTCCGTTCCCGTGGAGCAGGCCAGGGTCAGCGTGAGCGGGCCGGCCACGACGCAGAACCTGTCGTGCTTCGCCGGCCCCCTCACCTCGGCGATCGCCTGCACCGAGGCGTCCATGGACCACACGGGCGTCGCCGCCGAGTTCGGGCAGCAGGACCTCGGCGCCGGTGAGGTGCTCACCGTGGTCGTCGGTTACCCCGCCGGCGCCACCAAGGGGGCACCGGTCCTGGAGCGCCGCTTCGAGCTGTCCAACGCCTTCACCCTGAACGCCGTCACCGGCGGCGCGCTGGCCGGCCTGCTCCTGCTGCTGCTCGGCGGCCTCGGCCTCCTCTACTGGACCAGGGGCCGCGACGCCCGCGTGGTCGGCCACGAGTCGGGCTCGCTCAGCGGCGTCGAGAACGGTCACTTCGCCCCGCCGGACGGTGTCCGCCCCGGCCAGATCGGCACCCTCATGGACGAGCAGGCCGACGTGATCGACGTGACCGCCACGATCGTCGACCTGGCCGTGCGGGGCTACCTCAGGATCGACGAACAGCCCCGGCAGACGTACGAGACCCCCGACTGGAGGCTCGTGCGGATGCCCGCCGCCCAGGTCGCCTCGCTGCTGCCCTACGAGCGGGAGCTCTACGACGCCATCTTCGACGGCCGTGACGCGGTGCTGCTCTCGGAGCTCCAGGGATCGTTCGGCGCCAAGCTGGGCAGGGTCCGCGAGGCGCTCTACCGCGACGTGGTCACGCAGGGCTGGTTCGCCCGCCGCCCCGACACCGTCCGCACCCGCTGGACGACCCTCGGGGTGGTCCTCACCGGGCTCGGCGTCCTCGCCACCGTCGGGCTCGCCTGGCTCACCACGTACGGGGTGCTCGGCCTGGCCCTGATCATCGCCGGTGCCGCCCTCGCGGTGGGCGGCCAGTACATGCCCGCCAAGACCGCCAAGGGCGCGGGCGCCCTCGCCCACACCATCGGTTTCAGGGAGTATCTGTCCAGCGCCGACCTCGGCGGGGACGTCCCCGAGGCCCAGCGGGTGGAGCTGTTCTCCCGCTACCTGCCCTACGCCGTCATCTTCGACAACGTCGACCGCTGGGCCCGCGTGGTCTCCTCGGTCACCGGCAACGGACAGCAGGCCGACAACCTGTACTGGTATCACGGCCCGGCCGAGTGGGACCTGTCCAGGTTCGCCGACTCGATGCGGACCTTCACCATGACCACCTCGGGGGCGATCTCCACCACCCGCCAGTTCCGCTCCCTCTGAGAGCCCCCTTACACGAGCCCGTACGCGAGCCCCGGGCGGCTATCGCACGCGGACCTCGCCCACCGGACGCCCTCCGCCGAGCACGACCCCGGTGGCGAGCTCGTCGAGTCCCGGGGCCTCGAAGCCGAGGGCGGTCAGGGCCGCGACGGTGACCGGGACGCGGGCACGCTGGCCACCGTCCTCGATCTTGACGGTTCCCGAGCGCCCGTCGGCGAAGACGAACGCGTCGAAAGCCTCCGCGCCGGCCTTGACCAGCAGCCCGGGAACCGCCCGCATCAGCCGGGCCTCGGGGCGGGTGGTCCCCGACGTCCACTCGGGGTGGGCGCGGAACGCGTCGGCGACGCGACGCTCCGGGGAGTCGGGATCGGCGAGGACGAGGGCGCGGAACGCCCGGGTCACACCCAGCATCGAGACGAAGAACAGCGGTGCGCCGCAACCGTCCACCCCGCTCGCGGCGACGCGCTCGCCGGTCAGTTCCTCGATCGTGGCGCGCACGGCCCGCTGCAGCGGATGCGCCGGGTCGAGGTAGGTCTCCAGGGGCCAGCCGTTGGCCACGCAGGTGGCCAGCATCGCCGCGTGCTTGCCCGAGCAGTTCATGTAGACCCTGGCCCGGCCCCCTCCTGAACGCAGCACCTCCTCGCGGGAGGCGACGTCCTCCGGCAGGTCCGCGGGACAGCCGAGCGCGCTCTCCTGCAGCCCCGCCCCGGCCAGGATCCTCCGTACCCCGTCCACGTGGAACGGCTCCCCCACGTGACTCGCGCACGCCAGCGCGAGCAACTCCCCCTCCAGGGGGAGCCCGGCGCGGACCATCCCGAGCGCCTGCAGGGGCTTCATGGACGAACGCGGCGACACCAGGGCGTCCACCGCCCCGTGAACCCTCACCAGCGACCCGTCGGCGGCCACCGCGAGCATCCGCGCCCGATGGGTGGACTCCACGAACCCCGAGCGGACAACCTCGACGAACAACGACTCAGCAGACACCTTTGTCTCCTTTCGCCCGAAGTCTAGGGACGCCCGGGGACACGGGATGATGGGGGTATGCGTGCGGTCGTACAGCGGGTGAGTTCCGCGTCGGTGGTGGTGGACGGCGCGACGGTCGGGGCGATCGACGAGCCGGGGCTGCTCGTCCTGGTCGGCGTGACCCATACCGACACGCGCGCCGAGGCGGCCAGGCTCGCCGCCAAGCTCTGGGGCCTGCGGATCCTCTCCGGCGAGAAGTCCTGCTCCGACATCGGCGCGCCACTGCTGGTGGTCAGCCAGTTCACCCTGTACGGCGACGCCCGCAAGGGCCGCCGTCCCACCTGGCAGGCCGCCGCCCCTGGACCGGTCGCCGAGCCGCTGGTGGAGGCGGTCTGCGCCGAACTGCGCGCGCTGGGCGCCCGCGTGGAGACCGGGGTGTTCGGTGCCGACATGAAGGTCGGGCTCACCAACGACGGCCCGATCACCCTGATTCTGGACATCTGACCCCGCGCGCCCCGGAGGCCACAGCCGAGGAAAGGACGGTGTCACGGCACCCGGGGCCCGGGACCGCGGCGCCGGCATTCGAGTACGGGAGCGGCCGAGGACCGTACCGCGACATCCGGGCGGGCCGGAGGAGCCCACCCGGGACGCGACACCGTCGGGAGATCAGCGGATGCGGCGGCGCAGGCTCGGGTCGATCTGGACGTTGCGTCCGGCGTCCGGCGGCACGATGACCTCCTGGGACGCGGCCACCCCCGCGGCCTCCAGCGTGGCGTCCACCGGCACGGTCCGCTTGACCACGGCGAGCGCGACCGGCCCCAGCTCGTGATGGCGCGCCGAACTCCCCACGAAACCGATCTCCGCCCCGTCCAGGGTCACCGGCGCACCGTGCTTGGGCAGGGTGTCGACGCTGCCGTCCAGGTGCAGGAAGACCAGGCGGCGGGGCGGGTGGCCCAGGTTGTGGACGCGGGCCACGGTCTCCTGACCCTTGTAGCAGCCCTTGTTGAGGTGCAGGGCCGAGCCGATCCAGCCCACCTCGTGCGGGATCGTCTTGTGGTCGGTCTCGAAGCCCAGGCGGGGACGGTGCCCCTCGATCCGCAGCGCCTCGTACGCCCAGAGCCCGGCGAGGCCCAGCCCGAGCCGCCCGGCGAGCAGGTCGCGCGGGAGCAGGATGTCCTGCCCCACGGCGACGGCGCCCTCGGGCAGGTCGGGGCGCGCCTCCCCGGCCACGGAGACCACGGCGTAGCGATCCGTCACGTCGGCGACCTCGACCCTGAGCATGAACCGCATCTTGTCGAGGAACGCGGCCACCTCCGCGCCGGTGCCCGGCTCGACGTGCGCCCACACCGCCTCGCCGTCGTCGACGAGGACGAGGTGGTGCTCCACCCTGCCCTGGGCGTCCAGCAGCAGCGTCTCGGTGGGCCGCCCCGGTTTCAGGTCGTCGAGTTTCTGCGAGCTGAGGCTGTTGAGCCAGCTCAGACGATCGGGTCCGGAGATCCGGACGACCTCGCGGTTGCTCCGGTCGACCATCGCCTCCCCGGCGAGCAGCGCGCGCTGCTCGGCGAACGGGTCGCCGTAGTGTCCGGCGACGTCGGCGTCGGGGCTCTCGGCCGCGACCGCGCCGGGAGTGTCCAGCAGAGGGCTTCGCATGAACACAGCCTACGAGGCTCCGCCAAAGAGCACGGCGGCGACTCTTCCCACAGACGGGTCCCGGCCTGCGCGACACACCCCGGCGGCTCGGCGGCTCGGCTCAGTGGCTCGGCGGCCGAAGCGCGACGAGTCCCGGCCCCGGGGTCCCGCCGGTCCGGCGACGATCTCCCCGGCGGCTCAACGGCACTTGCGGCAGCGGCCGAAGACCGTCAGATGGTGCACATCGGTGAGGAACCCGAGCTTCTGGTCGAGGTTGGCGACGAAGTCCTCCACCAGGTCGGGGCTCACTTCACTGATCTCCCCGCAACCGCGGCAGACCAGATGAACATGATCGGCCTCGGACGTCAGGTGGTAGGTGGGGGCGCCGTGCCCGAGATGGGAGTGGGTGACCATGCCGAGCTCCTCAAGGAGCTCAAGGGTCCGGTAGACGGTGGATATGTTCACCCCGCGAGCGGTCTCCCGCACCCGGTTGCAGATCTCCTCCGGGGTGGCGTGCTCGCAGGCCTTGACCGCCTCAAGCACCAGCTGGCGCTGCGGAGTGACCCGGTAACCGCGCGCCCGGAGTTCCTCATGCCACGACGTCTCGGTCATATACAGAGTCTATGAGCACCGAGGCTCCCCTCGTCCTCCCACGGCCCGACCGCCTGTACCGGTGGATTCGCCGCTGTGGAGGCGGTCAACTCACCGGATAGGTGTCGAGCAGGCCGCACATGCCCAGTCGGCCACGGTCGCGTGGCTCTGCCATCTGGTGGACCTGCGCCTCGGCCAGGTGTGGCGCTTCGCCGCGAGCGAGCGCGTCGAGCTGATGTCCGGTCTCGTCGGCCGCCCGCAACGCGCCGTCGCGCCATTTCCGCCGCCAGTCGTCCACGTGCGGCCGGACGAGGCGGATCGCCGCGGCATGGAACTCGCGCAACGGGGTGAGATCGTCGGCCAGCGCGGCGGCCCGCAGCCGCTCGAACCCGCGTACGGCGAGGTCACGCCGAGCATAGGCGGCGGTCACGTCCGCGCCTGGCGCGCCGCCGCCGGGCAGCGCCACGGCGGCAGCGTACGTCGCGGGGTCGGCGAGCAGGTCCGGCGGAAGGGTCAGCACGGCGTCGCCTGCCTCGGGAAGACCGCTGTTCTGCATGAGGACGACGATCTCCAGGCCGCCGTTGTTGACCAGCCGGTGAATCGTGCCCGGAGCGAACCAGACAACGGCCCCCGGACGCAACCGGGTCTCCCGGTATCCGGAAAGCGTGAGCGTCTGCACGAGCCCCGATCCGGATATCACCACGTACGCCTCGGCGCAGGCCAGGTGCAGGTGAGGGGTACCGCCGATCTCGCCGTCCGGAGCGATCGAATCGTAAACACAGAGCCGGGAGACTCCGACCCCGCCCGGCAGCGGTGTGACTCGCTCCGTCGACATGCTCATCGGCATCACCTTTCTCGGGGAGAAATTTCTCAGGAAAGGGCTTTCCAGTTATGGCTCGACGCTAATACCACGCACCGGCACCGTCAACACCGGCCGCCCACTCCCCCGGGCCGCACCGGGTCGCTCATCGAGCCGGTCAAGGTCGCTGCCCGGCCATCGGTCACCGACGGCCACGCCAGAGGTGCGACACGGTGGCCAACGACGCCAGCGCCAGGCCGGCCACCCCCGCGACCGGGGACCCCGCCACGGTCAACGCGGTCGCGACCAGGCCGGCCGGCAGCCAGGTCCAGGTCGCGACCGGCCGGGGCGACCGGCCGCGCCGACGCCGCCACGCCTCCGTCGCCATCGGGATGATCAGTGGCGGCAGGATCGCCCCGAGCACCGACAACCAGGGCAGCAGCAGAAGGTCGAAGCGGACCGTGGCCAACAGCGCACCGGGTACGGTCACCATCAGCATGGCGGCCGAGTTCGACATCGTCGGACGGACCGCGCGCAGCGCCAGGGCGCCCGAGTAGGTGGTGGTCAGCGCGGGCGCGAAGACCCCGGCCGTGACGAACAGATTGGCGTACGACGAAAGACCGTCGGCGTCTGCCAGCGCCGAGACCACGTCGGTGGAGCCGGTGTGCAACCAGACCCCGGCGCCCGCCGCGATGACCACGACCGCCGGGGCGACCAGCAACAGGACGCACCGGACGAGGTCCCGGCGGGTGGAGAGACCACGGCTGAAGTCGGGTGCGCGCAGCGCGAAGACCGACACGTAGCCGCCGATGACGGCGATGTCGGCGGCCACGCCCAGGCCGCCCAGCCCACCTGGACCGCCCATCGACAGGGTCACCGGCGGCGTCGCCGGCCGCAGCAGCGCCACGCATACGGTGACCAGGGCGAGTGCCGCCAGCGTGGTGAGCACGGCGATCCGGTTGCCGGCCGCGGGCGAGGCGTAGGACACGGCCAGGACGGCTGCCGCGAGCAGTAGCGCGCCCATCGGTCCGGGGATGCCGAACACCGCGGCCAGGGAGGCGCCGCCCAGCCCGACGTTGAAACCATTCCACCCGATCATCGCGGCGCCGAGCACCCAGCCGAGCAGGAGCCGCCCGGCCGCCGGCAGATACCGGGGCGCGACCTCGGTCAGCGTCCCGCCTTCCCCGTACGGCGGCCGTACCCCCAGGGCCCCCTGGCCGAAGAGCAACAGCGCCATCAGCGCGGCGCCCCCGGCCAGGCCGAGCACCGGCACGGCGCCGCCGTGCCGGTGCGCGATCCCGGCGCCCAGGATCAGCGCGGCGGGCGCCGCACCGAGTCCGAGCCACGCCCCGGCGGCGTCGGTCCACCGCCTCGGCGCGTGGCTGTCGGTCAGTGGTTGGCTCCCGAGCCGAGGAGTTCGCGGATCTGCGTGGCCAACCGGTCGAACCGTTCGTCGGACATCACCTGCGCGTAGTCCCGGTCGAGGGGCAGGTCGACGGGGAGAGTGCGCACGATGCGGCCCGGACGCGGGCTCATCACCTCGACCCGGGTGCCGAGGAACACCGCCTCGGCGATGGAGTGGGTGACCAGGACGATGGTGGTCCCGGTCTCCTGCCAGATCCGGTTCAACTCGGTGTTGAGCTGCTCGCGGGTCAACGCGTCGAGCGCTCCGAACGGCTCGTCCATGAGGAGCACCGGCGGTTGGTGCAGCAGCGCCCGGCAGAGGGCCACCCGCTGCTGCATGCCGCCCGACAACTCGTGCGGGAGCGCGTTCTCGAAGCCGGTCAGGCCGGTGAGCTCGATCAGTTCGTCGGCCCGGCGGGCAGCCCATGCCCGGTCCAGCCCACGCATCTCGGCCTGCAGCAGGATGTTCTTCCGCACACCTCGCCACTCAAGCAGGGCCGCCCGCTGGAAGACGAAGCCGATGTCCTTCTGCGGCTGGGTGACCGGCCGGCCGAGGAGGGCGACCGTACCGCTGGTGGGCTTGACCAGACCGGCGATGATTTTGAGCACGGTGGATTTCCCGCACCCGGACGGTCCCACGATCGTGATGAACTCGCCCGCGTCAACCCGTAGGGTGACGTTGTCGACCGCCAGGGTCTGGGATCGTTTCGACTGGAACTGGACGGTCAGGTCGGTGATGTCGATCGCGGTGTCGGTCAGCGTCGCTGCGGCTGTGGTCATCGCCGCCTCACCCGTTGCTGCCGTAGGAGCCGTCCCAGTACTTCGACGGGGCGCCGGGGTCTCCCAGCTCGGCGTACTGGGTCATCAGATTGATGGTTTCGGTCCACTTCGCCTCGGCGTTGACCCCGGGCGTGCCGCCGGCGGCGACGTCGAGCAGCGGCACGGCCAGCGTCAGCTGCTTGACCAGCACGTCCTTCTCAGGCTCGTTCTCGGCCAGTTCGGCCATCGCGTCGACGGCGCCGGGGATGTCCTTGGCCGCCTCGCTCCAGGACCTCTGGGTGGCCCGGACGAACGCCTTCACCATGTCCGGGTCCTTGCTCAGCGTGTTCTCGTTGACCACCAGGCCGGTGCCCAACATGTTCATCCCCCAGTCGGCGTAGAGCAGGTAATCGACGTCCTTGCCGGTTTTGGCCTCGATGGTCGGCGCCTGATCGTGGAAGAAGCCCTGGATGGCGTCGACCTTGCCCTCGGCGAGAGCGGCGATCTTCCCGGCCGCGTCGAGGTTGACCACCTTGACGTCCTGCTCGGAGAGCCCATTGGCCTTGAGCCAGGCGGGGAAGGTGGCGTAGATGGCATCGCCCGGGGTGCCGCCCACGGTCTTTCCCTTGAGATCGGCGGGTGCCTTGATTCCGGTCTCGGCGAGGGATTCGATGGAAGCCGGGCCCTTCTGGAGGAACACCCCCACGCTCTTGACCTTCATGCCCGAGGTGATGCCCTTGAGCAGTGGCGGAGTGTCCGCCCAGCCGAAGTCGGTCTGCTCCTGGGCCACCGCCTGGATGGTCTTCCCGGACCCTCCGCCGGGTTTGATCGTCAGCTTGATGCCCTCGGCATCGTAGAAGCCCTTCTTGACCCCGTAGTAGAACGGAGCGTGCTCGCCGTAGGGAACCCAGTTCAGGGTCAGGTTCACCGTTCTGGCGCCGTCGGCGGCGCCTGGCTGTTCGGCGTCGCTGCCGCCGCAGGCGGCCATCGTTCCCGCCAGCAGGAGCACGGCGGCGGTATACCCAAGACTTCTCATTGGCGATGCCTCCCGAAGCATCCGGCGGGGGGGTGGGGGTGTGTGGAGCGATTCAGGACGTGGTCAGCGGTACGCCGGTACGACGGCTGGCGTGCCACGGGATGAGCAGGGCCTCCGCCACCTCGACGATGACGAAGAGGACGATGCCGATCAACGACATCAGGAACAGGTCGGCGAAGAGCAACGGGGCGTCCAGATTGCCGTTGGCCAGCAGCAGTACGTAGCCGAGACCCTCGTCGGCACCGACGAACTCGCCGACGACGGCGCCGACCACCGCCAGGGTCACGGCGACCTTCAACCCGGCCATCAGATGCGGGAGCGCGTTCGGGAATTGGATCTTGCGGAACGTCTTCCACCGGCCGGCGCCCATGGTCGCGGACAGGTCGATCAGCTCCGGATCCGTCGATCGCAGACCGGCCACCCCGGAGATGACAACCGGGAAGAACGCGATGAGAACGGCCAGGACGATCTTCGGCGTGAGCCCGACGCCGAACCAGACCACGAGCAGCGGGGCGATCGCGATCTTCGGAATCACCTGGGCGAAGAGCACGATGGGGTAGATGGCCTTCTCCATCGTGGGTGAGTAGGCGATCAGGACAGCGGTACCCAGACCCAGCAGGCCGGCCAGGATGAAGCCGATGACCGTCTCATACAGCGTCACATACGTGTTCCGCATCAGAAACGCCCAGTCTTCGATCATGGTCTCCCAGACCTGGCCCGGGGTGGGCAGCAGGTAGTTCGGCATCAATCCGAGCTCGGCGACGAGCCACCAGACGGCGAAGACGGCGGCGAGCAGAAGCGCGGGTCGCCAGAGCGCCCCGGCGAAGCGCAGCAGGCGAATGCCAGGATGGTCGGCTCGCCCTGTCGGGACGGGTGGGCGATTCGCCGGAGCGGTTACCTCGGTGGACGTCCCGGCCCGTGCCCCTGTCGGAGTCGTCGTCGACGCGGACTGGTTCTTCGCATCCAGGTCAATGCCGTGGTCAGCCGCTTGGTTCTGCACAGGCACTCCTTCTCCGGGTCGGATCACCGTGAGGGCGGAAGCTGGGCGCGACCGCCTCGCAGAGCCAGGAAAGGGCTTTCCTAGTCCGATTGCCACGACCGTAACCAGCCGGACACGTACCCGTCAACGGTTCTTTTCACTCGACTCGCCCAAAAAGGGGCACAGTTTCCGAAATGTGCTGGATGTGAGCATCCAATCCCTTGCCCGGCCCGCCTCCGCCAACCCTGGGCGACAAAAGGGACATTCACTCGCGAACCACCCTTCGAGGGACCTCTTGACCGCCACCCTGTCTTCTGTTTACGGTCGAAAGCGCTTTCCTAGGAAAACGCTTACCTGTCCGCTGATCCTGACCGCACGTCCACCCCCCAGCCACTGTGAGGGAAGATGGATCACAGCACGCCCCCGACCACCAGCCGGCCCAGACGCAGGCGACGGTGGTTCGGCGCGGCCGCCACAGCCGCCGCTGCGTTGCTCCTGCCGTTCCTGTCGACGCCACTCCCCGTCCACGCCGTCTCCCAGACCGACATCCCGCCCCAGGAACCGGGCGTGACGATGCGCGTGTACGACGTGCAGGTCGCCCTGTTCGACTACTGCGTGCTCAAACCAGGCCAGACACCCAACATCGACAAGGTGATGCCGACGATCGACTGGACGACCACCGCGGACTTCGGGTTCGCGAACCAGTTCGTCACCGAAGTGAGCGGCAACCTCAACATCACCACCGCCGGGACCCACGACTTCCGGCTCATCAGCGACGACGGCGCACGGTTCTTCCTCGACGGCACCCAGGTGATCGACCACCCCGGCCGCCACGGCGCCACCCCGAAGGACGGCTCGATCGACCTGACCGCGGGCTACCACGCGCTGCGCATCGAGCACTTCGACGCCCAGTCCACCAAGCGGCTGCGGCTCGAGTGGCGGCCACCGGGCGCGACCGGCTACACCCTCGTGCCGACCTCGGTGCTGAGCACCGACTCCGAGGTCGTACGGGTCACCTCACCCGGCCGCAAGCAGTGTGAGGGCGTCACCGACGCCCCCGGCGACGGGCTGCCGCTGACCGGTGTGCACCCGGCCTACACGCTGACGAACCTGCGCCCGGACGGCTTCCAGCCGCAGGTCACCGGCATGGACTGGCTGCCGGACGGCCGGCTGGCCATCTCCACCTGGGGCGGTGACCGGGTGACCGTGCTCGGCGAGGTCTACCTGCTCGACGGCGTCACCGGCAACACCGACCCGAGCAAGGTGACCATTAAGAAGATCGCCCAAGGCCTGCAGGAACCGATGGGCCTCAAGTACGTCGACGGCACCATCTACGTGTCGGAGAAGCACCAGCTGACCGCGCTCGTGGACAAGACAGGCGACGAGGTCACCGACGAGTACCGCAGGATCGCGACCTGGCCGTTCAGCGGCAACTACCACGAGTTCGCGTTCGGCCTGCTGTACAAGGGCGGGTACTTCTACGTCACCACGGGCATCTCGATGGTCCCCGGCGGCGCGACCGCCAACCCGCAGCCCGTTCCCCACCGCGGCAGCACCCTCAAGATCAACAAGAAGACGGGCGAAGTGACCTATATCGCCAGTGGGCTGCGCACGCCCAACGGCATCGGCTGGGGGCCGGGGAACGACATCTTCGTCACCGACAACCAGGGCATGTGGGTGCCGGCGTCGAAGCTGGTGCGGATCAAGGAGGGCGCCTTCTACAACCACTACGTCAACCCGAGTGGCACGTACGACGACCAGCCGGTGACCGAACCCGTGCTCTGGTTGCCGCACAACGAGATCTCCAACTCGCCGAGCAACCCGATCGTGCTGCCCGACGGCGTGTTCAAGGGCCAGATGGTGTTCGGCGACGTGACCTACGGCGGTCTGCAGCGCGCGTACCTGGAGAAGGTCGCGGGCGAGTACCAGGGCGCCGTGTTCCGCATGACCCAGGGGCTCGAGTCCGGGGTGAGCCGGATCGGCCTCGGCCCGGACAACGCGATCTACACCGGCGGCATCGGCTGGGCGGGCAACTGGGGCCAGGCGGGCAAGCTCAGCTACGGCCTGCAGAAGCTCAGCCTCAACGGCGCCGAGGCGTTCGACATCCGCAAGATGCGGGCCGTCAAGGGCGGCTTCGAACTCGAGTACACGCAGCCGCTGTCCGACGAGACCGCGCAGAACCTCGCCGCCAAGTACAAGGTCAAGCAGTGGCGGTACGTGGCGACGCCCCAGTACGGCGGCCCGAAGATCGGTGAGCAGACCCTTGAGGTCACCTCGGCGACCCTGTCGAAGGACCGCAAGAAGGTGACGCTGAAGATCACGGGCCTGAAGCCGGGCCACGTGGTGCACGTGCACTCCCCGCGCCCGTTCGACTCGGCGTCCGGTCAGGAACTGTGGAGCACCGAGGCGTGGTACACGCTCAACCGGCTGGCCGACGGCACGACGGCGCCGGCCGAGTACGAGGCGGAGTCCGCCAAGCTGGCCGGTGGGACCGGCTGGAACACCAACCACGCCGGCTACTCGGGCGCCGGTTTCGTCGACCGCAACTGGGAACCGGGCGCCAGCACCACGTTCGCCGTCCGCGCCGACAAGGCTGGCCGCCACGACATCGAACTGCGGTACGCGAACGGCCCCAACTCGATCCCCACCAACCCGCCTTCGAAGTCGATGAGCCTGTACGTCAACGGCAAGAAGGAGAAGCAGATCTGGCTCGCCCCCACCGGGGCCTGGGCCAACTGGGCGACCCAGACGGAGACGGTGACGCTGCGCCCCGGTGCGAACACCATCGCCTACGTCTACGAAGCAACCGACTTTGGACGCGTCAACCTGGACAAGATCACGGTGACGCCGTCGAAGAAGCGGATCACGCTGTTCGACGGCACCAACCTCGACGCGTGGGAGACGACGTCCGGCGCCCCGGCGACGTGGCCCGTGGCGGACGGGACGATGGAGTCGCTCGGCGGTGACATCCGCACGAAGGAACGGTTCGGCGACTTCCGCATGCACGTCGAGTGGTACCAGCCGCACTACCCGCCGGAGGTCACCGGGCAGGCCCGCGGCAACAGCGGCGTGTACATCTTCGAGAGCTACGAACTGCAGGTGCTGGAGTCCTACGGGCGACCCCCGGAGCTCAACGGCGCCGGCTCTCTCTATCTGAAGAAGGCGCCGGACGTGAACGCGGCGCGGCCGACCGGCGAGTGGCAGACGTACGACATCGAGTTCCGTGCGGCGCGCTTCGACAACGCGGCCAAGAAGGTGGAGGACGCGCGGATAACCGTGAAGTGGAACGGACAACTGGTGCACGACAACGTGGCCATCAACGGCCCGACCGGCGCGGGCAGAGCGGAGGACCCGGCCCCGGGCAAGATCAAGCTACAGGACCACGGCGACCCCGGCGACAACCCACGATTCCGCAACGTCTGGATCGAACGGCTCTGACACCACCGAGCCGCTGACCCCGCGATGGTGACCCTCGCGACGCCCGGCGTCGCGAGGGTCACCCTTCACGCACCACCGACGGGGAGACCCGCCTCCCACCGGACAAGGCGCCCGGCACAGGGAAGAGGTGCTACCGCCGCGCCGGGCCGGCGCTCTCCCGGCGGATGAGCTCCGCTCCCACCCGCACGATACGCAGCACGTCATCGCCTTCGGCCGGCTGCAGGGCGAGGATCACGGCGCGGGCGCCCATGTCGGCGAGCGGGAGACGGATGGTGGTGAGCGCGGGGGTGACATCCGACGCGATAGGCATGTCGTCAAAGCCGATCACGCTGACCTCGTCGGGAACAGCGATGCCACGCGAACGCAGCAGCGCGAGGGCGCCGATGGCCATCGAGTCGTTGAGCGCGGCCATGGCGGTCAGCTTCGGCTCAGCGTCGAGCAGCGCCGCGGCGGCGGCCATTCCGCTGGTGCGGTCGAAGTCGCCGTATGCGATACGCCGGGCCGGCAACCTTCGTCCATGCTCCCGCGCAGCGCGGCGCAGCCCGGCGAGCCGGTCCGTGGTGGTGGTCATCTGCTCAGGACCGGCGATGACCCCGAACCGCCGGTGGCCCAGGGTGTACAGCTCAGCGGCCAGCAGGTAGCCGCCCTTCTCGTTGTCGGGCAAGACGGCGTCGCCGACGTGGTCATGGCGGCCGATGACCACGGTTCGGCCGCCGGTGGCCTGGTAGACGCGCAGCTTGCTGTTCATCTTGGCGGTGAAGGCGTCGTCGTGGTAACCGGAGCCGGCGAGAATGATCGCCGCGACCTGATGGGCACGCAGCAGCTCGACGTATTCGAGTTCTCTGTCCGGGTTGCGGTAGCTGTTGCAGGTGATGACGAGTCGCCCGTTTTCGGTAGCGACACGTTGCAGCCCACGGATGATCTCGGCGAAGTACGGGTCTGAGACGTCGTGCACGATGACGCCGATCGTGCTGCGGTGCGAGCGGGCGAGGAGCTGAGCGTGCGCGTTGGGCACGTACTGCAACTCCTCGACGGCGGCCAGCACCCGCTCACGCAGAGCTTCGGCCACGGGCTTGGGGTTGCCGTTGATGATCCGCGACACGGTGGCTGACGATACGCCAGCCAGACGTGCGACATCAGCCAGTGTCGCCACAGATCCAATCCCTCCCCGTGCGGTTTCACCCAGAATAGCCACTCAGGAAAGCCCTTGCCTCAGCGGCGGGAGCGATCAGCGCACCGAGTAAGCGCTTACCTTGCAGCTCGCCGTCCGCGGAGCAAGACGGGTGCCGGTCGGCCGCAACCAGATGAGCCCACAGCGACACACAGGTCTCCCTCGCAGGAAACTCACAATTTTACCTTATATTACATTAAACCCAAATGCACAATAATGTCGTAGCGGCTTTTCGCCACTCACATTTACCGGGAAAAGCCGCTTGGGTTCAAGCTGTCGTCGGTCCACGTCGCCAAGGAGATGCGGCTGATGTTCACCTCGCGACCGAGAATTCGTTCGGCCGCTCGCGCCGCGTCGTAGAGCTCGTCCGCGGATCCCACGACGAGGGCGTCGATATCACGTGGCGGCGGTCCGGCCTGATTCGCGTATCGAGCAGCCCAGGAGCCGTAAATGTACGCCTCGTCGATGCCGGAGATCGGCTCAAGAAGAGGCGGCAGGACGGCTGCCGGACCGAAGGTCACCGCCAGTGGATCGGTCAGTGGCCGCGCGACGATCATGTCAGGATCGGCGCGGACAAGACGAAGGTTGCCGTGTCGCCTCTCCGACGTCGGCCCGGCATCCATGAGCCGGTCCACCTCACGACTCACCGTCGCCCGGGACGAGCCTGTTCGTGCGGTGAGGTCGGTTGTCGAATACTCGTTCTCCGGATGCAAATACAGCCAGGCGAGCAACTCCCTTGTGACGTTGGAACGGAGTAGAGGTGGCATTGCCCTCATAGATGAATACCGCCATCCACCTATAGCAAGTAGTTCACTTTGGGCGATCGTTCGAACACCTATCGTGGCGATATTCGCACAGGGCGTCGGCGGCGGTCGAACGATCGGCTCCGGCCGCCGTGGCGTCCCGCCAACCCCCTCGCCGAGCCGCATCGGGGCTGCTCAGAGGGCGGGCGCTGGAGGGCAGAGGCGGTTTGGAAAATTCATTTGCCTCGAGGGCGCGGAGTTTCATAACGTACAGGCACGCCGAAAGGAGGTGGTCCGAACGATGGTTGATCATAGTTGGGCTAGCGAGGTGGCTGTCCGCTAGGACGCCGCGACCGGACTCTGTCCGGGCGTCAGGCGACGTTCGGCGAATCCACGACAATCACCGGAACCCCGGGCCGCCGGAGGCGGGCGATCCCGCCTGTAGTCCACCGGCCCTCCTGCCGAGCAGGGGGAAGTGGCCCGGGGTTCTTCCCTTTCCCGGGCTTCCCGCGCTCCTCCTTCTCGATCACCCTCTCCCGGCCGGGAGGAGCCTGTGGGCGAGGTCCGACCGGCGGCGCCACCTCGTACGGCGGGGATTCGCCGGTCAGTGCTGCCTCAGCGTTCCCATCGTGTTCCCTTAGTGCTCGCCGCGTGCGGGGACGCCGAGGGCGGTGCAGGCGTCACGGTAGAGGCGGACGACCTCCGTACGGACCTGGGTGCGTTCGGTCAGCGTGGTGCTCCAGGGGACCCGGACCGTGATGTCCCGCCCGTCGACCACGGCGGCGAACTCGATCGCCTCGGCGTCGACACCGGTCGTCGTCGCGCCGGTGGCCTCGGGTTGCCCGCCGAGGCCCCTGCAGATCAGCAGCGCGTCATCGGCGTGGTCGTCGTTCATGTGGCGCTTGATCGCCTCGACCACGTCGGGGGTGAAGGGAGTGCTCATGTTCCAGAGCGTAACCAGCGCCCCGCCTCACCCGAGCGCGGGTGCCGGGCGCCCCGCCTCACGCGCCGTCGGGACGAATCCCACCGGGTGGCCCCATCGGGCCGACCTCACACCTCGTCGGGCACGAAGTCGCCGACCCTCTTGAGCTCGGCCGAGATGTGGGACTGGAGCGGCTGCCCCATGGAGGCCATGTCGTACGCCCACATCAGGTTGCCGTTGACCAGGCCGTAGAGGCGGTGGCCCGCGGTGTACTCCTTCGCGGTCGCGGTGCGGGCCACCACGTCGGTCTGGAGCTCGATCTTGTTGAAGACCACCTCGCCGACGTAGATCTCCACGATGCCCGTGGGGTGTGACAGGCACACCTCAAGCTGACGGCCGGGGAGCTGGCGCCAGAAGCCGGTCTCGGTGCCCAGCGGGCGGACCTTGCCGCCCTCCTCGTCGAGCAGCCAGGTGCGGCTGCTGTAGGTCAGGAACGGCTTGCCGTTGTGACCGAAGACGATCTCCTGGCCGAAGTTGAAACTCTCGATCGTCGGATATCCACCGACCCCGGCGCCTTCCCATCGACCCACGAGGAAGGAGATCGGCTCAAGATCGGGATGCAGTTCGGGAACGTCCATGGAAACGAGCCTAGAGCCGCTGCGATATGGTTCGCGCCGGTGATGCCGGGCCACATAGGCTGCGAACATGGCACGATCACTGGTGATCAAGGTTACCGCGGGCGAAGACTCGCCTGAGCGCTGCAATCAGGCCTTCACCGTGGCCGCGGCGGCGTTGGCGAGCGGCGTTCCCGTCTCGCTCTGGCTGACGGGCGAGTCCGCCTGGTTCGCCCTCCCCGGACGGGCGAAGGAGTTCACCCTCCCGCACGCGGCCCAGCTCGGCGACCTGCTCGACGCGGTGCTCGCGGGCGGCAGGGTGACCCTGTGCACGCAGTGCGCGACCCGACGGGACATCACGGTCGACGACGTGATCGAGGGCATACGCATCGCGGGCGCCTCCACCTTCGTGGAGGAGGTCCTGGAGGAGGGCGTCCAGGCCCTCGTCTACTGAGAGCATCGGAGCACCCGCTGCCGGCGGAGACGCCCCGCCGGCAGGAGCGACGCCTGATCAGCGGGGCAGCACCGCGGTGAGGCGCTCCTCGCGAAGCCGGTCGAACCAGGAGTCGTCGATCGGCGGCAGCTGGGCGCCCACCGCCCAGGTGAGCAGCAGGTCGGCGAGGCCGGGGTTGCGGGCGAGCGCGGGACCGTGCAGATAGGTGCCGACGATCTTGCCGGTGTAGCAGCCCTCGGTGCCGTCGCCGTTGCCCGTACCGACCGCCGTCCGGGCCAGCGGCCGGATCCCGGCCCCGAGCCTGGTGACGCCCATGTGGTTCTCGAAGCCGGTGAGCGTGGAGATGCCCAGTGCCGGGTCCGCCTCCCCCGCCAGCTCCCCGACGGCCCGGCCCTGACCGCGCCCGCTGGAGATGTCGATCAGGCCGATGCCGTCGACCGGCTGGCCCTCCTCACCACCGAACGTGGTGCCGATGATCTGGTAGCCCGCGCACACGGCGAGCAGGGCCGCGCCCCGCTGGATGGCCCGGTGCAGGCCGCCGTCGCGCTGGAGCCGCTCGGAGGCGAGGATCTGCGGCCGGTCCTCACCGCCGCCGATGAGGTAGATGTCGCCGCTCTCGGGAACCGGGTCGGCCGAGCGTACGTGCACGGTCTCGACCGGGATGCCCCGGCGCTTGGCGCGCTGCTCCAGGACCAGGACGTTGCCCTGGTCGCCGTACGTGCTCAGTAGGTCCGGATAAATCCAGACAAGGCGCAGAGCGCTGTCAGACTGCACGACCGAACTCCGATCGGATCTGCTGGAAGGCGGTGTAGTTGGCGATCACGTCGACCTTGCCCGACGGTTGCGCGGCGAGCGCCTGCTCGAACGAGTTCGCCAGTTGGAACGGCACGTCGGCCACGTCCAGCCGGAGCGCGAGGTCGAGCCGCCGTTCGCCGGTCACGAAGACCGGCCTGCCGCGCAGCACGCGGTAGTCGACGTCCCACAGCCATGAGGTGTCGCGACCGTCGGGCCCCTGGGCGTTCACCGAGAGGATCACCGGAAGCGAGGCGTCGAGCACGTCGAAGGCCTCCAGCCATCCGGCCGGGTTCTTGGCGAGCAGCAGCCGGGCGTGCCGGCCGTCGCGTTCCACCGTGGTGTATCGGCCGGCGACCGACTTCACCTCGCGCAGCCGGGGCAGCGCCCGCTCGACCGGCAGGCCGAACACCTCCGCGGTGGCGAGCGCGATCGCCGCGTTGGCCCGGTTGGCGCGCCCGGGAAGCTGGATGTCGAGCACCCAGCGCTGCCCGCGCGGGTCGATCACCGCGTCGTCGTCGAGGACCCAGGACGGCTCGGGCCGCCGGAAGGTGCACTCGCGGCAGGCCCAGTCGTTCTCCCCCGCCGTCGAGGTGGCACCGGCGCCGATGCTGCCGGGCGGGACGTACTCCATGCCCTTGCGGTCGAGGGGGCCGCCGCACTCGGGGCAGCACCAGGAGTCCTCCTTCCACGGCTGTCCCGCCGACACCCAGGTGACCGAGGCCGCGGTGGAGGCGCCCCAGGTCACCAGCGGGTCGTCCGCGTTGGCGATCACATGGGTGTTCTTGCCGGCGAGCGCCCGCCGCCACTTCTGGGCGAGCAGCCAGATCTCGCCCGCCCGGTCCATCTGGTCGCGGCTGAGGTTCATCAGGCAGACGACCCCGGCCCCGGTGGTGTCGATCACCTCGGGCAGGTATTTCTCGTCGACCTCCAGCACGCCGTACGGGGCGTGCTTGGCCGACGACAGCGCCGAGACGTGCCCGGCGGGCATGTTGGCGCCGAAGGCGTTGGTGGCGACGTCGCCGAGCTCCGACAGCGCGGAGGTGATCAGGCGGGTCGTCGTCGTCTTGCCGTTGGTCGCGCTCACCAGCGCGAGCTTGCGGTCGTGCGCGAGCTTGCGCAGAAGATCGGGCTCCAGGACCAGGCTGACCCTGCCCCCGATCACCGATCCGTCCCCACGCCCGGTGACCCGGGACAGGGTCGCGGCCGTCCGGCCGAGAGCGGTGGCGAGCTGCGCCCGCAGCGGAAGCTGAGTCATACCGTCTCCTCGCTTGGCGACCCGTCACGGGACGACCCGGCGGCCGACCGGCCCGGCCGCGGGACCGGAATCACCGAATCGTTCATGCCGCAGATCTTAGCCCTGCTTCGGCACCGTCACCCCCGGAGGCACGTCACACGCACCCCTCGGTGACGGTGAAATGGGGAAGCCTTCGCACCCGGTGAGAAAGCACCGAAAAAAGCCGACAAACAACACCGTCCTCACCCCTCGGTGAAGACGAGTTCCGCCGACTCCGGCGAATCCTCGTCGAAGGGCTGCACGAACCGGCCTGGCCACGACAGCACACTCTCCAGCCAGCCGGCCCCCATGGCCTGGGACACGTGCCGGAGCCGCTCCGCCGGGTCGAGGCCGATGGTGACCGTGAGGATGTCACGCTCCACGCTCTCGCGGTCGTCGTCACCGAGGATCACCCGCCAGGCCAGCTCCCGGTTCCTCTCCACCTCCATGGACAGCGGGTGGTGGCGCAGCGCCTTGGCCCGGTGGCCGAGCAGCTCGGTGCCCCCGGCCGGACGGTTGAACAGCGCGTACTCCATGACCGGCGCGGAGCCGCGCGGGTTGGGCGCGGGCTGGCCGTACGGGAAGAGCCTGTCCACCTCATGCAGCCACCGCACCTGCGGGATCACCCAGGCGGGTCCCGGCCGCTCGCCGGGGTCGCGGTCGGGGCCGAGCAGCCTGGTCCCGACCACGGCGACCTGCTCGGTCAGCGTGGTCGGGTCGTTCACGGTCCGCAGCGACCACGCGCGACGGCCCACGCAGCGTTCCACCGCCGTGGCCAGCAGGCATTCGCGCCGTCGCGGCGGGAGATCCGCCCAGAGGCCGGCGAGCGCCCTGGGCACTCCCGGCAGCGGCCGGTTGGTGCAGAACGCCAGCACCAGCGTGTCGGCCCAGATCCGCAGCCACGCCCAGTCGGAGGCCGCGGCGAGCAGGTCCGCCTCGCGCAGCTCGACCAGCGTGCACGCCCGGCCGGTGCGGCACTCCTGCCCGCAGGCCGCCGAGCGACGACCACAGATGGGCGGCATCTGGCCGGGAACCGGACGCTCGCGGTCCTCGCCCAGCGGCACCTGGACGCGCAACGGCCGGTCCATGCCGTCGGCGAAGACCGCGGCGACACCGGGAGGGAGCGAGACGACCTGCCGGGACTGCTCCTCGCTCAGGTTCGTCGCCGCGCCGACCAGCTGGCGGTCGTCCTCGGCGGGGAGCCGGTGGATCACCTTCAGCGCGGTGTTCTTCACCACGTCGGAGACGAGCTTCGTGGGGATCTGCTCGGCGACCACGATGCCCTCGCCGTACGCGCGGATCTCGGCGAGCATGCCCGCCAGGAGTTCGACGGCGTGCGTGCTGGCCCGCCCCGCGCCCCGGTCGCGCAGCAGCCGGTGTGCCTCCTCGATCACGATGACGTGCTTGAGCCCGCTGCTGCGCTCCTTCCTGGCCCGCATCCGCAGATGCTCCACGATCCGGATGATCAAGGTGCCCATCAGGAACGCCTTGTCCTCGTCGTTCGCGACGTCCTCGATCGCGAGCACCACGTTGCGCTGGAGCAGGTCGCCGATGTCGGCGGGGTGCCCGCCCTCGAAGAACCGGCCCGCGGAGCCCACCCGCAGCGACCGCAGCCGCAGCGAGATGAAGCCCTCCACGTCGGCCTGGACCTCCTTGCCGTAGCCGATCTCCTTGATCACGTCCATCGCGTGCTGCTGAAGCTGTTCGAGGGTCGGCACGGCGGGCCGGACGGCGGCGCCGGGGGCGGCCCAGCCGGTGACCACGTCCCAGCCGTTGGCCTCGTACACCCGCTGCAGGGCGAGCGACATGATCTGCGGGAACGGCTCCTCGGCGTCGAAGGCCGCCATGAACAGGGCTCGGACCATGTCGATGTGCGCCTGGACCGGGTATCCGGGCTCGGGGGCGAGCGGGTTGACGCTGAACGGCACGCTCTCCGGTGCCGACGGGTTGATCACGGTCACCGGGGCGAAGTGCTCGATCCTGCCGCCCATCGAGGCGTACTCGGACTTGGCGGGCTCGATCGCGAGCCACGGGATGCCCGCGCCGGTGAGCTGTTCCAGCAGATGCCTGACGGTCTGCGACTTGCCGGAGCCGGTGGCGCCGGTGATGAACGCGTGCCGGTTGAGGGTGGCCAGCGGGACCTTGAACGAGCCGACCGGCCTGTCCTGGCCGTCGAGGATGGACCCGAGCTCGACGGTGAGCTCGCCGGGCACGGTGTCCGCCTCGCTGGTCACGTCGAAGAAGCCCGCGTCGAGGACCCGTACCCCCGGCACCTCCCGGTGCGGCAGCCCGGCGAGAGCGGCGAGCGCCCCGGCGGTGGCCGCGAACGGGGAGGCCGCGCCGTCCGCCGGGTCCTGCAGGGTGGTCGCGAGCGCCTCGGCGAAACCGTAGACGGGACCGGACAGCGCGCTGCGCAGGCGGTAGGGGTGGTGGCTCATCTCGGCGGAGCCGACGAGCACCGGGGCGATCTGGCGCAGTTCCTCGGGACCCGCGGCGCCGGCGAGCACCCGGACGTTCCAGAGCCCGGCCTCGCGAAAGGCGTCCAGCTCCTGCATGCGCCGCTCGGCCCGTTCCGCGTCGTAGCGGGAACGCTCGGAGGCGTCACCGTACTGCCGCAGCACGTTGAGCTGGGTGCGCAGGTGCGCGACCTCGGCGTCGAGCAGGTCGGTCTGCTCGGCCACCACCAGCCAGGCGAACGGCCGGGACATGAGCGTGACCAGCGTCGACTCGAAAAGCGTGGGCCGCCTGATCTCGTCGGCGTCCGGCTCTCTGCGTCCGCCGAGCGGAGGTGCCTGACGTCCCGGGCAGACGGTCCAGGCGAGGTCGGACAGGTCGCGGAGCCACTCGTCACCGATCCGGACGCCACGGGCACCGCTGGGGAAGAGCAGCGGTTCCGGACCGCCCGGGACCTGCTCGGCCTCGGTGGCGGCCCTGCGGGGCGGGCGTGGCGGGGTGAGCGGCCCCGCATTGGTGATCAGCTCCAGCGGGGCGCCCGACCCTCGCGAGAGCCAGCCGACCACGAAGGGACGGTTGCGCTGGGCCGTGGAGAGCACCGCGGGCAGGACGGTGACGAAGTCCCACTCCGCGGAGGAACTGCGCGAGGGCGCCGTGATCGCCTGGATTCTGTACCAGGGCCCTGTCAGGGCGTTGGGCGGACGGGACACACTTGGCTGCATTTGGTCTCCACCCGGGGGACCCGGCTCCAGGCCGGAGGGTTGACGCTTCACGGATCGCTCCGTTGTACCGGCCGACGCATGATCGAGATCGAGGGTAGGTCACCCCCGCGACCACGGTCGAACCTGACTCGGGGCTCGCACCCTGGCATTGACCATCCCATTACGACATACGGACGCCTCGTTGACGCACCCGGCGAAAACATCGCCGCCCGAACGATCCTCACCCGAGTTCCCACCCCCCTGAGCGGGCCCCTCGGCGTGGACCGGAATCTCATCAGCGACGGCGCCAGTCGAGCCGCGCCGGAGGCGGACCGAGGTTGGGCGGCGCGTCCTCGAACGCGCTCGACGCGCGCGGCTCCGGCTTCTTCTCCTGCGCCTGTTCCAGCGCGGCCTCCTTGATCTCGTCGAACTCGCCCAGCGTCGTCTTGGGGAAGGTCAGTATGGCCGGGTTGGCGTCGGCGAGGCGGACCCTGCGGCCCTCGGCGGTGGCGTCGGTGACGATCACCGAGGTGGTGGGGAGCTGCTGGAGCTGATGGGGCTCGACGAGGAACTCCCTGGAGCGGTGCAACACCCGCTCGGTCTCCCCCATCGCCTTGGTCGCACGGCGGCCCCACTCGGTGGAGGAGGTGATGTCCTCCTTGAGGTCCGTGTGGTTCACGTCGCGCTCCTCGTCGCCCTCGTCCGCCTGGCCGACCGTGGAGACGTAACCGCCGTCCATCCCCGCCCCCGCGGCACTGATCGTCTCGGTGAGCTGGGCGAGCTCCAGGCGGTGCTCGGTGCCGACGTGCTCGCTGGCGATCCGGGCGTCCTCGGCGTTGCCGAGCCGCATGAACGTCACCGCCGCGTGCCCGCGCCCGAGCCGCTCCCGTACGGTCGGGGTGAGCGCGCGGTAGGTGAGCACGAGGCCGGTCCTTGAGGTCTCGCAGGCGTCCATCAGCCGGTCGAGCACGTCGCCACGGAGTTTGTCCGCGCCGGCGACGATGATCGTGTGGTACCACGGCCGCTCGGAGGCGGGCGACTGGCGCAGGATGTGGGTGAGCGCGGTCGCGACGTACGTGCCGAGGACACGGTTGCCGAACACGCCCGCCTGCCGGTCCATCGACACGACCCGCAGGCGCGCGGGCGGCAGGCGCACCGCCTCGGAGCCGAGGGTCTCCAGCTTGCGCAGCTGCGACTCCAGCGCCCACGCCCGCTCGATCACCACCCGGTCGCTCACGCCCCGGCCGAACAGCGTGCCGATCCGCTCCAGCTGGGTGGCGGTGATCAGGCCGAACCGCAGGTCCTCGCGGGGGTCGCCGACCTGGGCGAGGGCACGCAGGGCGGCGGTGACCTGGTTGATCGTGGCGCTCTCGCCGAGGACCTCCAGGACCCGCTCCAGGATGGCGTTGTCGAACGACAGATCCCTCGTCGTACGGTGCTCCTCGCTCACGCTCACGACGTGGGCGAGAACGTCGGCGAAGGCCTCCGGGGCGAGCGTGGCGCCCAGGTCGAGCCGGGGCAGGTCGACCGGCAGCACCCAGACCAGCGGGTCGTCGCCACCCCTGCGCGCGAGTTCGATCAGGTCCTTGGCGATCGCGCCCTCGGACAGGTCGAGCACGGTCAGGTGGCCGCCGCTGTAGAGACGGGTCGCGCCGAGCAGGGTGATCAACGCCGACCAGCCGGGCAGGGTGCCTCCGGCCACGTCGATCCGGTCGATCTCGTCGGGCACGGCCACGGCGTACCAGGTCAGCTGGCGATCGTGGCGCTCCTTCTTCTCCGCCCACTCCCGGTATCGGGCGGCGTGCTCCTCCTGGGCGAGGAAGAGCTCCCGCTCACGTTCCTCCCGCAGCCGGTCACCCGCCACCTCGCGCTCCTTGATGCGCTGGCGTACCGCCCGGTCGCCCTGGTAGACGGCGTAGCTGCAGAACGCCGCGATGCCACCGGCGGCGATCACCCCGACGGCGGCGAACGACCAGCTGAGCATCTCGGTGAGTCCGAGGACGAGGATCAGGGTGGCGAGCGCGGCCATGAACCCACGGACGATCTTGACCGGCCGGTTCAGCAGGTCCTCGTTGAGGCGTTCCCTGCGCACCCACTCGGGGTCGAGCGGCTCGGGAGGATTCTCGACGGGCGAGGGTCGCTTAGGAGCCGGACCCGGATCAGGGTGCAACAAGGCGTACTGCCAGCCCAGGTAGATCCGGTCCGCCTGGAGCTGCGCATGCTCGGGATGCACGTCCGCCACGGAACCTCCGCCATCGGGCTCATCGAAAGCCTCGGAGACAGCGTAAGAGTTCGCCATCGTATTCGGGCAGCGTTCCCGTCAATCCGCTCCATTTTCCCCAGGTTTACCTGTACTTAAGGGACAGATGGGGCAGATGGGGCGGACATCAGCGTTTAACATCGTTTCTCATGACTGCCCCTCCCGAGGGTCCCACCGGACGGCGCCCCATCGCGGTCCCACTCGCCGCTCTGGTGACGGTCACCGGTCTGGCAGTCACCACCGTCCTCGGCGGCTTCGCCACCGCCCCGGAGAAGCCTCCCAAGCGGCTGGGCCAGGGCTCGACCGTGGATCAGGAACAGTTCACGACCACGTTCGTCGGCTCCCGCACCGTGAGCGAGCCCGGCCTGTTCGGCGGCCCGGCCAAGCGCCTCCTGGAGATCGAGCTCCTCGTCGTCAACAAGGGCGAAGAGACCGCCGGTACGGGAGTGCCCTACCAGGAAGGTCATGGTGGTGGGTCCTTCGGGACGTCCCTGCTCAAGGTCAGCCCGGAGATAAAGGGCAAGTACGGCGCGTCGGTGTTCACCCCCACGGGAGGGGGCGAAAGCAGTCAACTGCACCCGGCCCTGCCGACCAGCGTCGTGGTCCGGTACGAACTGGAGGACGGACAGCGGCCTCCCAGGCAGCTCACGATCGACGTCGGCACGTACGAGTGGCGCGAAGGGATCACCCTCGCGCCGGGCTGGTTCCTGGTCACGAAGGACGGCGAGGGTGACGAGGGCGGGGAGAAGCCCGTGGTGACGGCCCAGGTCACGCTGCCCGTCATGCCGAGGGGAACGCGTTCGTGAACGTCTCCTTCCAGCACCGGCCCGAGACCTCTCCGCGGTCGGAAACACACTCCATGCCCGGGGCGCCCACCCCCCACCGGGCCACCGCGCGGCCGAGCCGGTGGCGCACCGCCGGTGCCGTACTGGCCGGGATCACGCTCGCGGCCTCCGCCGTGGGACTGCAGGCCTTCGGCTCGGAGGCCGCCGACCACGACGCGCCCCTCACCTCGACCGGCGCCTTCAACGAGGAGGTCACCGGCTCCCGGATCTCCGCGCGGGTCAAGGCGGTCTACGCGGCCAAGGCCATCGCGACCAGGAAGGCGAGCGGCGAGCAGGAACGCGTGACCGCCAAGGGGATCTTCGTCATCGTCGAGGTGGGCGCCACCGCGACCTGGGAGCCGCAGCGGTTCGGGCCTCCCCGGCTGCTCACGGCCGGCGGGCGCCGTTACGTGGCCTCCGACAGGGTGGACCAGACGCTGACCGTCACCCACCCCTACCTCCAGCCGGGCTGGTGGACCGAGGGCGTGACGGTCTTCGAGATCCCGCCCGGGGAACTCCCTGACTCCCGGATCCTGCTCGCCCCCTCATCGGGTTTCATCGTCGAGCCGAACGGACCCCAGATCGAGATAGACCTGGGCCTGGACGAGACGGCCGCGCGGCAACTCACCTTCACCGCGAAGGACGTCTACGAGTTGGCGAGCAGGACCTGATGAGGACGCCACACCGGGGAGGCCCCGAGGACGACCAGGACCGCGCCTGGTCCACCTCACGGGAGGAGCGGCCCGCGCACGAGGAACGGCACGCGCGAGAAGATCGGCACGCGCGGGAGAACCCCGCGACGGGAAACCCGCCCATGATGGACAACCGGCCCGCACGGGAGAACCGGCCCGTACGACAGGAGCGGCCCGCCCAGGAAGGTCGCCCTTCCGCACCGTCTCACGATCCCTACCGAGGCAACCCCTGGCCCACCGCCCTCGGCACCTGGCCGGTGTCCCCCGCCGACCGGCAAGCGCGTACCGGACAGACCCAGGAACCTCCGGCCACACCCCCGGCCCCCGCCCGGAGCCGTCCCACCCCACCTCAGCGTCGGCAACCTCCGGGCGACGGCCAGTGGACTCCCGCTCCCCTGCGGATATTTCCTGACGAACAGGTCTGGCCTCCCAAGCCACCCGAGGAAGAGCCTGCGGAGGTCTCGACCCAGCCGTTCCCCTCCATCTCCGCTCTTCCGCTCCCCCGCCCCTCCGTCACGGGAACGGGAACGGGAACGGGAAAGGCTGCAGCCGTCGCCGTACCGGCCGACGACGTGCCCGCCCAAGAACCGTCCGCACCGAAGACCCCGCCGAGGCGGGGCCGCCGTACGGCGCTGCGGGTCGGTGGGGCGATCGTGGCCGTCGGGCTCGGCATCGCGGCCTCCACGTGGAGCGGTTACACCGTCTACCGGACCGGCAACCCCGCCGACAGGATCCACACCGTCGCCGCCGGGGGTGCCATGACGCTGATGCACGTGTCGTGGAAGGCCTCGGTCGAGCAGGTGGACGACCTGCCCGGCCAGAAGCCCCTCCCGCCCGACCGCCAGTGGCTGAAGATCAAGGTGACGAGGACCGCGCTGGACGCCGAGGGCGTCAGCCTGCGGGGTGATCCCGAGGTCGAGATGCGGCATTCCGACGGTCGCGTGTGGAAGGTCCTCCCCGAGAGCGACGACATCCCCGACGAGGTCAAGGACCACCGGGTCGGCACCGCCTACTCCTACGACATGATCAGCGTGGTGCCCCGGCATCTGGCCGGGCAGGTCGAGGTGCACGTCCGTCCCGCCACGTTCCACGTGGTGGAGAACCAGCCCGTGGAGGACATCCTCAAGAAGGCGGCGGCACAGAAGGACCCCGTCCGGGACCAGGTGCTGCGCTTCAGGCGGTGAGCGTCCTCCCCGCCTCACGGCCGCGCGTGGCCGCGATGTCGAACGTGGCCGCCAGCAGGCAGACGGTCAGCGTCAGCACCACCAGCTCCCTGACGAACTCGACCGGCCCGGCCAGCGCCACCCAGACGAACGGGTCCTCGTTGCCGATCAGCATCCGCACCCCCCGATCCGCGTAGTCGGTCACCACGCGGATCGCGACGTAGCAGAGGCACAGGGCGCCGAACAGCACGGGACCGCCCTTCGCCGCGAGCCGGAAGGCGTTCGCCGGGGGAACCCAGCGCTCCTGGAATCCGGCCGTGGCGTGGGTCATCGTGCTCCGGGTGAGATCGTGGGCCCGCTCCACCCTGGTGGCCACGCCGTCGAGCCTGGTTCCCCGTACGACGGCCCGGGTGTCCTCGGCGAACGCGCCGTAGACGAGCGAGGCGACCGTGAGCCAGGTGAGCGGGACGATCAGCCCGTCGACCACGTGGGGCCAGGTGTCCCCGACCGCGTTCCAGAAGGGCTTCCACCACGGCAGGGCCTCACCCGCCGCCTCGGCCCATTCCTTGAACGTCACCACGACGACCCGCTGGTCCAGCCAGTCCGCCCGCGCCTCCGCGAAGGCGAGGAGGGCGTTGATGCTGTAGAAGGCGAAGGCCAGCTCGAAGAAGGTCGCGAGCACGCCACTGCCCCTGCCCCTGCCGTTGAGGTGCCACCGGGCGAACAGCATCCTGAGCAGGTACGCGACCACGGCGACCCCGATGGAGACCCGAACGTCCAGCGTGGAGAGCCCGGTGCCGCCCTCTATCTCGTTCCCCGCGAGGCTCGACGCGAAGTCCTGGTCGACCCGCCTCGCGGTGTCGACAGCGATGAACTCCCTGGCGTCCGCGGTGTGGAAACCCCAGGCGAGGTAGATGGTGGCGAAGACCAGGGTGGCGCGGTTCAGCGCGCCGAACATGCTCTCGTCCGCCTCGCCCGCCTCCCGCCGCGCCCGGATCTCCCGGAGCGCGCCGCGCACCGAGTGCAGCATGCCGACCATCACCACGAGTTCGGTCAGCACGATCAACGTGAAGACGAACATCGTGACGACGAGCCGCACCTGCCGGTGGTCCCCGTGGGAGACCTCGCTGGCGGCCACCATCAGCAGTTCCCTGACCACCCTGCCCACCGAGAACCAGAGGATCAACGTGAGGGCACAGGCACCGAAGATCTTGAGTGTGTGCAGGGGCAGCGAGGCCGCGGAGAGCGAGGCGGGCCTCCGGTCGACTGCCGGCGACTGTGTGGGCATGACAGGCGTTTCAGGCACCGAGGCATGCTAACGACTCCCCTGTCGGAACGCAGCCCGGCCGGCGAGGCCGAGAGGCCGGTCGAATAAACGACCGCCCCCGTTTGTTGCAGCGGCAATGAAGCGCATGGAAGTCTGGGCCGACATGGCCTGCGCGTGGGCCTACATCGGCAAGCGACGCCTGGAGCAGGCGCGACTCGGCGAGGACGTGGAGATCGTCTGGCGCCCGTACGTCATCGATCCGATGGCCCCGGTGCCGTCGGAGCCGCTGGAGGAGGAGCTTCGCGACCAGGTCGCCGAGGGCGCCCTGCGAGCCCTCACCCCGCCCTCGAACCCGACCCCGCCCTCGCTCTCGCCCCTGACCTCGGCTTCCACCCCGACTCCGGCCTCCGCCCCGACCGCGACACCGACTCCGGTCCTGGCAGGGAACCGGCCCGGTGACGGCGGGCGACGGGGCGCCGTGTGGCGGGCGAACACGTTCGACGCCCACCGGGTGGTCGCCCTCGCCTACGGGCGGGGCGGCGCCGCACTCCAGGACACGGTCGTGGAGCGGATCCTGCGCGCCCACTTCGTCGAGGGTTCCGACATCGGGGACCGCGCCACCCTGGCGGCGCTCGCCGCCGAGGCCGGTCTGGACGGTATGGCCGAGGCCCTCGACCGCGGCGACGGCGCGGACGAGGTTCGTTCCTGGCTGCTGCGCGGAAAGGCCGAGGGCGTCACCACCTCGCCGACCTTCGTGGTCGGCGACACGGCGGTCACGGGCGCGCAGCCGCCGGAGGTCCTCGCCGATCTGGTACGGCACGCCGCTCCCCGGCGGGAACTCCCCGACGAGGTCAGGTGGCTGCGCCAGGCCGAGACCCTGCTGGATGCGCGGGACCCCCTCGGCGCCCTGCGAACCCTGCGCCCGCTGCTGGCCGATCACGGCGACGACCCCGCCGTCCGGCTGCTGGCGGCCCGCGCCTACTTCGGCTCCGCCCAGTTGGGCAGGGCGAGGGAGACGCTGGAGGCGCTGCTGGAGCGCACCCCCGGTGACCACTACGCCCGGTTCCTGCTCGGCAGGACCCTCGAACGCGCCAACCGGCACCCCGAGGCCCTGCCGCACCTGCGTCTGGCCGCGGCCATGTCCCCGGATCCCGACTACGTCGACGCCGTCGACCGTGTCGAGAGCCGCCTCACCGTCTGACGCGAAAAAGCGGAGGTTCGCCCTCTTCCCCGAGGGCGAACCTCCGGGAACAACCGCCCGACACGATCCCCGGGGACGAACCTCCGGGAACAACCACCTGACGCGATCCCCGGGAACATCGGCCCCGGAACAGGCGCCCCTCCGGAACAGCCGGTCCGCGGAACCCGCGGACCGCCGGGGACGGCGGGCCTTCCGTGCGTCCGGCGCAGCGAAAAGGACCGGCCCTCCCGAGGGAACGCCGGTCCTTTCAACGTGCTGGTTCTTACTGTTCTCGCTGGTGGAGCAACGTACTGGTTCTCGCTGTGGTGAGGCCGGACCCGAAGGGTCAGACGGCCACGGCGAGCTGGGTGACCTCACCCAGGCGGGCCTGGGCCGGGATGTCCTTGGTGACCCCGCCGCCCGCGATGATGCGGACGGTCCAGTCACCGGGGGCGGCGAAGAAGCGGAAGACTCCCTCCTCGGACACCACGACCTCACCGGTGAACTCACCGGCGTTGTCGAGCAGACGGGCGTAGGCCGTGCCCGCGCCCGTGACCACACCCTGGATGACGGCCTGGTTCGCAAGATCGATCCCGGCCGGAAGGGCAACCGTCTGTTCCGGAGCAGCGCATCCCTGAGTCATTATCGGGCCTCTCCCAGTTCGATCGGCACGCCGACCAGCGAGCCGTACTCAACCCATGAACCGTCGTAGTTCTTGACACCGGCCTGGTCGAGGAGCTCGTGCAGCACGAACCACGTGTGAGCCGAGCGCTCCCCGATGCGGCAGTAGGCGATGATGTCCTTGCTGAAGTCGACGCCCGCGCCCTCGTAGAGGGACTTGAGCTCCTCGTCGGACTTGAAGGTGCCGTCGTCGTTGGCAGCCTTGGACCACGGGATGTTGCGGGCGGTGGGCACGTGGCCGACACGCTGCGCCTGCTCCTGCGGAAGGTGCGCGGGGGCGAGCAGCTTGCCGGTGAACTCGTCGGGCGAGCGCACGTCGACCAGGCTGAGCTTGCCGATCGCGGCGACGACCTCGTCGCGGGAGGCACGCAGGGACCGGTCCTGCTCCTTGGCCTTGTAGGTCGTGGCGGGGCGGCTCGGCACCTCCTTGACCAGCTCGCGGGACTCAAGCTCCCACTTCTTGCGGCCACCGTCGAGAAGCCTGATGTTCTCGTGGCCGTACAGCTTGAAGTACCAGTACGCGTAGGCGGCGAACCAGTTGTTGTTGCCACCGTAGAGAACCACGGTGTCGTCGTTCGCGATGCCCCGGGCGGACAGCAGCGCCTCGAAGCCCTCGCGGTCGACGAAGTCACGACGGACCGGGTCCTGCAGGTCCTGCTTCCAGTCGACCTTCACGGCGCCACGGATGTGGCCCTTGTCATATGCGCTGGCGTCCTCGTCCACTTCAACGAGAACGACACCGGGGGTGTCGAGGTTGGCCTCGACCCAGTCGGCGTCGACCAGGACGGCGGAGCGGCTCATGGTGATCCTCCAGGATCATCGTGCGGCGGGTAGTAAACGGCGAATGATCAAAAACATCTCGCAGCCGAGACAGAAACCAAAACCGGCATTGAGAAAAGCGGCGAAAAGTGCCACTGCGACGGCGCCGAGGGCCAGCGGCGTTATCTGTGCGACGTATCCGACCAAGCCCACCAGTGCGAAAGCGAGGCCGATCCCCTGCGCGAAGCGCGGTGGGGCTGCGTCCTCGAGTTCCTTCGGCGGACTCTTCACTATCCCTTTGAAAATCATCCCGTACGGCGAGGTGCCGAGAACGCCCTGCGCGAACACGACGGCCTGCGCGACCAGCAGCCATGCGTTCCCCGTCACGAGGACGAGTGCGAGCACAACGGTGGTCACGGCCGCGGAGAAACGGAGAGCTCGGGAATCAACCTGCATCGCTTGATGCTCCTGAAGGGTTGTGCAGATCGGTGCGGCTCGACGGCCGCTTGAGATCGCCCTTAGGAAATGCGACAGAGCGCGGTGGTCACGCGGCAGAAATCAACCGCGCGCCGCTTCGTGAGCAGCTCTGTCGTGGAGTTCATGTCCATGACATTACCCCGGCGTCCCGCCATCTGTCACATCCCTGTCCAATTTCTGAGACATGATCGTTCAATGGCCGATAGGGTGCCCCGCTCATTCGCCCACCGCCAGACCGAGGGCGCCGATGACGTCGGCTTTCCTGGGCTGGCCCGAGGCACGCTTGACGACCTGACCGGACGCGTCGAGGACGAGGACGGTGGGGGTGCGCAGGATGTTCAGTGATCGGACCAGGTCGAGGCGGGACTCCGCGTCGATCTCCACGTGCGCGACGCCGGGCACCATCTCGGCCACCTCGCCGAGGATCCGCCGGGTCGCCCGGCACGGCTGGCAGAAGGAGGTGGAGAACTGCACGAGCGTGGCCCGCTCCCCCAGCTCCGCGTGGATGTCGCCGGACGTGAGCCGCTCCACCTCGCCCTTCACCTCTCGCGCCACGCCGTCTCGCCGCCGCATCGCCACACCCGTGAGCGTGCCGAGGGCGAGGGTGACGACCACCACCGTCAAACCTGTCACGGAACACGACAACAGACGCACGTCCCAGGCCATTCCCTCGCCGCCCCAACGGTTTCGGCCGGTGGGGGGCCGTGAGCGCCGCCCCGGCGGGCTCGGCGGGCGGAAACCGTGAGCAGCACGCCAACGGGCTCGACGGCGACGGGGGTCGCGAGCGCGACCCCCGGCAGGCTCGGCGGGTGGAGATCCCGAACGCGACCCCGGCACGTTCAGCGGGTGGGGATCGTGAGCAGCACCCGTCCGTCGGCGGTGGTGATCTCGAACGCCGTGATCCGTTCCGGCGGGATCGTGGTGGTGGCCGAGAAAGAGCCCGACCTGTCATAGGCGGCCCGGTTGACGACCCAGTTGCCCGCCGTCTCCCTCAGTCCGCCTTCCCCGATCACCTCCAGCCGGCAGCGCGTCCCCTTGGCCACCCCGGTGAGCACGACCTTGATCGTGGTCGCCCCCTCGCCCGCGGACGCGGTCACCACCGCCCGGACCGTCCCCGTGTCGTCCGTCCCCTTGAACCGCAGCTCGCTCGGGGCGAGCAGGATCTCCGGCGCGGGACTGGACACCGGGGAACGGGAGGCCTTCGCCCTGGCGTTGCCGTCGGGCGCGGCCGAGTCCGAGAAGGATTGGGCGCTCTCCTGGTTGCCGGCGGCGTCGGACGGAGCCCTGCCCTCGGCGTCCCGGGCGGCTCCGGCGTCCCCGGTGTCCTCGGCCGACGACTTGGGCGCCGACGCGGTGGTGGCCTCCGGAGGTGACTGGGTGACGGCCCACAGGGTCCCGCCGCCGAGCCCGACCACCAGGACCGAGGCGGCGAGCGAGAGCATCAGGCGGTTCGTACGGTGCCGTCTGACCTTCGCGCTGAGCAGCCGGTCGAGCACCACCGTGGGCGGGCTCGCCACCTGCGCCACGTCGCCCTCGGACACCCTGCCGAGGAACGTCGCCACCCCGGCCAGTTCCTCCAGCTCGGCCCGGCACTCGGCGCACTCGGCGAGATGGGCCTCGACGAGCACCCGCTCGTCCGGCTCCAGGGCACCGAGCGTGTAGACGCCGAGCGATATCCGTACTTCTTCACAGGTCATCATCATGGCGCGAGCCCCCGCTCCTCCAGCGCCAGCTTGAGCGCCCGAAGCGCGTAATACGTGCGCGATTTAACCGTCCCGGCGGGAATGCCGAGCGACTCTGCGGCCTCCTTCACGGATTTCCCCTGGTAGTAGACCTCGGCCAGCACCTCGCGGTGCTCGGGCCTCAGCGCGGCCAGCGCCTCGGCGATCGCCCACGACTCGACGGCCCGCTCCAGCTCGTCGTCGGCGGGCACCACGGCGAGCGCCTCGTCACCCGTCTCCGGGGGGCGCGCCTTGCGCGCGCGGTGCTGGTCGACGACGAGGTTGCGTGCCACCGTGAACAGCCACGCGCGGATGGAGCGGCCGGCGAACGCGTCGGGATGGCGCCAGGCCCGCAACAGCGTTTCCTGCACGACATCCTCCGCTCTCCCCGAGTCGCCCGTCAGCCGCAACACGTAGCCGTACAGTGGCCCGCCGTGCTCGTCGAAGAGCGCCCTCACGAGTTGCTCGTCGGCGGTTCCGGCTTGGCTCACATCCTCACGACGTACGGCGGGACGATCCGGTTCAGGCACGGGCCACGTTCAGCCTCGGAGGGGTACGTCGGAGGCCTCGCCCGAGATGCGCAGCCCTTCCGGAACGACCTTCACCTCGGTCAGCTTGAGGTTGTACGGCAGCTTCCCGATCGGAATGCGGTAGTTGATGAACCGCTCGGGGTTGGGGACGGGGATGCCGCCGCCCAGGGTCACCTTCCCCGGGGTGAGTTGCAGGCCGCCCTCGGCGATCTCGACCTTGAGATCCGCCTTCACGGGCACCTTCTGCCCCAGTACGGTGATCTCCCCGCTGATGTTGAGCGCGTCACCCGCGACCTCGGCCTTGATCCCGCGAGGCGCCTTCTGGTTGATCGTCTCCACCGGGACGACGACCACCCCCTCCACGCGCTCGGCGCGCATGTCCACCTGCCGTGGACGGAGCACCAGGTCCTCCAGCGGGGCCGTGACGCCGTGCAGGGTGAAGTCGACGCTCGACAGGCGGATACCCGAGACGGTCATCGCGCCCGCGGCGACGTTCACCTCCTCGTAGCGCCCGGCGATCGCCTGGGTGAGAAAGGGGATGCCCTCGATCGTGACCTCGGGCGGGGCCGAGAGGTCGTACTTGGCCGTCGCCTGCGTGGCGATCTCGCGCTGGACACCCGCGACGGCGACCCTGTCGAGGATCACCACGAGAACGAGAAGTACGAGGAGAAAACCGATCAGCTTCCGCATTCGACTCCCTTTTCGTTCTCCGGCCCAGGAGGGGCCATTGGCGTGACCTCCCCCGGCAATCCTGTCCGAAACGCCGCGCCGGCGGTAGCTTCCGTCCTCCTCAGCCGCCCGCGAACGGGGGGAGCACCTCGACCGTCGCCCCGTCCGTCAGGATGATCGTCTCATGGGCTCTCCTGCCCACCGGATCCCCGTTCACCAGGAACGATGACAGATTCAGCACACGAGCCAACCTGTCACGGTTAGATGTGATTTTCGTCATCAACTCGGCAAGGTTCGCGGCCTCGGAACGCTCCTCGGCGACCCCCGCCGCTTCCTTTGCCGCGGCCCAATATCTGACAACGACCGACGCCATCTGTGAATCAACTCCCCAAACACACGTAGGGTTACCGCACCATTACGGCGAATTCACCTGGAGAACGGGTGTTCACCAGGTGGACGTTCGCTGGACGCTACGGCCTTGTGGGTTATCCTCACCTACTACGGGACCTGGGCAACGTAGCCCCCGGGTCCTTACGTGTTTGTACGGCTATCGCCGACATGACGCGGGAAGGAGGCATCGTGAGCAATCTCCTGCTGCTCACCAACGCCCTTGAGCCCTCGACTGAGGTGCTTCCGGCGCTGGGGCTACTGCTGCACTCGGTACGGGTCGCGCCCGCGGAGGCATCCGCCCTGCTCGACGCCCCGCCCGCCGACGCGATTCTGGTGGACGCGCGCCGCGAGCTCGTCCAGGCCAAAAGCCTGTGCCGGCTGCTGCGCACCACGGGCGTCGCCTGCCCCCTGGTGGTGATCGTCACAGAGGGCGGTCTCGCCGGGCTGACCGCGGAGTGGGGCGCCGACGACGTCATCCTCGACACCGCCGGACCCGCCGAGGTCGAGGCGCGGCTCAGGATGGCCGTGGGCAAGCTCAACCTGTCCGCCGCCGAGGAGGTGCCGGACGAGATCCGTAACGGTGACCTGTCGATCGACGAGGCCACCTACACCGCGAGGCTCCGCGGCCGCGCGCTGGATCTGACCTTCAAGGAGTTCGAGCTCCTGAAGTATCTGGCGCAGCACCCCGGCAGGGTGTTCACCCGCGCCCAGCTCCTCCAGGAGGTCTGGGGATACGACTACTTCGGCGGCACCCGCACCGTGGACGTCCACGTCCGGCGGCTCCGCGCCAAGCTCGGCGCCGAGTACGAGGCGCTGATCGGCACGGTACGCAACGTCGGCTACCGGTTCGTCCCCGAGCGCGGCAACGAGGCCGTCGAGGAGCGCGAGCCCGTCCGCCACTAGGGATCCCGCTCTCCCCTGGAGCTCCCAGGACTTCCAGGAGTCACCGGGAACGGCGCCGGCACGTTCCCGCCCCCGCGACGGCTCTCGCGAGGGCGGGATTCAGGTGTCCCCGCGCCCGGCTGTCCCGGCCTTGCCCGGTGTGACGAGTCCGGACTCGTAGGCGAAGACGACGAGTTGCGCGCGGTCACGCGCCCCGAGCTTGGTCATCGACCGGCTGACGTGTGTCTTCACGGTGGCGTGGCTGATGGCCAGGTGATCGGCCATCTCCGCGTTGGACATGCCGGTGGCGACGAGGGCGAGGATCTCCAGCTCACGGCCGGTGAGGCGTTCCAGGCCCGGTCCCGCCACGGGCCTGGGCGGGGTGGACACGTACTCCTCGATCAGCCGCCGGGTCACCGAGGGTGAGAGCAGCGCGTCACCGGCGGCGGCCACCCGCACCGACCTCAGCAGCTCGGCCGGTTCGATGTCCTTGAGCAGGAATCCCCCGGCCCCGGCGCGCAGCGCGGCGAAGACGTACTCGTCGAGGGCGTAGTTGGTCAGGATCACCACGCGCACCGCGTCGAGCTCGGGGTCGGCGCCGATCCTCCTGGTGGCCTGGATCCCGTCGAGCAGCGGCATCCTCACGTCCAGCAGCGCCACGTCGGGCCGCAGCGCGCGGGACATCTCGACGGCCTCGACGCCGTTGCCCGCCTCACCGACGACGGTGATGTCGCCGGCCAGGTCGAGCAGGGCGCGGAAGCCCGCGCGGATCAACGCCTGGTCGTCGGCGAGCAGCACCCTGATCACGGCCGCCCCGCCAGGGGCAGCTCGGCCCGTACGGCGAACCCGCCCTGCGGGTGCGGTCCCGCGGTGAGCGATCCTCCCGCGGCGACCGCGCGCTCACGCATCCCGATCAGTCCCATTCCGTACCTCGTGACCTCGGCGGACGACTCCCCGTCGTCCTCGACGCGCAACACGATCGTCTCAGGCCGGTACTCGGTCGTCAGCGTGATCGACGCGGGCCCGGCGTGACGGAGCACGTTGGTGAACGCCTCCTGCGCGATGCGGTAGGCCGCCCGGTCGACGTCCGGGGCGAGTTCCCCGCGCTCTCCGACGACGAGGACCTTCACCGGCAGCCCCACCGCCTCCGCCCTCGCGACCAGCCGGGGCAGCCGGTCCAGCCCCGCCTCCGGGCCGTCGGGATCGGACTGCCTCAGCACGCCCAGCGAGGCACGCAGTTCCCGCATCGCCTCGCGTCCCGACTCCTTGATCACGGCCAGTGCCTCACGGGACAGCCCGGGGTCCCGGTCGAGCAGGTGCATCGCGACGGACGCCTGGACGTTGATGACCGAGATGTTGTGGGTGAGGGTGTCGTGCAGTTCCTGGGCGATCCACAGCCGCTCCTCGTCGGCCCGGCGCAGCGCCGCCTCCTCGCGGGTGCGCTCGGCCTCGACCGCCCGCCTCTCGACCTCGTCGAGGTACGCGCGGCGGCTCCTGGTCGTCTCGCCCAGGATGACCGTCGCGACCAGCCAGCCGCTGAGCAGGGTGAAACCGCCGTCGGGGGCGGGGTCGACGTCGGACAGCGCGATGAGGCCGTAGACCCCCACGCCCATCGCGACGGCGAGCCAGATCGCGAGGCGACGCCGTCCGAGCGACGCCGCCGTGTAGATCGACATCAGGGCGGGCGCCGCGGCGAAGATCCCCGGATACCGCCCGGCGTAGTAGGCCACGACGCAGGCCACCGTGATCGCTCCCGCCTGCGTCGGCGCGCTCCGCCGGAACGCGAGCGCCAGCGACGCCACCGTGATCAACGCCAGGCCGAACGTGTCCAGCGGGCGCTCGGGGGACCCCGAACTGGACAGCCCGCCGTAGGTGCCCCCGACGATCCCGGCCAGCACCCCGGCCGCCGTCAGCGCGTCGGTCCTCCTGCTTCTCACCCTGACACGGTAGGTCACCGCATCCGCCTCGCCGACCCCCGCGAGGAGGAGGTCCCCCGTACATCCCCTGACGTACGCCGGCCTGACGCACGAGCGCGGAGACCGCTCCTGCGGAGGCAGGTGTACGGCGACACCGCCGAGGCGGCGTGACATGAGGCGGGGCACGGTCGGGCACCTCGAACGGACCGGGCACGCGGAGGCCGTCGGGCACCCGAACGAGTCGGGTACACGGGACGTCGCGGGTAGCCCCGAACGAGTCGTGCACCTCGAACGAGAGGCCCACCGGACGCGTCCGGTGGGCCTCTCCCGCGCGTCACACCCTCGCGGATGCGTCACGCGTCACGACGTACCGCGACCTCCGCGGCGCGGCGCGCCTTTCACCCGCGTTACGGTTCGCACCCGCGTCAGGGAACGACCGTGATGTGGTTGGGCACCGGGGGCGTGATCGACGGGTTCGCCGCGAAGTAGGCGGCGAAGGCGTCGATGTCCAGCGGGCCGCTCCACAGGTCGGTGCCGTCCCTGAAGGCGAGGAACGCGTCACCGCCGCCGACGAGGAAGTTGTTGGCCGCGACCCTGATCGTCTGGGTGTCCGTCACCGCGACACCGTCGATCTTCATGTCGGAGACCTTCGAACCCCACGGCGCGCTCGCGCTGTAGGTGTAGGTGAAGTTCGACGACGGCTGCAGGATCTTGGTGAACGCCTGGGCGTTGGGACCGCCGACGAACTGCTGCTCCAGAACGGTCTTGAGCTGCGCGCCGGTGAGCGTGACCACCTGCATGAGATTGTTGAACGGCTGGACGGTGAACGCCTCGCCGTACGTCACCACGCCGTCTCCCTCACCCGCGGGCGAGCCCGCGTAGTTGAGGCTGGCCCGCACGCCGCCCGGGTTCATCAGCGCGATCTCGGCGTTGCCGCCGGTCCTGGTCGAGACGAGCTGGGCGTCCGCGATGAGGTTGCCGAGGGAGGACTCCCCCGACGCCACGGCGGTGTTGGTGATGTCCGCGGTGATCCTGCCGATCGGCCTGTTCGCCACCGTCGCGACGCGGTCCTTCCACGTCTGGACGAACGTGGCGATCTCCGGGTCGGGGGTGACGGTCCTGGTCACGACCTGGTTGTCGGCCACGACCGTGGAGCGCACGACGTCGCGGGTCTTGACGTCCACCTGGAAGTCGACCTTGGTGATGACCCGGCCGAAGGAGCCGCCCTGGCTGTAGAGACGGGTGCCGCCCTTGGGGTCGGTCACATTGCACAGGTACGCCTGGTGGGAGTGACCGCTGAGGATCATGTCGATCTCGGCGTCGATCTGCGTGGCGATCCGGTTGCCCGAGCCGGGCTGGGCGCTGCACGCGTCGGGCGACTGGCCCGCGGTGACCTGGTCGCCCTCGTGCACGAGCACGACCTGGGCCTTGATGCCGACGATCTGGAGAAGCTTGGACGCGACGTTCGCGGCCTTCACCTCGTCGATGAACTCAAGATCCTTGATGCCCTCGGAGGTGACGATGTCCGGGGTGGTCTTGGTGACGAGGCCGATGAAGCCGATCGGCACGCCGTTCATCCAGCGGATCGCGACCGGGGGCAGCGCGGGGATGCCGTAGTCCTTGAGGAGGTTGCGCAGCGAGGCGCTGTTCGTCCCGCCGAGCGCCTCCAGCGCCTGCTTCTCCGCGCCCTTCTCCGGCCGCTTGAAGATGACGTTCGCACCGATGTAGCTGTACTTCGCGCCCTTCCACCTACCGGCGGGCGAACAGCCGTCCACCGGGTGGCAGCCACCGTTCATGATGCGCTTGAGCTCGGCGTACCCCTCGTCGAACTCGTGGTTGCCCACCGCGGAGGCGGTGACGCCGACCTTGCCGAGGAACTCCACGGAAGGCTCGTCGTGATAGGCCGCGGAGATCAGGGGGGTGGCGCCGATCAGGTCGCCCTGGGCGACCTTCAGCGTGTTCTTGTCGGAGAGCTGCTTGAGGTGGGTGGCGACGTACGCGGCACCACCCGCGTCGACCGTCGCACCGGTCTCGTCGACCATGCGGCCGGATGAACCGGTCGGTGGCTCAAGGTTGCCGTGGAAGTCGTTGAGGGAGAGCAGGCGGACCGGCACCGTCTTGGCGGGCTTGGCGGGCTTGTTGCCCGCCTCTGCCGGTCCAATCGCGAGCACGAGACTGGTCCCGGCGAGCACACCCGCCATGACCAACCGCTGGAAGGAACGAGACGTCATGGACCACGACACTAAAGGGACTATCTGTGCAAGGAATGGCCTAGAGGTAACGATTCACCCGGCGAGCGCATGGCGCCTTTTGCCAGTCCCCGGTGAGCTCGGGAGGGACCTGCCCGCTTAGAGTCCACAGCATGAACGTGCGTGTGGAGTACCGGGGAGCGCTCGGCGACCAGGAGGTGTCCGACGTTCTCGCGATGGTGGAGGCGGCCACCGAGGCCGACAAGGTCAGACCGCTCAACGAACATGTCATGCTGCACCTGCGCTACGGCGGCGACGAGCGGGCCGGAGCCGTGCTGCTGTACGTCGGGGACGACCTCGCGGGCTATGCCCACGTCGACCCGACCGACCCCGTGGAGGGACCCAGCGGGGAGCTGGTCGTCCACCCGGCGTTCCGCGGGAGGGGATACGGGCGCCGGCTGCTGGAGTCCGTGCTCGACCACACCGGCGGGCACCTGCGTCTGTGGGCGCACGGCGGGCATCCGGCCGCCGAGGCCCTCGCCCGGTCGGCGGGTTTCGACAGGATCAGGTCCCTGTGGCGGATGCGCCGCTCCCTGTCCTCCGACATCCCCGGCTTCGAGCTTCCCGAGGGGGTGCGGCTGCGCACGTTCGAGCCCGGCACCTCCGACCGGGAGGCGTGGGTGGCGCTCAACGCCAGGGCGTTCGCCCAGCACCCCGAGCAGGGAGCGTGGACGATCGAGGATCTGGAGCGGCGCGAGCGGGAACCCTGGTTCGACCCGGCCGGATTCTTCCTCGCCGTACGTCCGACCGGCGACGGCGACCGGCTGGTGGGCTTTCACTGGACCAAGGTCCACGGCGATGGCGACCACGCGCACGACCCGCTCGGCGAGGTGTACGTCGTCGGCGTCGACCCCGCGGAGCGGGGAGGCGGCCTGGGCAGATCGCTCACCGTCGCGGGCCTGGCCTACCTGCGGTCGCGGGGCCTGAGCCAGGTGATGCTGTACGTGGACGAGAGCAACCCCGCGGCGATCCGCCTGTACGAAGGGCTGGGCTTCACCCGCTGGGACGTCGACGTGATGTACCGGAAGTAGGGACATCCCTCGCGTGACCCCCGGGGGACGGAGACATCCCCCGGGTACCTGAGAGTGACCCCGGAGGCCCTGTGGCTGAGGGTGACCTCGGAGACCCTGTACCTGAGGGTGACCTCGGAAGCCCTGTGGCTGAGGGGTGACCCCGGAGGCAGGACGCGCCGGACCGGGGGCACCCCGGTCCGGCGCGGTCGCCCGAGAACTACTCGATCATCCAGTGGAGCACGAAGTAGGACAGCGCGGCGACGAACGCGGCGGCCGGGATCGTGAGGACCCAGGCGGTCACGATGTTGCCGGCGACGCCCCAGCGCACGGCCGACAGGCGCTTGGTGGCGCCGACGCCCATGATCGCGCTGGTGATCGTGTGGGTGGTCGAGATCGGGGCGCCGAAGCCGATGGCCGCCGTGTAGAGCACGGTCGCGGCGGCCGCCTCCGCGGCGAACCCCTGCGGCGGGTCGAGCGCGATGATCCGGCGCCCCAGCGTCCGCATGATCCGCCAGCCGCCCGCGTACGTGCCGAGCGAGATGGCCGTGGCGGCGGCGAGGATGACCCACTGGGGGATCGGGTCACCGTCGTTCTGGTAGCCGCCGACCACGAGGGCGAGGAAGATGACCCCCATGGTCTTCTGTGCGTCCTGGAGGCCGTGGCCCAGCGCCATCGCCGCCGCGGACACGGTCTGCGCGTGCCGGAAGCCCCGGTTCGCCTTCGTGGGCTGGGCACGCCGGAACCCCCACAGAATCCCGATCATGATCAGCCCGGCGAGGCTGAAGCCGACCAGCGGAGACAGGATCATCGGAATGACGACCTTCTCCACCACCCCGTCCCAGTGGACGACGCTCGCCGAGGCGAGCGCGGCACCGACGAGACCGCCGATCAGCGCGTGACTGCTCGAGGAGGGAAGGCCGAAGTACCACGTGACCATGTTCCAGGTGATCGCGCCGATCAGACCGGAACCGACGATGACGAGACCGTGGCTCCCCTGTGGGGCGTCGATGATGCCCTTGCCGACGGTCGCGGCCACCTGCGTACCGAGATGCGCACCCAGGAAGTTCATCGCCGCGGCCATGAACAGCGCGGCCCTCGGCGTCAGCGCACGCGTCGAGACGGAGGTCGCGATCGCGTTCGCGGCGTCGTGAAAGCCGTTGGTGTAGTCGAACACCAACGCCACGACCACCACGCTGATGACGAGTGCGAGCGTGAGATCCACTTAGCTTTCCTTGACCGCGATCGACTCGATCGTGTTGGCCACGTGCTCGAAGGCGTCGGCGGCCATCTCGAGCTGATCGATGACCTCCTTCATCTTGAGGACGGTCAACGCGTCGTACTCCCCGCCGAAGAGCTTGGCGAGAAGACGGCGGTAGACCTGGTCGGCCTGGTTCTCCAGCCGGTTGATCTCGATCCAGTACTCGTTGAGGTTCTTCATCGAACGCAGCCGCGGCATCGCCTCGGCGGTGAGCTCCGCGGCGCGCTCCAGCACCTCGACCTGCCGGACGACCTCCTTGGGGAGGTGGTCGATCTGGTACAGGACGATGAGGTCGGCGGCCGCCTCCATGTAGTCCATGACGTCGTCGAGGTTCGAGGCGAGGCGATAGATGTCCTCGCGGTCGAAGGGGGTGATGAAGCTCTCGTTGAGTCGATTCATGATCGCGTGAGTACGCTCGTCGCCGGCGTGCTCACATGCGCGCATCTTCTCAGCCAGGGCTTCCCTGTCCGATCCGTCACTGATGATCTCTACCAGCAGGCGGGACGCTGTGACGAGGTTGTTCGCCGAGTCGGCGAACAAGTCGTAGTAGCTGTCCTCACTAGGTGTGAGACGCAGACGCACGTCGTTCTCCAGATGTGCGGGGATGGTCCGCAGAGAAGGGTAAGGGTTACCAGCGGAAATACGAACTTCACCCGCTAGACATGCACTCTTCCCGATGTCGCTACCCAGCGACACGCGGCTTGAGGCAGCCTTGAGGGCATCTTTCCGATGACCGTTTTTACTGGTTTTCGGCCACAGTATGACGAAGACAGGCCAAGTATGGGACTTCTCCGCCTCTGAACGCCATCTGGCATCTTCCCCAGGTTCACGTCGGAAACCTCCGCTTCTGACGTACTTCCCGGGCGGTTCACCGAGATCACCAGAGGCCGTCGCCCCGTCGAGAAACCCCGGAGTGATTTCCGTCACGGCCCCCCGACGAACCGCGTCGTCGCTGGTCACGGCAATCTCGCTCGTGTGTCCGCCCCCTCGGCCTCTCGCCGTCGCGAGCCCCGGGGCTGTCCACCTCCCGACAGGTTCACCCCGTCAGGGCAGCCCGGACCTACAGGAAAGTTCATTTTGAATTCACTGTTAGTTCATCTTTGTCGGGAGTCCGTCCCGAGGCCTCAGATCGGTGTCCGGTGGAAGTTGAGGTAGGAACGGCTCGGAGTCGGGCCCCGCTGACCCTGGTAGCGGGATCCGTACTTCTCCGACCCGTAGGGATACTCGGCCGGAGAGCTGAGCCTGAACATGCAGAGCTGACCGATCTTCATACCGGGCCAGAGCTTGATCGGCAGTGTCGCGACATTGGAGAGTTCCAGCGTGACGTGCCCGCTGAACCCCGGGTCGATGAACCCGGCCGTCGAGTGTGTCAGCAGCCCGAGCCTGCCCAGCGAGCTCTTGCCCTCCAGCCGCGAGGCGATGTCGTCCGGCAGCGTGACGACCTCGTACGTACTCGCCAGCACGAACTCCCCCGGATGCAGGATGAACGGCTCGTCCTTGTCCGGCTCGACCATCCGCGTCAGATCGGGCTGCTCGACCGCCGGATCGATATGCGGGTATCGATGGTTCTCGAAGACCCGGAAGTAGCGGTCCAGGCGCACGTCGACGCTGGACGGCTGGATCATCTCAGACTGGAAGGGATCGATCCTCACCCTCCCGGCCTTGATCTCAGCGGTGATGTCACGATCGGAAAGCAGCACGTGTTGGAACCTACCAACTCGGAACCCACCGACGCCGGAGCCGTGAAGCCCGTCCTGCGAATCTTGCTCCCCTTCAGGGGCGAGAGCCGCCCAACTTTCCGCTAGAGTGGTGACGCGCGGTACGCCGCACGCGGGTGTAGTTCAATGGCAGAACATCAGCTTCCCAAGCTGACAGCGCGGGTTCGATTCCCGTCACCCGCTCCAAGACTGAAGGCCCAGGTCAGGATGCAAATCCGAACCGGGGCCTTAGTTGTTTTCCGAGCCTCTTCGATCTTCCGTGCCCGTTACGTGCCCGATCCCGGTGGATCCTCTTTCCTGAGGGCCGCTTCGGCGAGCTTCCCCATGCCGTCGGCGATCATCTGATCCCGCCCGTTCTCGGTGTGCAGATAAATCAGCGCGGCCCGGGTGGTCGAGTGCCCCATCCGGTTCATCAGCTCCCGCAGCGTCGCGCCCGACTGCGAGGCGAACGTGTTGCCCGTATGGCGAAGGTCGTGGAAGTGGACGCCGGAAAGGTTCGCCTCCTTCAGAGTCTTGGCCCAGATCCGGCTGAAGGCCGGCCGCCGCAGCATCGCACCCTTCGCACCGAGGAAGACGAACGCCTCGTCATGCTCCTCGGTGTACGCGGAGCTCCGAGACGACCACCTCGGGAAGAGCGACCGTCCGCATACCGGCAACGGACTTGGGAAGGCCGACGGTCACCGATCCGTCCTTGAGTTCGGTGGTGGAGGCCACCACCCGGACCGTCCAGGCGTCCAGGTCGAGGTTCTTGCGCCGGAGCGCCGCGAGCTCACCCCACCGCAGACTGCCGAACGTCGCCAGGAGCACCAGCGCCCGGAAACGTGCCGAGCCCTTGCTTGACGATCGCGCCCATGGCGTCGGCGATCGCACGATCTCTGTCCTTGGCGGCATGTGTAGATAGACAGGAATACATCATTCCGGGCTTGCACCTCTGTCGCCGACCCGCCGCCGCTTAGTAGGCAAGGTGCGAACCTGTCGTTCGGAACCCAGTCAATCGTCGCTGCGGCTCGTGGCCGCGTCTGCACCTGCCCGAATCTCGTGGGCCAGGCTCCGAGGAGCAAGGCCCGGCCCGAACAGGCGGTCCAGACAGTAGTCGATGACCTTGGTGGCGGCCTCGTGGCTGCGCTGCCCGCTGAGGACACTCGAGGTCAAGCCGTTGGCGAGCGCCAGAAGGCCCGCGACTTCGGTACGCGGGTCACGATCGGGGGCAATGTCCCCGGCCTGCTGCGCGGCGGTCAACCGTACGGTGAGAAAGTTCTCCAGTGCGTTGGGCAGAGTGAGCCCGACCGCGGCGAGCGCCGGGTCAGTGAGGGCGGCGGTGTAGTAGGCGGTCCAGGCCATGGAATCCAGGCGGCTCTGCTCGTCGAAGGGCACGATCACGCCGAGGACGGCGGCGAAAACGCCTCGCGGTGTCAGCTCGCCCGCGGCAGCGGCGGCCCGCTGCTTGACCCGGCGGTCCATGCGGGCGCCCAACTCGGTGAGGCCGGACTCGAGCAGGGCCTGCTTGTTGTTGAAGTAGTACTGGACGACGCGCAGCGAGACCCCGGCCTCGGCGGCGATCTCACGCATCGATACTGCCTGCAGGCCGCGGGTGCTGGCGATGCGCAGCAGCGCCTCGGTCAACTGGCGCCGCCGCTCGTCATGATCCACTTGTCGAGGCATGCCCGTTTCCTACCTGTTCGTGCTGCGCTTCGGCGTTGCGGTCTCGGGCCGCGCCTGGCCGGGAAAGGTGAGGATCCGCTCGGCGACCAGGTCCGGAGCTTCGACGGGCAGCGAATGTCCGGTGCCGGGCACGATCTCCACGCGCCAGGACGGCGCGATATCGGCCAGCCGCGCAGCCAGCGCCTGCGCGTCGAGCAGCGCGCTGCGGGCGCCCAGCAACACCTGCACGGGTACGGACACCTCGCGTATCTGCTCGTCGGTGTAGGCGGGCGGGATAAGCACGCGCCGGCGGAAGGACCAGCCGGCCCGCATCAACTCCACCAGCCCATCCTCGCGCAGCACCCCGTTGTCCACCACGCCGGCCATGCGGTGTCGCAACGTGCGAGGAAGGATGGAGGCAAGGGCCCCGGCAAGGGCCCAGCGGATGAACCGCCTGGGCAACGGCGCGAAGCCGCCCGGGTCCACCAGCGTCAGCGCCGCGACCCGGCCGCCCCCGCCGAGTTGCTGTTCCACTGCGGCCCAGCCGCCGGCAGAGAAGCCCGCCACGTGTGCGCGCTCGGCTCCGACCGCGGCCAGTACGTCGGTGACCCAGCCACCGACGTCGGCACCGGTCGCGAGCAGTCGCCTCTGAACCGAGCGGCCTGGCTCGCCCAGAGGGTCGACGGCAAGGACCGGGCGCGTGCGCGCCAGCGGCTCAATGTAGCGGTACCAGGCCAACGCGTTCGCACCGGCACCAGCCAAGAGGACCACGGGGTCCCCCTCGGCGGGCCCGGCCCGGTAGGTCCGCACAGTGCCGGCGCGGGTCTCCACGTCGATGGCGTCTACCGGCACCGGCCACAGCTCGCCGAGCAACCGGTCGTAGACGGCGTAGTACTTGTCACGGGCAGAGGCGCTGGTGAAGGCGGACGGCCGGTCAGGAATGCGCATGGTGACCCCATCTCTCGAATGGATACAGTCGTATCCTAACGAGTGGCCGGCGAGACCGCGAGAGGGCTCGCACGCCCGTACGGTCAGCAACCTGCAGGGACTCACGGTCACTCGACACATATACGCCCAGGTCACCGTTTCCCCGGCTCAAACCGCATGATGTTGAAAGACTTCCTAAGCTGGCAGCGCGGGTTCGATTCCCGTCACCCGCTCCACTCTTCAACGCCCTCGTCAGGACATGGATCCGGACCGGGGCCTTAGCCGTTCTCCGGTAACCGCCGAGGCCGATCACCCCTCGCACCATGGAGGTCCGGCCCGACGGGGCCGGAGCGGCTGCGCGTTGGACAATGCCGACGAATCACCGAATTCAAAGATCAAACTTCGGGCTGTCCACCGATTCGCCTCCGGGCCGGAAGCCGCCCCAAGGTCACCGCCTGGATCACCGCACTTCACCCCGACCAGAGGCTGATGCGCGGCTAAGCTCGAAGACACGCATCGCGCCCGGTTGCCCCAGTGGCTGGAGCGCTTTCAGCCCAAGGAGGTGGCAGCATGAACGAGCTGGTCACCACACGCACCCCCGAGCAGATCGTGGAGTCCCTGAAAGCAGACCGGAGCCCCCGCAACATCCGTACCTGCCTACCTCCTGAGGATCGCGGCTACTTCGACAGGGACTACCGCCAGGCCATGACAAAGGCCACCGAGGAACTGGACCTCTCCCCCGTCAACGATCTACTCGCTCACTGGTGGCATATGGCCAGGATGAAGGCGACCGGGGAGTACGAAGAGGTTCTTGAGCAGGCCGTTCGCGTCCAGGAGCAGATCGAGAGCGGTGAGTACGTCTCGGATCGGCCGCTGCATGACGTCTTGGCCGAGCGGGCCGCCGAACTCGGCGTGAAGCTGGACGTGTAGATATACACGGTCGGCAAGGACAAGCAGGTCGACGAGCAGATCATGGCCCTTCCAGCCGAGGCGCTCGTCGCGTTCCACGAGGCAACCGTGTTTCTACAGGTCGCTCCCTGGAACGGTAACCCTTTCATGAGGGAACGGCCCGACGCCCCGGTGAGGACACGTACCTTCGGTGAAGGCGGAGCCGGGATGATCACATATCTGATTGTCGAGTACCGACGCCTGGTAGAGATCATCCAAGTGGTCTGGTGCGACTGATCGTCGCTTACAGCATGTCGTGCCCGTTCACAGGGCAGCCAGTGGGAAGCCAAAGGGTCCTGTGTCCACCCGGCCGATATGAAACCGGGAGTCGACCCGACCTCATTCGTACGGCGGCAAAGAAGATCCCGGCAGGCAGAGAGAGGGAAGAAGGACGCGGCGGCTGCGTGGGGATGGCCGCGCGTCGCTCTGCTGCCCACCGGCCCGCCGCCGCCCTGCTTCCTGGGCATGCATATGATCAGCCTGTCGACAGGAGCAGGCCGTGATCTACTCTCCGTTCGGGATCTTCATTCTTCTTGTACTCGTAGCGGCGGTTGTCATCCCCGTGGTGATAGCCATCGCGCTTATCCGGCTCTTTCGAAGCTGACGCCTCCGGCGGGGGACTCCGCTCCGGGATGATCGAGACTGCCGATCGCAGAGTCGTGGTTGGCTGAGGTGGGGCCGGCTCTTCCCGTCTGCCACGTCCCAGGCAAGCCCAACATCTCGACTCCTCCGGATCAAGACCGTCTGTGACCGTTGGCGTCCCATGGCCGAGGAACGTCTACCGGCTGACGTACACGCGA
>NZ_JBEZEZ010000045.1:0-53108 GCF_040649155.1 Streptosporangium sp. NPDC049046 | reverse complement strand
CTGGGCGCCAACACCAGCCCGCTGCTCTTCGACGGCAACGGCAACAAGAAGGCCGCCTACACCTCGGTGCTGAACGCGCTCAACGCCGCGAGCCCGAACCCGAACCCCACCCCGACGGTGACCCCGACGGTCACGCCCACGCCGGGTACCTCGTTCCGGCTGCGTAACGAGGCGGCGGGAAGGTGTGTGGACTCGCCGAACAGCGCCACCGCCAACGGCACCCAGCTGCAGATCTACGACTGCCACACCAACCCCAACCAGCAGTTCACCTACACCTCCGGCAGGCAGCTTCAGATCCTCGGCAAGTGCCTGGACTCCCCGACCGGTGCGGGCTCCGGCGCCCGTGTCCAGCTGTACGACTGCCACAGCGGCAACAACCAGCAGTGGAACCGTAACTCCAACGGCACCATCACCAGCGTCGCCAACAACCTGTGCCTCAGCGTCACCGGCACCGGCAACACCTCCGGTGTGACCATCGCGAGCTGCAACGGCCAGTCCACCCAGAGGTGGAGCAGCTAGGACGGGATGCTCAGGAGACCCTGACACCACCCGGCACGTGAGCTCCCCGGAACCGGGGGAGCGGCGTCACGGCACGTGACCAGGACCCGATGAAATCGGCACGGCGGGCTCGGTACGACACCGAGTCCGCCGTGTCGCGTGGAGGGCGTTCACGTCCGGAGAGGTGAGACCCGCCTGCTCGGTGCGGGTCTGTGCGTCGTGGTCGACACGGACGAACCTCGGCCACCGAGGCGGCCCGTGTACGGAACGGCGCCGGTGGCACTACGCTGCCGTGTCGTGCTGGAGACCCGCCTCGACACCGCTCGGATCCGGGCGGCTCGCCATGTGATCGACCCGGTTTTTCTCGACACCCCGCTGTACCGCTGCGAGGCGCTGGAGCCCGGCCTCAGGTGCGCGGTGAGCGTCAAGCTGGAAACGGCGAACCCGGTGCGCAGCTTCAAGGCCCGCGGCACCGAGGTGATCGCGAGCCGGCTCGCCGACGAAGGACCGCGGGCGGCGGTGTGCGCCAGCGCGGGCAACCTCGGCCAGGCGCTCGCCTGGTCCGGGCGCGGCAGAGGGCTCGACGTCACCGTCGTGGCCTCCCGTTTCGCGCCCGCGGTCAAGCTTGATCGCATCCGCGCGTTGGACGCGAGACTGGAACTGGTGGACGGCGACTTCGACACGGCGCGTGAGCGGGCCGTGGCCATCGCGCGCCACGACGGCATCCGGCTGGTCGAGGACAGCCTGGACATCGAGACCTGCGAGGGCGCGGCGACCATCGGCCTGGAACTGGTGAACACCGCACCGTCGTTCGACGCCGTCCTGATCGCCCTCGGCGGCGGGGCGATGGCGACCGGTGTGGGGCATGTGCTGAAAGCCCTCGCGCCCGGAGTCGAGGTGATCTGCGTCCAGCCGCTGGGCGCACCGGCGATGACACACTCGTGGCGCCAACGCCGCGTCGTCACCACCGACTCGACCGACACCATCGCCGACGGCGTCGCCGGTCGGCGTCCCATCCCCGAGGTCCTGGACGACCTTCTCCTCGTCGCCGACGACGCCGTCCTCGTCCGGGAGTCGTCGATCATCGCCGGTATGCGGATGCTCCTCGACCACGCCGGCCTCGTCGTCGAACCGTCGGCCGCGCTCGGCGTCGCGGCGATCCTCGAAGACCGTGACCGTTTCGCGGGCCGCCACGTGGTCACCGTCGTGTGCGGCGGCAATGTCGACATGAACGCCTATCACCGCTGGATCGGCGCGGCTCCCGTCCGCGGATCGTGACGACCGCTCGTACGTCCCCGGTTCGCCGTCGCTGCGGAACCGCGCGACCGGCCGCCACGACTTCACCGTCCGGGAGCGGGACGGTTCGGTCACTCAGGCTCTTCGCGTCGGTTGATCGGGCTCTTCGCGACCGACGGATCCTGTTCCTTCGGTGTGGGAGGACGCGGGATCCGGAGTGGCGGGAAGGACCACTCGGAAGGTGGCGCCTTCGGCGGGGGCCGTGCGGAGTTCCACGTGGCCGCCGTGGGCGGTGACTATGGAGCGGACGATGGCCAGACCCAACCCCGTTCCACCGTCCGGGGTACGGCTGCGCGAGCCGTCCGCGCGATAGAAGCGGTCGAACACCCGGGCCGCCTGCTCGGCGGTCATTCCAGGACCCGCGTCCTCCACCACCAGCACGGCCTCGTCTCCGACCGTGCCGACGCCGATCCGCACCGGGGTGCCCGACGGGGTGTGGGTGACGGCGTTGCCGACGAGATTGGTCACCACCTGCCGCAGCCTGGCCTCGTCACCGTGGACCGATGCCTGCGTGGGAGGGCCGCCGTCCGGGCCGGTCAGGGTCACCTGGCGGGTGGGGTCCAGGGTGCGCAGGTCGTGGTGGGCGTCGGCGGCGAGAGTACGGAGGTCCATGAGCGCCAGGTCCATCGGCAGGGCGCTCTCGCCCTCGTCCAGCCGGGCCAGCAGGAGCAGGTCCTCGACCAGCCGGGCGAGACGTCCCGCCTCGCTCTCGATACGGCTCATGGTCCGGTCGACGTCGGGCAGGCCGCCCATCCGGTGCAGCTCGGAGAAGCCCTTGATCCCGAACAACGGTGTGCGCAGTTCGTGGCTGGCGTCCGCCACGAAGCGCCGCAGCCGGGCCTCCGACTCCTCCCTGGCGGCGAAGGCCGTCTCCAGCTGGCCGAGCATGCCGTTGAGCGCGGTCGACAGACGGCCCACCTCCGTGCCGGGCGCGGCGGGCTCGGGAACCCTCCGCGACAGGTCGCCCATGGCGATGGCGGCCGCGGTCTCCTCGATTCCGCGCAGTGGTCGCAGCCCTCGGCGTACGGCGAACCAGCCGATGACGGCGAGCAGGGTCAGCAGGACGACCGCGGTGACCAGGCAGACGAGGCTCAGCCGGACGAGGGTGGAGTTCACGCCGCTCAGCGACGCGGCCACGACGACGCCGCCGTTCTCCGAGGAAGGCGCCGGTCCCGCCGGAGGCAGCCGCGGCGAGGCCCGTGGCAGCACGATCACCCGCCAGCCCGCCGAGCCCGCCTGCCCCGGTGCGTCGAAGGGGTGCCCGCCGAGCCGGGTGACGGCCTCGGCGTCGAGTGTTGGGAGCCGCGGGCTCTGCCTCTCTCCCCGTGCCGAGAGGTTTCTCCGCTGCAGGGTCGTACCGTCCGGGGAGAGGGAGGCGATGTACACCTGGTCGACCAGACCCATGCCCGGGATCCGGAGGGCCCCTGTGCCCTCCGCGGAGACGGGCGATCGAACCAGCTCGGGGGGGACGCGCGAGAACAGCGTCGCGAGCGGTAGCAGTTGTTCGTCCAGCCTGCTGACCAGGTGGGAGCGGAGGGTGGCGATCGCGACCATGCTGCTCACCACCAGGCCGGTCGTGAGCAGGGCCATCGTGATCAGCAGGAGGCGGCCGCGGAGCGAAAGGCCCCTCGGCCGCCGTCCCGGTTTCCCGGAATCCGCGGGTACGGCCGCACCCACGATCATGACCTGGGTTTTCTCAGTACGTATCCGACGCCGTGCATGGTGTGGACGAGCTTGGGCTCGACGGTGTCGATCTTGCGCCGGATGTGGCTCACGTAGGTGTCGACGATGCTGGAGTCGCCCGCGAAGTCGTACCGCCAGACGTGCTCCAGGATCTGGGCCTTGGAGACGACCCTGCCCGCGTTCAGGATCAGATAGTGCAGCAGCCGGAACTCGGTGGGCGACAGGCGTACCGTGTGACCGGCTTTCCGCACCTGACGGCCGTCGGGATCGACCTCCAGATCACCCACCCGCAACGTCCGGTCGTCGGGGAGAAGTCCCGTGCGGCGCAGGACGGCCTCGATCCGGGCGAGCAGCTCCTCCAGGTTGAACGGCTTGGTCACGTAGTCGTCACCGCCCAGCCGCAATCCATTGACCTTGTCCTCCGCCGCGTCGCGGGCGGTGAGAAAGAGGACGGGGATCTGGCCCGGCCGACCGCCGCCCAGCGGCCTGGGAAGCTCCCTGAGACGGCGGATCACCTCGAAGCCATCCATGTCGGGCAGCATCACGTCGAGGAGGACCAGGTCCGGTGGTTCGTGCCGGGCGGACTCCAGGGCCTCGGATCCGGTGGCGGCGGCGCCGACCGTGTAGCCGGCGAAGCGCAGGGTGGCCGACAGCAGCTCCCGGACCGTGGGCTCGTCGTCGACCACCAGCAGCCGGTACGTGTCCATTCGCCTTCTTTCACCAGCCGGCATCTTCCGGACGTGCTCCCCTCGTCTATCAGATGTCCCGCGAGCGGAACAGGGTGAGCGCGGCGAGCAGCAGGGCGAGCACGGTCGTGGCGAGCACGGTGAATCCCAGGGAGGGCGGGAGAGCGTCGGTGACCGGGCTGGGGGTGAAGAGGGTCATGCCCGCGGCGGTCGGCCAGTAGGTCAGGACCCACCTGGCCAGCCAGTCGGGGAAGAGGGACGCCATCGCCGGTAGCAGCAGCAGGAACGATCCGAGGGCGGTCGCTCCCGCCGTTCTGCGGATCAGGAACCCCATCGCGACGCCGTACAGGCCGATCAACGTCAGGTACAGGCCCGCGCCGACGATCGCGCCCGGCACGCCCGGATCCGTGAGGGTGACGCTCGGAACGTCCTGGGCGGTGAGCGTCGCCTGGCTGATCAGGAAGGATCCGAGAGCGATGAGCGGCCCGCAGGGGAGCAGGATCAGGGCGACGAGGGCGGCCTTGCCCGCGAGGAGACGCCCCCTTCGCGGCACGACGGTGGCGCTGGTCCGCATCGTTCCGGAGGCGTACTCGGAGGTGACGGCGAGCACGCCCGTCGCGCTGACGAGCAGCTGCGCGAGGAACAGGCCGCGGAACGCGGTCACGACGGGGTCGAAGGACGCCTGGTCCTCGGCGGAGGCGCCCAGGTAGGCTCTGCCGTTCGCGGTGCCGAACAGGAAGCCGTAGAAGAGCGCGGTCACGAACGCGCCGGCCAGCACGTACCCGGTGGCGCGGATGGTGCGGAACTTGGTCCACTCCGAGCGCAGGACGGTGGAAAACACGGTGGAGGACCCGGTGGAAGTCTCGATGGAGGACCCGGTGGAGGACCCGGTGGAGGACACGGTCATCGCCCGGCTCCCTCGACGGAGCCGAACTCCACGCTGTCACGGGTGAGCTCCATGTACGCCTCCTCCAGGGAGGTCCGGTGCGGCGTGAGCTCGTGCAGCACCACTCCGTGAACCATCGCGATCTTGCCGATCTCCGGGCCCTCCATTCCCGTCACCACCAGGGCGCCTTCCGTGCTCGGCCGTACGGTCGCGCCGGCGTCGCGCAGCCGGTGGGCGAGTTCCTCCGCGTCGGGGGTACGCACCAGGACGGTCCCTCGCGAGTTCGACCGCATGAACGCCTCAAGCCCGGCGTCGGCGATCAGCCGGCCGCGGCCGATGACGATCAGATGATCGGCGGTGAGCGCCATCTCGCTCATCAGGTGGCTGGACACCAGAACCGTCCGGCCCTCGGCGGCGAGTTCCCGCATGAGGGTGCGGATCCACACGATGCCCTCGGGGTCGAGCCCGTTGACCGGCTCGTCGAACATCAGCACCTCCGGATCCCCCAGCAGGGCGACGGCGATGCCGAGCCGCTGGCCCATCCCCAGGGACAACCCGCCCACTCGCCGACCGGCTGCCGCGTGGAGGCCGACGAGCCCGAGCACCTCCTCGACCCGGCTCCGCGCGATGCCGTTGCTCTGGGCCAGGCACAGCAGGTGGTTGAACACGCTCCTGCCCGGATGTGCCGCGCGGGCGTCCAGCAGCGCCCCCACCTCGTGCATCGGTGCGGGAAGGTCCGCGTAGCGGCGCCCCCGGATCGTCGCGGTCCCGCTCGTCGGCGTGTCGAGGCCGAGAATCGCCCGCATGGTGGTCGTCTTGCCCGAGCCGTTCGGGCCGAGGAACCCGGTGACCACACCCGGCCTGACATCGAAGCTCAGGTCGCTCACCGCCGCCACCTGGCCGTAGTGCTTGGTCAACCTCCGTAACTCAATCATGTGACCGAGCCTGGACCAGTCGGCTGCGCGATCTCGGAGAGGATCTGTGAGCCTCCTGTGAGCTTTCCGGCCCGCGAGGCCGCCCAGGTGGCGCTCGGGTGGTGCCCGGGCGGTGCTCGGGGCGGGCCGGGGTCGGAGCTCACAGGATATTCACACCGGGTGGAGGGCGGCGGTTCCCCGGTCGCCGCCGCCCTCCACCGCTACCGCAGGCTCACCACCGGCTCACGAAACGACGGGACGTGCCGTCGCCTGCCGGTCCGGGGGTCACCGTGACGCCCCGGTCAGTTCCGGGGACGTCCGCGGTGCGTCGGCCTTTCCCAGGCGGCTGGGCCACCAGGCCCGCGCGCCCAGCTCGCGTACCAGCGCGGGGACGAGCAGGGAGCGCACCACCAGGGTGTCGAGCAGGACGCCGAAGGCGACGATGAAGGCGAGCTGTACAAGGAAGGTGAGGGGGATCACCACGAGCGCGGCGAAGGTGGCGGCGAGCACGACACCCGCCGAAGTGATCACTCCGCCGGTGGTGACGAGCCCGCGCAGCAGACCCTCTCGTGCCCCGTGGTGCACGGTCTCCTCGCGCACCCTGGACATGAGGAAGATGTTGTAGTCCACCCCCAGCGCGACCAGGAAGACGAAGCCGTACAGCGGCACGGACGCGTCGCCGTCGGTGAACCCGAACACGTGCGTGAAGACCAGCGTGGAGACGCCGAGGGTGGCGAGGAAGTTCAGCGCGACGGTGGCCACCAGGAGCACGGGTGTCATCAGCGAGCGCAGCAGGACGACGAGGATGAGCAGAATGATCACCAGGACGACCGGGATGATGAGCAGCGTGTCGTTCTTCGCGGTCTCCGTCGTGTCGTACCGCTGGGCGCTGAAACCACCGATCAGGACGTCGTTCTCGGCGGCGAAGGCGGCGCGCAGGCGCTTGACCGTGTCCTGGGCGGCGTCGCTGTCCGGGGCGTCGTTCAACGTCGCCTCCACCAGCACGAGCCCGTCGACGATCTTGGGGGTGTCGTCGCCCGGCCGTCCGCTCTCGGGCACCGTCGCGGCCTCGGACACGCCTTCGACACCGCGTGCCGTCTCCTCCACGGCCTCGGCACGCTCCGAGGGGGCGACGATGACCGCGGGCTGCCCCGAGCCTCCGGGGAAGTGCTCGCTCAGCGCCGCCTGTGCCGCCACCGAAGGCGCGTCGTTCACGAAGGTCTCGTCCAGCGGCACACCCCTCGCGCTCAGCTGCGGCGCGAAGAGGGCGAGGGCGATGAGAGGCAGGATGGTGGCGATCCAGAGCCGGCGCGGATGGCGGTCGACCACGGCGGCCACGCGGTGCCAGATCCCGCGTGCCGTGCTGTCGGCCGGACGCGGCTTCGACGGCCACAGGGCGGCACGGCCCAGCAGGATCAGGGCCGCCGGCAGGAAGGTGAGCGCGCTGAGGGCGGCGCACGCGATGCCGATGGCGCCCACCGGGCCGAGCGCGCGGTTGTTGGTCAGGCCGCTGAGCAGCAGCGCGAGCAGGGCGAGGGCCACCGTGGCGGCACTGGCGACGATCGGCTCGAACGAGCGCCGCAGCGCGACGCGGCCCGCGGCGAAGCGGTCGCCGGTCGCGGCCAGTTCCTCGCTGAAGCGGGCGGTGAGCAGCAACGCGTAGTCGGTGGCCGCGCCGATGACCAGAATGAACAGGATGCCCTGCACCTGACCGTCGACCCGGACGATGTCGCGGTCGGCGAGGAAGTACACCACGGCGCACGCCAGGCCGAGCGCGAAGATCGCGCCGCCGATGATGACGAGAGGTAGCAGAACGCTGCGGTACACCGCGAGCAGGATGATCAGAACGGTGGTGAGCGCCACCCCGAGAAGCAGGCCGTCGATCCCGGCGAAGGCGTCGGACAGGTCGGCCCGGCTCGCCACGGGACCCGCGAGCTGGGCCCGCAGGCCGTCGACCGCCACCGCAGAGCCGACCCGGTCCAGGACCTCTCTGAGCGAGGTGTCGAGGTCGGGGCTGAGCTGGACCACGCCCTGCAGCGCCCGGCCGTCCTCGGAGGGGATGGAGGGCGTGGGCGTCCCGACGACGCCGTCCGTGCCGCGCAGCGAGGCGAGCGCCTGGGTCGCCGCGGTGTTCTGCTCGGGGGTGATGTCGCCGCCGTTCGCGGTCCACACCACGATGAGCGGCTGCGTCTCGTCCTGACGGAACTTCTCCTGCGCCTCCAGGACGCGTGTCGACTCCGCGCTCTCGGGCAGGAAAGCGGCCTGGTCGTTGGTGGACACCTCGGTGAGCTTGCCGGCGAACGGCCCCAGCCCTCCGCCGATGCCCAGCCAGACCAGCACCAGCAGCGCCGGCACAAGCCAGCGGATCGGTCGCCGCCCCATGACATCACCTTTCCATGACGTACGATAACTCAATCATCGAGTATCTCAATAATTGAAGTAATGTAGCATGGCGTCATGAACGGCGACAGCGGGGAGGGCATCGACCGGCTGGCCTTCGCGATGCGACTGCGAAGGATGACCGCCGAGTTCAACCGCATCGCCCACGAGTTCGCCCACCAGCACGGGCTGCACCCCACCGACGTCCAGGCCCTGATGAAGATCTTCGACGCTACGTCGCCGATCACCCCGAGCCGGCTGGCGGAGCAGCTGAACCTCACCTCGGGGGCCGTCACCGCGTGCCTCGACAGGCTGGAACGGGCCGGGCACATCCGCAGGGTTCGCGACGTGCACGACAGGCGCGTGGTTCACCTGCACTACCTCGACGCCGCGCAGGAGTTCGCCGCGGTCTTCTTCCGCCCGCTCGGCCACAGCACGGACAAGGTCCTGCGGCGTTTCAGTCCGGAGGAACTGCGCACCGTGGCCGCCTTCCTTGACGCGATGAACGAGGAGCTCGACGTGTTGCGAGCCGCGCCGGGTTCTCACTGACCTGCTCTTCGAGCGCGCGGGCCTGGCGGTTGCGTACGGCGTCGGTCTTCTCGTTCGTGGTGGGAGGCGGGTGCGGGCGGCGAGTTTCCTCCCCGTTCCTCCGGACATCTGACCCGAGGTCGTGCCTGTACGGAGGGCATCGGCCGGGGCGGCGCCCACGTGCCGGAATCCGGGCTCATGGCCTGGGCTCGTGGCCCGAGGTCATGCCTTCGGGGCATGGTCCGGGCTCATGACCCGGGTGAGCCAGTCGTCGCGCGTCCGGCGCGCCGCGGCCGAGAGGCGTACCTGCGGATACAGCGCGTCGAAGCCGTGGAAGCCTCCCGCCCAGATGTGGAGTTCCGCCTGGCCTCCGGCCGCCCAGATCCTGGTGGCGTAGTCGACGTCCTCGTCGCGGAAGACCTCGGCGGTGCCGGCGTCGATGTAGGTGGTGGGCAGGCCCGAGAGGTCGTCGGCCATCGCGGGTGAGACGTAGCCGGACACGTCCTGGCCGGTGAGGTCGCCGAGAACCGACCGCCACCCGTACTCGTTCATCTCGCGGGTCCAGACACCGTGCCCGCCGGAGTACTGACGGCTGGAGGTGGTGACGTTGCGGTGGTCGAGCATGGGGCAGATCAGCACCTGGGCGGCGATCGCCGGGGCGCCGCGGTCGCGTGCCATCAGGGCGACCCCGGCGGCGAGGCCCCCGCCGGCGCTGGCGCCCGCGACGACGACGCGGGCGGGATCGATACCCAGGTCCTCGGCGTTCTCGGCGATCCAGAGCAGGCCCTGGTAGCAGTCCTCGACCAGGGTCGTGCCCGTCGCCTCCGGCGCGAGCCGGTAGTCCACGGAGATCACGACGGCGCCGAGCAGGTCGATCCAGTCGAGGGGGATGTCGATCTGCGAGAAGCGATCCCCCATGATCATCCCGCCGCCGTGGATCCAGTAGACGCACGGTGCCGCCGCGGTGCGGTCGGTCCCGGCGGGACTGATGATCGACAGCGGGAGCATCGTGCCGTCCGGAGTGGGGACGGTGACCTCGCGCCGGTCGACGGCGCGGCCTTCGAGGAGGGTGTCGATCGGCGTCTGCGGGTACTGGCGCAGCTGGGCGAGCACCTCGGGGCTGAGCGGGGGCATGGGCGGCATCTCCGCGAGCAGCGCGCGCAGTTCGGGGTCGAGGTCGGGGCGTACCGATGTCATGGTGAGTTCCTTTCGCGGGGGTCGGCCGGAGGGGTCAGAAGGCGGCCTTGCCGCCGACCGGCACCTCGTCGGTGTAGAGGGACTCGCCGACGAGCAGTGACTGGAGCTTCGCGACCAGCGCCTGCGCCTCCTCGGTCGCGAAGAACCTGGCGTGGGTCTCCCGGCTGGTCCAGCCTTCGGTGACGTGGACGGTGTCCGGGTCACCGGCCGAGCGGCCGACCAGGAAGACGACGCAGTCCTCGTTGGGCAGGGACGGCGCGTTGAGCAGGAACTCGACCAGTTCGTCACCCTTTCCCGGCTGCGCGGTCATGGTGGCATGGAAACCGTGGCCGACGATCATGGGGGATCTCCTTTTTATTGGAGCCTGTGTTTGCTCCTGGGATGCTGACAACTCCATGAAAGCAGCGCTACCAGGGAAAACGTTAGAAGGATGCTCTCTCGCCCTTGCCTAATACTCTCGCTTTGTGGAGTATCCGGCTTGTGCTTCAATCGGGGCATGGACCTCGACGAGCTGCGTTCCCTGCTCGACCGCCACGCCCGGCCCGACATGACCACCGCCATCGAAGGCGTCCTGGTCTCGAAGGTCGAGCAATCGGGCCCGCCGTCGTCCTCGATGTCGGGCACGGTGCTGGCGCTCATCGCGCAGGGCGCGAAACGGATCGCGCTGGGCGACCGCGTGTACGAATACCGCGCCGGGCAGTATCTCCTCGCCTCGGTCGACATGCCGATCACCGGCCACTTCACCGAGGCGAGCCCCGAGCGGCCGGCGATGGGCTTCGGCCTGGTCCTGCACCCGGCGACCGTCGCCGAGCTGTTGCTGCAGGCCGCCCCCGGAGACCTACCGCCCGCCGGCGGCGCAGCCCCGTCCGGCATGGCCGTCAGTGACGCGCCCGACGCGCTCGTCGACGCGGTCGTCAGGCTGCTGCGTCTGCTCGACCGGCCACGCGACATCGCGGTGCTCGCACCGCTGATCAAGCGGGAGATCCTCTGGCGGGTCATCACCGGCGAGCAGGGCGCCGTCGTACGCCAGCTCGGACTCGCCGACAGCAGCCTCGCCCACATCGCCCGTGCCGTCCGGTGGATCCGCGACCACTACGCGCGGCCCTTCCGCGTCGAGGAGGTGGCGCGACTCGCGGGCATGAGCGTGTCCGCCTTCTACCGCAACTTCCAGGCGGTCACCGCGATGAGCCCCATCCAGTTCCAGAAGCAGATCCGGTTGCAGGAGGCCCGGCTCCTGCTCGCCATACGTCCCAACGACGTCACCGGCGTCGGTCACAGCGTCGGTTACGACAGCCCGTCGCAGTTCAGCCGGGAGTACCGCCGTCAGTTCGGCGTGCCGCCGAGCGAGGACGCCGCCCGCCTGCGCGGTTCGACGTCCCGCCTGTCACCGGCTCTCGCTTGACGCGCTCCCTGGCCCGAAGGCCGAGCACCGGCCCGCATATCGGTAGCCGCCGTCCGCGGGCCGGCCGGCCGTGGGCATGACGAAGGACCGGCCGCCGATGACGGGACCGGTCCGTTCGTCGCCTAGACCTGGGGCGCCTCTATGTCGCCGGGAGTGACGTCGTCCATGATGCGTGCCCTGTTATCCGTACCGTGGTGGGTCACACTTCCTTGGAGGTAGGGCATGGTCACGGTGGCCGTGGCCATGCCCTGTAGTCGTACCGTGGCGGGGTTTACGGGTGCTTGCGCAGGCGTGCGCGCAGCAGGTTGGGGTCGGTGGCCGTGGTGTAGGCGGCGCTGAGGACGTACACGTCATCGCCGCGCAGGGCGACGGAGGTGGGGTTCTGAAGTCCGTCGCCGGTGTCCAGAACGGTGGTGCTGGTGCCGTCGGACTTGATGCGCACGACCGTGTTGGGGGCGTTGAGAGCCGCGAGGATCTCGTCGCCGTGACCGGTGAAGGTGAAATCGTCGATACCGACCAGGCCGGACGCCTTGACCTGCGGCGTTCCCGCCCGGTTTCCGGGGCGGATCGGAATGCGCAGGAGAGTGCCCCGGTCGAGGTTGGTCACCCACAGGGCACCGCCACGTACCTTCGCGCCGTTGGCCCCGAGGAAACCGGTGGAGGCGAGTTCGGGAGCGGTGGACCAGGCGGTGGGCGTGCCGCCGGTGACGGGGACGGTCCACACGGTGCCGAGCACGGAGTCGGTGATGTAGAGCCGCTCGCCCTTCCCGTCCAGTGCCAGCCCGTTGGGCAGGCCGTTCGCGGGCAGCGCGGCGATGCGCCGAGGGGCCTTGCCGTGGCGCAGCCGCCACAGCCCCGTCAGGTCGGCCGTACCGGTCGCGTACAGCACGTACACGGTGCCGTCCGAGGTGTGGGCGATGCCGGTGGCCAGCGGGAAGCCGAGAATCGGCGTGTTGACCCCGCCGTCGGCGGGCGCGGGCAGTGTCGCCAGGATGCGCGTCTTGCCCCCGGGGGTGACCTGGGCCACCTGGCGGCTGGCGGCGAAGGTGATGTTCGCCGTGCCGTCGGGCAGCAGCGCGATGTTCTCCGGCATCTGGCCCGCCGACAGGTCGAAGTGGGTGGCGATCCGCACGTCCGTCAGTGGCCCTTTGGGAGACGTCGCGTTGGCCGGCGCGGTCGCGGTCATGGTGGCCGCGGCCATGAGAAGAGCCGACATGGTGATCTTGATGCTTCGCTTGGACATGGTTCCTTCACTGTTTTCCGGCATGCGGCAGCCGCGGCGCGGTGCCGTGGTCGAGAGGGGGTTCGGAGGGAGGTCGTGATCCTGCCGCCGACCGGCGGGCATGGGGCGGCCGGAGACGGGGGCGGCAGGTAGGCGGTACAGACCGTGCCACCGGGTCGTCGAGCGCGAGGCCGGTCTCGACGGGAGGCACGGTGGAGGGGAGGGCGGGGCGGCACGGTGGAGGGAGGGCGTGGTGGACACGCGCCGCGACCAGACGAGCCCGGACGTGCTCGGACGCGCCCGGCCTCCTCGGCCGGTGGAGGGGCTCGGGTCAGACGGTACGGGTCTCCGCGCCGAGGCGAGGCCGGGTCGCTTCCGGTGTTGTCTCCTGCGACGCTTCTCGCGGTGCGATGGCCTGGGAGAGCAGTGCCAGAGCCGTCGCCGAGGGGGAGCCGGGGGCGGCTGTGGCCACCACGAGGGCCGGACCGTTCCCCTGCGGGCTCTGCAGCGTCTGCTGGGTGACCGTCAACGTCCCGACCAGGGGGTGGCGCATCTCGTAGTCGGCGACGTCACAGGCCAGGACCCGGTGGTCGGCCCACATCGCGGCGAACTCAGGACTGCGCATGGTCAGCTCACCGATCAACTCGGCCAGCAGCGGATCGTCCGGATGTCTCCCGGCCGTCAGGCGCAGGTTGCCCACCACGGCCCTGGCCTTGGCGGGCCAGTCGGCGTACAGGTCACGGGTGTGCGCGTCGAGGAACACCAGCCTGGCCATGTTCGGCCGCCGGCCAGGGACGTTCGGGCCGTCCCGGTCGAGATGGCCGGCGAACAGTCCGTGGCCCTCGCGGTTCCAGGCCAGGACATCGCTGCGGCGGCCGATCACGATGGCGGGTGTGCTCCCGAGGGCCGTCAGCAGAGCGCCGGTCGCCGGGGTGATGCGTTCGGTACGCGGCCGACCCGAGAGTCCGCCCCGTCTCGGTGCGCGGGCCAGGGCGTGCAGATGGGCCCGCTCGGACTCGTCCAGCCGCAGGGCGTTCGCTATGGCGTCGAGCACCTCGCGCGAGGCGTTGTGTGACTGGCCCTGCTCCAGGCGCGTGTAGTAGGGCGCGCTGATGCCCGCGAGCATCGCGAGTTCCTCCCGCCGCAGCCCGGGAACCCGGCGCCGCTCGCCGTAGGTCCGCAGCCCGACGTCCTCCGGCCGCAACTGGCCTCGGCGTGTCTGCAGGAAGTCCGCGAGATGGCCGTGCTTGTTCATGCAACCGAGTATGCGCGCCGCCGGCGATCCGTACCTCACCCCGCCGGGGTAGGGATCGGCGGGGTCTGGCTCACCCGAACCCCGGCCTCCAGGATGAGCGCGTCCCCCATCGACGATTCGGTCCTCCGCTTCGAGGAGAGCCCTTGAACGTCGCTTCCGGTCCGTTACCTCAAGGAGAGTTCGTGAGCGCCACCTCAGAGCCGCGAAATCCGCTTGCCGGGCTCGATCTCACTCCCTTCGCCTTCACCCGGCGGTGCTGGGTCGACGCGACACCGGACGCCGTCTACCACCTCGCCGGTCCATCCGCCGGTCCGCCCGCCGGTCCGCCGTCCCCGGCTTTCGTGAGCGGACCGGCCGGCGACGGCGGCGTCATGGCGAGCGGCCGGCGGCGGAACGGGGATCAGCGCAGCCCGTCGTAGAAGGTGCGCAGGTCTTCGGCGAGCACGTCGGGCACGATGTGAGCGGCGTAGTGGCCGCCGCGGTCGTACGACTTCCAGTGCACGATGTTCGTGTGGTCGCGCTCGGCGAACGTGCGCATGGACACGAAGTCACCGTCGAACATCGCGAGGCCGGTCGGCGTCTTCGTGGGCTCGGTGGGGTGTTCGGCGCGCGCGTCCTCGTAGTAGAGCCGGGTGGCCGACGTCGCGGTGCCGGTCAGCCAGTAGAGCATCGTGTTGGTCAGGATGAAGTCGGCGTCGACGCCGTCGCCGAACAACTGCGAGTTCCAGCCGAGCAGCCCGGTGGGCGAGTCGAAGATCGCGTATGACAGGGTCTGCGGCTGCTGCGAGTGCAGCGTGTTGAACGACATCTTGGTGTCGTAGAACTCCTGCAGCACCTCCAGGGCCTTCTGGTCCTCCGGGGTGATCCTCTCGAACTCGGCCGGATCGCCGGAGGGGAAGGAGAAGAGCTGGGTGACGTGCACGCCGACGACGTGTTCGGGGTCGATCCGCCCGACCTCGGGGGAGATGAGCGAGCCGCCGTCGTTGCCGACGGCGCCGTAGCGGTCGTAGCCCAGCCGCCGCATCAGCTCCGCCCACGCCCCGGCGATGCGGTACCGGTTCCAGCCCTTCTCCCTGGTCGGGCCGGAGAGGCCGAAGCCGGGCAGCGAGGGGATGACCAGGTGGAACGCCCGCGCCGGGTCCTCGGGGTCGGTGAGCGGCTCGATGAGCTTCAGGTACTCCACGATCGAGCCGGGCCAGCCGTGCGTGAGGATCAGCGGCAGGGCGTTCTCGTGTCGCGAGCGGATGTGCAGGAAGTGGATGTTCTGCCCGTCGATCTCGGTGGTGAACTGCGGGTGCCGGTTGATCTCGGCCTCGTGGGCCCGCCAGTCGTACTCGTGGCGCCAGTATTCGGCCAGGTTCCGCACGTATTCCACGGGGACGCCGTAGTCCCAGCCGGCGTCCGGCAGCTCGTCGGGCCAGAGGGTGCGGTCGAGCCGATCGTGGAGGTCGTCCAGCCTGGCCTGCGGGATGTCGATGCGGAAGGGCTTGATCTCGGCGTTTTCGCTCATGATCGGAACACTACGGACCCTTCCGGTCAGCTTCTGTCCTGAAGTACTGGCAGGGTTGGGGACATGTTGGAAACCTCGGCGCGGTTGCTGCGCCTGCTGTCGTTGTTGCAGGCCAGGAAGGACTGGCCCGGCGCGACCCTCGCCGATCGGCTGGGCGTGAGCGAGCGGACCGTGCGCCGCGACGTCGACCGGCTGCGCGAGCTCGGATATCCCGTGAACGCGACGCGGGGCACCGACGGGGGCTACCGCCTGGGCGCGGGAACCGTCATGCCGCCGCTCCTGCTCGACGACGAGGAGGTGGTCGCGGTGGCGGTCGGCCTGCGGACCGCAGCCGGAGGCACCGTCGCCGGCATCGAGGAGACGTCGGTGCGAGCCCTCGCCAAGCTTGAGCAGGTGCTCCCCTCCCGGTTGCGCCACCGGGTCAACGCGTTGCAGACCTACGTCGAACCCGTGCCCGCGGACAGTCCGGGCCCGGTGGTCGACCCCGAGGTGCTGACCGTGCTCGCCGCCGCCTGCCGCGACGGGGAACGGGTACGGTTCGACTACCGCGCCCACGACGGGTCGGCCAGTGTACGGATCGTCGAACCGCATCGGCTCGTGGCGTGGGGACGCCGCTGGTATCTCGTCGCCTGGGACGTCGACCGTCAGGACTGGCGCACCTTCCGGATGGATCGCGTCGAACCGCGCACCCCCACCGGCCCGCGCTTTCCGCCCCGCGATCCGCCGGAGGGCGGCGCGGCCGCGTACGTCGCGCGCGGAGTCTCGGCGGCGGCCTGGCGCCACCGGGCACGGGTCGTCGTCCACGCGCCCGCCGACGTCGTGACCGAGCGCGTCAACCCCGCGGTCGGCGTGGTGGAGGCCGTGGACGAGCACACCTGCGTGCTGCACACCGGCGCGGACAGCCTGCACGTGATCGCCGTGTATCTCGGCATGCTCGATCTGGACTTCGAGGTCACCGAGCCCCCGGAGCTCGTCGAGCACATGCGGGCCCTCGCGGCCCGCTACGCCCGCTCCACACCGGTCCACGCCGGTCCGCGCGGAGGGGTGAGGTCTTTTGCGGAGGGGTGACGTCTTTTAAGGAACCGCCTTCGGAAACCGCCGGGTGGTCGTCGTCGAGCGCGGCCTTCCGCGTCGAGTCGTCGTCGGGCCGTCGTCGAACGCCGCCTTCCGCGCGGATCCGGTCGGAGTCCCCGATCGCCGGGGGCATGTCGCCCCGGTCGCGGCCTCGGGGACTCCGGTCCGTCTCACCCGGTCGGGTTCACGAGTGCCGGGTTCACGAGTGGGCGACGAGGCACTTCTTGAGCGTGTTCCTGGAGTCCTGACGCTTCGGCGCGATCTTCATGAGCGCGGCGTCGCGCACCTGCACGTACTTGGCTCCGGCGGCGTTGTATGCCTCCACCATCTTCTTCGCGGCGGGGTCCAGCGCCGGAGCCTTGACCCCGAGCTGCTGCAGGGCCACCTTCTGGGAGAGCTGGTCGATGTTCGCGGCGGCACCGGCCTTCATCAGGGCGGCGTGAGCGGCCTTGACCTCCGGTAGGGCGTCGACGTCGGTGAGGGCGTCCTCGGCGTTCATCAGCGCGAGCTGCTCCTGCGCGCAGGGGGCCGGGGCGGTGGCGGCGACGGCGGTGGTGGCGGTGGCGCCGACGGTGGTCAGGGTGGCGAGAAGGCCGAACGCGGCCAGCGCCGTCGCAGTGGTGCGGGTGTGCATGGGGTGCTCCCGTTGGTGCTGAGGGTTGATTGGCATGTGACCTCATGCACCGTAATCACTGTGGGTAATCACTCCACCGCTTCAAGTTAACGTCAAGGGTCGCGGGCCGTCCGATTTCCGAGGAAGCCTGATCGCCCGTGGTGCCTGCTCGGGGTTACGTCGGCTTCCGTTCATGACCTGTGAGCGGACCTCCTCACGGATCGACGAGTGCGAAAAGGGGTGAAACCACTGGATTTCCATCGGTGCGACAGCGTCGAAATCCGACTCCCGACAAGCCATCCGACTTGCTGGGATCCAGTTTGCCGTTAGCAGGTAAGGCCGGTGTCAGCATCGTCGGAGAGTCATAACCGATCATGACATCTGGGGGAAAAATGCTTCGAAAACTGATCCCGATCCTGGTCGCGGTCGCGGCGGCCGGATCACCCGCCATCGCGACCAGGGCCTGGGCGGAGGTGGCGCCGGCCGCTTCGGCGGCCCGGTCGGTCGCCGCCGCGCAGACGACCGGTACGTGCGTTCCGGGATCGCCGTGCGCGGGGATCAACTGCGGTCCGGGCCGCATCTGCGTCCCCTCGCCCAAGCAGTGCTTCACCACGCCGTGCCCGCAGTACGACTGCGTGCCCGTGACGGGTTACCCAGGTGGCTACCCCGGTTACCCGACCGGGTACCCGCCTCCGTATCCGGGCTGGCGTCCCCCCTATCCTGGCTGGCGGCCACCGTATCCGGGCTGGCGCCCTCCGTATCCATATCCGCGGCCTCCGTACCCGTATCCGTACCCACGGCCTCCGTATCCGCGGCCTCCGTATCCGGGCGTGCGGCCTCCGTACCCCGCTCCGCTGCCTCCCGGACCGGGGCGGCCTCCGTATCCGGCGTATCCGGCACCGATGCCTCCCGGTCCGGGGCCCAGGGCCATCGGCGGCTGACGGATCGCGGGTCGTTCGGGGGGCACCTCCACCGGCGGGCACCAGGTGAGCCTGGCGCGTAGCGGTCCGGCCCTCACCGCCGTCGGTGGCTCGCCCGCGCCGACGATTCGTACGTCACATCCAGCGGTCCCGGCGTGCCCGGCACCGCCCGTCGTCGCCCCGGGCCGCCACGACGGCGGCCCGGGGTGCGGGCGGGCGGCGACGGCTTGTGGGGACACCGGGTGAGCTGGTCTGATGTGCGAAGGATGAGGTGAGCCGGTACGGGGGTTGTTTTCTGCCGTGGAGGCATCTGTCGAGCAACTGGTGTACGTCCGCGAGGACGAGTACACGATCGCGCGGATGAGCGCCGAGGGCATGCCCGGCTTCGTCGCCTCCGGCCGGGCCCTTGGCGGGGTCCAGCCGGGGGAGACGCTCAGGCTCGTCGGTGACTGGGGCGACCACCCGCGGTACGGCAGGCGCTTCGAGGTCGTCGCGTGCGAGCGGCTGGTTCCGGCCACGGTCCGGGCCATCCGCATCTATCTGGGCTCCGGCCTGATCCGCGGCATCGGGCCGAGGCTCGCCCACGCCATCGTGAGCCACTTCGGCGAGGCGACGCTGACGGTCATCGACACCGAGCCGGGACGGCTCACCGAGGTCGTCAACATCGGCCCCGCCCGGCAGGCCCAGATCGCCGACGCCTGGCAGGAGCAGAAGGCGATCGCCGAGCTCATGGTGGTCCTGCAGGGTTTCGGGATCAGCCCGCTGCTCGCGGCGAAGATATACCAGGTCTTCGGGGCCGACTCGGGAGAGGTGCTCACCTCCGACCCGTACCGGCTCATCGGCAAGGTGAGGGGCATCGCCTTCGCCACGGCGGACAGGATCGCGCTGCGCTCCGGGGTCGCGGAGGACAGCCCGCAGCGGGTCAAGGCGGCGATCCTGGACAGGCTGGAGACGGCGGCGAGCCGCGACGGACACTGCTACGTACGCCTGATCGCGCTGATCGCCCAGTCCGCGGAGCTCGTCGAGCAGGACCACGACCTCGTCGCGCGGATGGTCGACGCACTCGTCGCCGACCGACGCGTGGTCGTCGAGGCGTCGCCCGACGGCCACGCGACGGCCGTGGTCTATCTGAAGGAGACCCACAGCCGTGAGATCACGCTCGCCGACCAGCTGACCAGGCTCTGGGAGGCTCCCTCGACACTGCCCATGCGCACCTTCCAGGAGGATCCCGGGCTGGACGAGGACCAGCGGGCGGCGGTGAACATGGCGCTCACCAGTACCGTCTCCATCCTCACCGGCGGTCCGGGCTGCGGGAAGAGCCACACCGTCAAGACCATCGCGGCGACCGTGCGGGCGATGGGCGGCACGGTGACCCTCACCGCGCCGACCGGCAAGGCGGCCAAGCGCCTGTCGGAACTCACCGGCCTGCCCGCCATGACCGTGCACCGGATGCTGGCCCACCAGCCGGATCCCGACAGCGGCACGCTGTTCGAGCAGACGCCCGCGCAGGCCGACCTGATCGTGGTCGACGAGGCGTCCATGCTGGACCTGAGCCTGGCCACCCGCCTCACCGCGGCCATATCGCCCGGCAGCCACCTGTTGATCGTGGGCGACAGCGACCAGCTTCCCAGCATCGCCCCCGGCAGCGTGCTCGCCGACCTGCTGCGCGTCGAGACGATCGCGCGGATGCGCCTGACCCGCGTCTTCCGCCAGGCGGAGGGCAGCGGGATCATCCGGGCCGCCCGCCGGGTGAGGGCGGGTGAGGTGCCCGCGACTCCCGGCGGGGGAGGCTTCTGGTTCGAGGAGGTCGACGACCCCGAGCAGGTCGCCGAGCGGGTGCTGCACCTGGCGACGGTGGCGATCCCCCGCAAGCAGGGGGTGAGCCCGGACCAGGTCCAGGTCCTGTGCCCGATGCGCAGGGGCCTGACGGGGACGGCCGAACTCGGCAGAATGATCCAGGAACGGCTCAACCCCGCTCGTGAGGGGGTCGCCGAACACTGGTCGGGCGCCTCCGCCTTCCGGGTCGGTGACCGTGTCATGCCGATCCGCAACAACTACGACAAGGGCGTCTTCAACGGCGACACCGGTACGGTCACCGCCATCACCCCCGAGGAGAGGGTCGTCGAGATCCGCACCGACGACGGGCAGACCGTGAAGTACGGCTTCGGCGAGCTCGACGAGCTGACCCACACGTACGCCATCAGCGTCCACCGTTCCCAGGGCAGCGAGTATCCCTTCGTGGTCGCGCCGCTCGTCACCGAGTCCGGGGGCGTCATGCTGCGCCGCAAGCTGCTCTACACCCTGCTCACCCGGGCACGGTCGTGGGTGGTCGTCGTCGGCGAGCGCAAGGCCCTGGAGATGGCCGTCAACCGGCTGGACCACCGCCGCAACACAGGGCTCGCCCGCAGGCTCACGCTGAGCCTCGGCGCGGGCCTCCACTACGAGATCGCCCCCGACTGACCTTCGAGGGCCTGCCGCGGCCCGATGCCTCGCACCACGGCGGGAGGACGAATCTCGGCGCTAATGCCATGGGGGAGTGGGTCCTAGGTAGGAATATGCGAAGGTATGGTGATTGCTCGTGACGACGTTTCGGATCAGCGAGGCCGCCGCGCTGCTGGGAGTGAGCCCCGACACCGTCCGCCGGTGGGTGGACGCCGGACGGCTCGCGGCCCGGCGGGACGAGCACGGCCACCGGATGGTGGAGGGAGTCGATCTGGCGGCGTTCGCACGTGCCCGGATCGAGTCCGAGGAGGGCACGGGGCACTCCTCGGCCAGAAACCGCTTCCGCGGGATCGTGACCGAAGTGATCAGGGACGCGGTGATGGCCCAGGTGGAGATCGCCGCGGGACCGTACCGGGTGGTGTCGTTGATGAGCCGCCAGGCCGCCGACGAGCTGGGCCTGGCGGTGGGGGTGACGGCCGTCGCCGTGATCAAGTCCACCAACGTGGTCGTGGAGATCGCCGACCACGCCCGTACGACGAGTTGACGGCGCCGTGAGTGGTCCGTCCGGCGGCGTAACGGGTGGCCCGGCCGACGGGGTAGCGGGTGGCCCGGCCGGCGCCGTTCCAAACGGCCCGTCCGGCGGCGTGCCGGGAGACCTCCCCGGTGGGGTACGCGGCGGTCCGGCCAACGGTGGTGCGGGCGGTGGGGTGCGCGACGGCGGGGTGGCGGGCCGTCTGCCCTGGGTGCTGGTGCTGCCGGCCGTGGCGGGCATGGTCTTCCTGACGCTGCCGCTGGTCGGGCTGCTGACGCGCGCCCCCTGGTCCACCCTGCTGGAGAGGCTGGGCGAGCCGCAGGTGCTGGAGGCACTGCGCCTGTCGCTGGTGAGCGCGACCGTGGCCACGCTGGTGTGCCTGCTGCTCGGCGTGCCGCTGGCGTGGCTGCTGGCCCGGGTCGACTTCCCCGGCCGTCGCCTGGTACGGGCGCTGGTCACCGTCCCCCTCGTGCTGCCCCCGGTGGTCGGCGGGGTCGCCCTGCTGCTCGTCCTGGGACGGCGCGGCCTGGTCGGTCAGTGGCTGGACTCCACCTTCGGCATCACCCTGCCGTTCACCACGGCCGGGGTCGTCGTCGCCGAGACGTTCGTCGCCATGCCGTTCCTGGTCATCAGCGTCGAGGGTGCGCTGCGCGCCGCCGACCTGCGGTTCGAGGAGGCCGCCGCGACGCTGGGCGCCTCCCGCTGGGTGATCTTCCGCCGTGTCACCCTGCCCCTGATCGTCCCGGGCATCGTCGCGGGAGCCGTGCTGTGCTGGGCCCGCGCGCTGGGCGAGTTCGGGGCCACCATCACCTTCGCCGGCAACTTCCCCGGCCAGACCCAGACCATGCCGCTGGCCGTGTACCTCGCCCTGGAGACCGAACCCGAGGCCGCGATCGTGCTCAGCCTCGTCCTGCTCGCCGTCTCGGTGATCATCCTGGCCGGCCTGCGCGACCGGTGGGTGAGCGGCCCGTGACCCTCGACGCCCATCTCGTCGTCACCCGGCCCCGCTTCCGCCTGGACATCGAACTGGAGGTCGCGGCCGGTCAGGTCGTCGCACTGCTCGGTCCCAACGGCGCGGGCAAGACCACCGCGCTGCGCGCGCTGGCCGGGCTCACCGCCCTGTCCGGCGGGCGGATCCTCCTGGACGGTGAGGCGCTGCACCCCCTGGCGTCCGAACGTCGCCCGATCGGCATGGTCTTCCAGGACTACCTGCTCTTCCCACACCTGTCCGTCCTGGACAACGTCGCCTTCGGACCTCGTTGCCGCGGCGCCTCCAGAGCGGAGGCGCGGCGCGGTGCCGCCGCCTGGCTGGAACGCGTCGGCCTGGCCGGGTACGCCGCGGCGAAACCCCGGCAGCTGTCGGGCGGTCAGGCCCAGCGCGTCGCACTGGCCCGTGCCCTCGCCGTCGGCCCCCGCCTGCTGCTGCTGGACGAACCACTGGCCGCCCTCGACGCCCACACCCGCCTGGAGATCCGCTCCCGGCTCCGCCGCCACCTGGCCGACTTCGAGGGCGCGACCGTCCTGGTCACCCACGATCCGCTGGACGCCATGGTGCTCGCCGACCAGCTGGTCGTCATCGAGAACGGCGCCGTCGTGCAGCGCGGCGCCCCCGCCGAGGTCGCCCGCCGCCCGCGCACCGACTACGTCGCCCGTCTGGTCGGCCTCAACCTCTATCGGGGACTCGCCGCCGAACGGCAGGTCACCGTCGGTGAGGTGCGTTTCAGCGTCGCCGAGAACCTGGAGGGCCCCGCGTTCGTCGCTTTCCGGCCCGGCGCGGTCGCGCTCTACCGGACCCGTCCCGACGGCACCCCGCGCAATCTCTGGGAAGCCACGATCGAGGGTATCGAACGGCACGGCTCATGCGTCCGCATCCACCTGGAGGGACCCATCACCGCCTCCGCGGACGTCACCCCCGCCGCCGTCGCGGATCTCGACCTCACCCCCGGGCAGCGGATCTGGGCGTCGGTCAAGGCCACCGAGACCCACGCCTACCCATCGTGATCGGCAGCCGTGCGGCCCGAGAGCCGGGTGGGTAGCCGAGAGCCGGACGGCCGGGCGGGCGTGGGGCCGCGGCGAGCGAAGGCGAGAAAGAACCGGCCCGTGCTCGCCGTACACGACCCTGTCCGCCGGGGCGAATCCCCGCCCCCTTGACGGGACTCGCCCCGGCGGACGCTTGGACCGGCGGGCGGCGGACGCCTAGACCGGCGGGCAGTTCTGCGGGCCGCCCGAGGCCAGGTCGGCGAGCGAGCAGACCGAGACCTTCGGGTGATACGGGCCCATCACGGCGGCGGCGGAGGCCGGGTCACCGTCCTCGGGGACGTTCTGGACGGCCTCGGCGAAGTTCTCGTCCACCACCATGTTGCGGAGCAGGACGGTGTGCGCGGCCCTCGGCTGCGTCGTGGAGAACGGCAGGAAGGTCACCCCCGGAATCCTCTCGATCGCCGCGCGCTGCGACTCCCTGCCGATCACGTACGTGTAGTGGCCGGTGGAGTCCAGCGCGGTCTCGTCGTCGCTGCGGCACCCGTAGCTGACCGTCCCGTTCGGCAGGTTGTTCACCACCACGGGGAGCAGCGGGAAGGTGAGGTTCGTGCACATGGACCAGTAGCGCACGTCCTTGTCCGTCCCCGGCCACGGCGAGGGGTGGGAACCGGCGGAGGCGCGCGGCGCCTTGCCCCGGACGACGACGACCTCGCGGTCGGCCGGTGGGGGGACGGTCGCGCTGAGGTAGGCGGCGTCCGCGTTCGGGAAGCCGCCGACGCGCCGCGTGTCGAGTTTCACGCGGGCGAACCTCATCGGCTCCGGCTCGGCGAGCGGCGGGTCCATGCGGAGTCCTTCGAGCGCCTCCATCTGCGCCTGCGTGGGTGTGTCGGTGCTCTCACACCGGGGTACCGGCGTGGAGACGCCGTCGCGTTCGAAGGTGACCGACGGCAGCGGCACCCGCGAGAAGTCGCCGTCGGCCGGCAGGTAGGCCCTCAGCAGAACGTAGCCGTCCGCGCCCTCCGCGGTGCCCTCGGGAGCGAGGGGAAGCGTGTTGACCTGGCCGGGAGCCGCGTCGGAGCTCACGGTCACCGTGTAACGCCCGCCTGGCTCCGCCTGCTGCTGCCACGGGTTGACACTGCCCGGGTCCGGGTCGATGAGGTGGTCGGGCAGCGACGAGCCGACACCGTTGAACGTGAACGACCCTCCGCCGTCCCTGTACACGTTGAACGAGGTGTACCGGCTGTCCGCGTACTCACCCGAGAGCTTGATCCGCAGACGGTCCTGAACCGTGAACGGCAGCACCCAGTACGACGCCGCGGTGTCGGGGAAGAAGACGTTGACGGTGTCCGCGCTCACCCGGAGTTTCCAGGAGCAGTCCGGTGTCACCGGCGGTGCGGCGGTCGCGGCGGCGGCCTGTGGGAGCGGAGAGGCGATGAGCGCGCCGACTCCCAACGCTGCGAGCAGCCCTCGAAGGCGAGGAGAGCGCCGAGGGCCGGATTTCGTGCTGGTCATGTGAGATGTCCCCCTGTTTGCGATAGGTGTTTTCGACGGCACGGGGATGCCGGAGCCTGATGCCTGAGCTCCGATGTCGGAGGCCCGGTTCCGGAACCTTGATGCCGGACCTTTGGCCCGGAGCTCCGATGCCGATGCCTCCGGCGGAAGGCAGGAAGGACGCGCCGCCCCCCGGCCTGTCCTCGCGGTCGGCCCCCGGCCGATCCGGCTTCCGTCCCCGTGCGGGTGGGTCGTCGTCAGCGGCTCTTCGCCACCTCGGCGGCCACGGCGCGGAACGCGACCAGCGCCTCGCGCTGGTCGTGGGCCGAGGTGGAGACGGTCGACTTGACGACGACCACGCCGTGCTTGGGTGAGACGTAGACGTACTGCCCGCCGAACCCGGCGGCCATGAAGTCGCCCTCGTCGCCGTCACCGAGCCACCAGTGCAGCCCGTAGCCGGCGTTGAAGGAGGCGGAGGGCGTGGTCGACTTCTTCACCCAGGCGCTCGGCACGACCTGGCGCCCCGCCGCCTTGCCGTCACGCAGGTAGAGCAGGCCGAACCGGGCGAAGTCGCGGTCGGTGGCGTGGTAGCAGCAGTAGCCGAGGCTGTCGCCGGTGGTGTCCTTCTCGATACGCGCCGTGGACTCCATGCCGGCGGGCTGCCAGATCTTCTTCTCCACGTACCGGTGGTACGGCGTGCCCGTGGCGCGGCTGACGATGTCGGCGAGCACGAAGGAGTTCATGCTGGTGTACTCGAACCTGCTGCCGGGCTTCCAGCCGCGCACCTGCCGCGCCGCCAGCTTCTCGACCGACCGGCCCCGCTTCACGGCCATCTGTACCTTGGGGATGTCGGAGCGCTCGTCCCAGGCGATCCCCGACGACATGCGCAGCAGGTTGCGGATGGACACCCCGTCGTAGCCGGAGCCGCGCAGTTCGGGAAGGTAACGGGTGACCTGGTCGTCGATCGAGCGGATGTGGCCCTCCTGCAGGGCGATGCCGATCGCGGCCGACGTGAAGGACTTCGCCATCGACCAGGACTGGAACCGGGTGTTGCGGTCGGCCTCGACGTAGCGCTCGTCCACGATCTTCTGGCCGTCCAGGACGACGAAGCCGTTGGTCTTCGTGCGCGCGAGGAAGTCGTCGAGGGTGCGCTCGTCGCCCTCGTAGGTGTAGGTCACCGAGAGCTTTCTCGGGTCGCTCCGCAGTCTGACCGGATTCGCCGATGGTCGTACGAGGTCGAAGGCACCGGCCTCGGCGACGACCGGCGCGGACGGCGACGAGGCCGGTGCGAGGGAGGCCGATGTCATGGCCAGGGCTCCGGCCGGAGCCGCCGAGCCGATCAGCGTGAGTGCGGCGACCGTCGCGATCGCGGGTACTCGCAGGCGATGGATGTTCATGTTCCCCCCGTGGGTTCGGTGGCGGGGTGAGCCGCTCGCGTACGGCGGGGATCATGACGCACTTTCTTGGCAGATTTCTGGCACGCCCCACGGCGGATCTCCGGCAGCCCCACTGCGGGACTTCGGCATGCCCACGGCGGATCTCCGGCACGGACTACGCGGAGATCCAGCAAATCTCCCGCACGGTCCACGGCGGAGATTCAGCGGGTCTACGGCGGGGACCGGCGCGGCTCGGTGAGCCAGGAGCCGACCTCGGGAGGACGCTCGTCGGGTCGCGTCGGGGAGCGGGGGGAGAGGGGAGACGAGGCGGGCAGCCGCACCTCGACGCGCGTTCCGCGGCCCTGTTCAGGGTCGGTCACCGTGACCGTGCCGCCGTGCAGAGCCACCTGCTGGCGGATGAGGGTGAGACCGAGGCCCGAACCCGGGCTGCCGGGTCGGCGGTGGAACCTGGTGAAGACGGAGTCGCGTTCGGCGAGCGGTATCCCCGGTCCCGCGTCCTGAACGGCGAGTACGGCGACCGTACCGTCGGCGGACAGCGTCACCGTGATCGTGGCACGCTCGGTGTCCTCGGTGTCCTCGGTGTCCTCGGTGTCCTCGGTGTCCTCGGTGCCGTCCCTGGCACTCGTGCCGCCCATGCCGCTGTCCGTACGGTCTGTGCCGTCCCTGGCACTCGTACTGCCCATGCCGCTGTCCGTGTGGTCTGTGCTGTCTGTGTTGTTCGCTCTGTCCAGGCCGCTCACGGCGTCCGCGCTGTCCGCGCCATCAGGACGGACCACCCTGTCCTTACCGCCAGGGTGGTCCGGGGCATCCGTGCCGTGGATCGCGGCGTTGTCGAGGAGGTTGTCCACGATCATCCGGAGTCCTTCGGCCCATCCCCGTACCGGCAGGTCGGCCGTGGGGGAGAAGGCGATCGCGGCCCTCGGGTGGCGGCGCCGCGCCTCCTCGACGGCGACGGCGGTGATCTCCGCCAGATCGGTCTCGGCGAAGGCCGCGGGCTCGACCAGCTCGCCGCGCGCCAGCCGGCGCAGCATCGTGATCAGCCGCTGTGTCCGGCCGTGTTCCGCACTCAGATCGGCGACGATCTCGGCGCGCTCCACCGGATCCAGTCCGGGGTGGCCGAGCAACTCCAGGTTGGTGCCCATGCTGGTCAGCGGCGTCCGCAGCTCGTGCGCCACGGTGGCGGCGAAGGCGCGGGCGGTCTCCAACGCCTCGCCGGTGCGCGTCACCGCCGCGTCACGCCGGTCCAGCAGATCGTTGAGCACGCCGGCCAGTTCGTCGATCTCGGTGACCCCGGAGGCGGTCTCCAGTCGTGTCTCCCCCACAGGGGACGCGCCGATTCCCCGCGCCTGGCCGCGAAGTACCGCCAGGGGACGCACCGCGAACCTGCCGAGAGCGAGACCGGCGACGACGCCCACCCCCGCCGAGATCAGGGTGACCAGCGCCAACCGGCTGCGGAGCACTCCGAGCCGCCGGTCGAGGTGCTCCTCGGACTCGAACACCCACAGGCGGCCCGCGCCCCCTCGCGGGCCCAGGTCGGACACCACGAATCGCCATTCCCGCGCGCCTTCGCCGAAGGTGGCCGGTCCCTCACCGGCCACGGCGGGTGTCGTGGCCGGTACCTCTCCCATGTCGAACGACGTGCTCCCCGGTATCTCGACGCGTATCCCGCCGGGGCTGCCGGCCCCCATGGCGGCGGCCCCGGCGAGTCGTTGCGCGATGAGGTCCGGCGGTAGGCGGGGGGTCATGCGGACGCGCCAGGAGTACGAGGTGGCGAGCGGCGCCAGCGCGTGCGCCCGCGTCGCCATCTGCTCGTCCCGCTCGGCGCGCAGGTCGCGGGAGACCAGGTTCAGTACGAGCAGGCCGCCCAGCAGCACCAGCAGCGGGACGAGCGTGGCCAGGCAGGCCGCGAACCGGGTGGAGAGCCTCACCGGTGCCCGTCCCGCACCACGAACCCGACCCCGCGCACCGTGTGCACCACGCGCGGCTCACCCCCGGCCTCCAGCTTGCGCCGCAGGTAGCTCACGAAGGTGTCCACGGCGTTGCCGGTCACCTCGAAGTCGTACCCCCAGACCCGTTCCAGCAGCACCGACCTGGACAGTACGACCCCCGCGTTGTACGCGAGTACCTCCAGCAGGTCGAACTCCCGGCGGGTCAGCTCGACCTCCCTGCCGCTCACGGTGACCCGGCGGGCGGTCGGGTCGACCGTGAGCGGGCCCACCCGGACCGTCTCGCCGGCCGCCCGCCCGGCCCTGCGCAGCAGGGCACGCAGCCGTAGGACCAGTTCACCGAGGTCGAAAGGCTTGACGACGTAGTCGTCGGCTCCCGCGGCCAGCCCCGCCACCCGGTCGGCGACCTCGTCCATCGCCGACAGCATCAGTACCGGAACCTCCGTTCCGCGTGCCCGCAGGCGGGCGCACACCTCGATGCCCGACAGTCCGGGCATCGAGACATCGAGGACGATCGCGTCGGGCGCGGTGCCTTCGGCCAGTTCCAGGGCCCGCTCGCCGGAGTCCGCGGTCTCCACGCCGAAGCCCTCCAGGCGCAGGCCGCGCCGTAACGAGCGCAGGATCGCGGGGTCGTCGTCGACGGCGAGGATCCGGTACCCGGTCATCGAAGGGCTCCCGTGCGTGTCAGTGGTCAGGATGCGGGGGGCAGAACCGGCCTCCCCGGGGGTGCCGATCCGCTGGGTGTGCCGATCCACTCCGGGGCGGGAGGCGGCGACAGACGGCATCCTGGCAGAAGTCCACACGGACCGGGCAGCCCCACCGGGTCCCGGTCACAATCCGGGGCACCACCGCCCGGTCGTGCCCCCGAGCCGTTGTCTACCTGGCCACGCCTTCCTCCGACCGACCCGCCCGGTCATCTCCGGGCCACCATCTGCCCGGTCGTGCCCCCGAGCCGCTGTCTGCCCGGCCACGCCTTCCTCCGACCGACCCGCCCGGTCACGATCCGTTCGGCAGCCCGGTGCGCCCGTACACGACAAGAGCCCAGGTGAGGCAGCCGAAGGCGGCCACGCACGTCAGCGTGCGGACGAGGTTCCAGCGCACCCAGGCCGCCTCGAACCTCGTCCGCACCGCCGCGAGGTCGGTGACGCGGTCGGGGTCCCCGGCCGCGTCGAGGGCGTTGTTCAGCGGCACGTTGATCCCCATCGTGACGGCGAGCGTCACCACGTAGAGGACGAGCGCGGCCACGATCCAGGGCAGCACGGGCCGCGCGTCCTGGGAGAGGTGCAGCGCCGCGGCGAGGACGGTCAGTACCAGCGCGCCGCCGAAGCAGGCGGCGAACCAGCCGTTGAGGATCGCCACGTTGATCCGCTGCATCGCGCTCACGAAGGTCCGGTCGTCCGTCCGGGCCAGGCCGGGCATGACGGAGCAGGTGTAGGCGTAGAAGAGACCCGCCATGAGTCCCATGGTGATGGCCGCCGCGACCAGCGCGGGGCCTCGGAAGAGCGACATCGCAGTCATGGGACCAGTGAACCGGCGTGGATTGAGACGGTCCATGGTCGAGAAGCGCGTTTCCATGTTTCAGCGTCTACGGTGAAGGTGTGGACGCACTCACCGACTTTCTGGACGGTCCGAGGGCCAGGGGAGCGTTCCTGCTCCGTTCGATCCTGAGCCCGCCCTGGTCCCTGCGCGTCCAGGACCGGGCACCGCTCGCCCTGACGGCGGTGGTCCGGGGTGAGGCGTGGGTGGTCCCCGACGACGGCGACCCGGTGCGTCTGGGGCCGGGGGACGTCGCGATCGTCCTCGGCCCCGACCCCTACACGGTCGCCTGCGATCCGGCCACACCGCCCGACGTGGTGATCCATCCGGGCCAGCACTGCACCACCGTCGACGGGCGGAGCCTGGCTCAGGAGATGGACCTGGGGATCCGCACCTGGGGCAACAGCCCCGACGGGTCAGCGGTGCTCCTCACCGGTGCCTACCAGATGCGCGGGGAGATCAGCAGCCGTCTGCTGGAGGCGCTGCCCTCGCTGCTGGTCCTTCGGGAGGACGCCTGGGACTGCCCGATCGTCCCGCTGCTCGGCGACGAGATCGTCAAGGACGATCCGGGCCAGGAGGCCGTTCTCGACCGGCTGCTCGACCTGCTGCTCATCGCCGTCCTGCGGGCCTGGTTCTCCCGCCCCGAGGCCGGGGCGCCCGCCTGGTATCGCGCCCACGGCGACCCCGTGGTGGGCAAGGCTCTCCGCATGCTGCACAACAACCCGGCCCACCCCTGGACGGTGGCCGCGCTCGCCGCCGGGGCCGGTGTCTCCCGCGCGGCCCTGGCTCGCCGCTTCACCGAGTTGGTGGGCGAGCCGCCCATGACGTTCCTCACGGGCTGGAGGCTCGCCATGGCCGCCGACCTGCTGCGCGAGACCGACGCGACCGTCGGCGCGGTGGCGACGCAGGTCGGGTACGGCAGCGCGTTCGCGCTCAGTGTCGCCTTCAAGCGCGAACGCGGCGTCAGCCCTCAGGAGCACCGGGCCGGGGTCGGGAATTCCCGGCGGACCGGCTCCGCACGTTGACCGGGGGCACGACCCGATGACCGGCTCCCCCGGATCCGGCTCACCCGGATCTGGTTTCTCCGGCCATGGCGGTGTGACGGCCTACCGGAACAGCCAGTCGAGCAGACCGCCGCCACCGCCTCCACCTCCACCGCCGCCTCCACCACCGCCGCCTCCGCCACCCGAGTTGTCGTTCGTTCCGGTGTCCTGCGTCGGTGGTGCCGTCGTCGGCTGCCGGCTCGGTTCGGCGCTCTCGGTGGGGGTCTGGCCGGTCTGCGAGGGGGCGGGTTCCGAGGTGATCCGCGCTCGCGGGGTCGAGTTCTCCCGGGAGGCCTCCTCCTGCTCGCTCTCCTCGGCGGTCCGCGTCGGGCGGGTCTCCCTCGGCGGGGCGCTGCGGGTCGGCGACGGACGGGTGGAGGGCTCCTGGGCCCGGGGTGCCCGGGTGGGGGCGGTCGTCGGCTCCTCGGCCGTGGGCGCCTCCTCCGATGGTTCCGTCGTCTCCTCGGGCCCGGGGGCCGGTGTCTCGGAGGGCAGCTTCGGCATGTCGGCCACCGAGCACCGCGCGCCGGGTGAGCACTTGGTGTCGGGCTGCCCGTTCACGGAGGCGGAGAGCATCCAGCCGCCCGCGACTCCCGCGACCACGACGCCACCCACGACCGCGAGCAGGATTCTGCTCCTGCTCCTGCCTTTGCGGCGGCGATCCTCGTAGGGGTCGGGGTCCTCCCGCCAGCCCGATCCCAGGAAACCGCGCGTCGGCGTCTCCTCGTCCTCGTCGCGGTAGAGGGGGCCGTCGGAGGTGACGTCGGTGTCCCCTGTCTCGCGACGCTCGTCGAGATAGACCATCTCCCGGGAGCCGTCGGTCCGGATGATCTCCCGGGACCCGTCCACGTGGACGATCACCTGAGATCCGTCGCCCGGTACGGGGTCCGGAAGGTCGATCTCGTTCCATCCGTCCGACAGCACGTCGCCGGCGGGGCGTTCGGGTTCCCGCTGGGCCGGTCCGAGGGGACCGGTCTGCTCGCGAGGATCCTCTTCGTACGATCCCTGGATGTCGTCGCGCCCCACGATGACCCTCTCTGATGTGAACCTTGGTCGGGCATCTTAATAGCAGATTCGACACCAGCATGTCCGAAAAGTTCACACACGACTGGGAATAATGTGACTTATGAGACATCGCGGGGAATCATTGATGGACCGAGCCATCGCTTCCTGAGCGGCGGATATCCGGGTGAAAGACGTGCCTGAAAGCGGCAGGCGGGGTAGGAAGGGCGCCTGACGGTCCTCTCCGTTCGAAGGCGGAGGTCTCCAGGCTCAAGGAGAACTGATGACAGGGAACTCACCCGTGCACCAGCTGCCCGGTCCCTCCCCTTTCCCGCCCATCGCCGACTACGGGTTCCTGTCCGACTGCGAGACCACCGCGCTGGTCGCCCCGAGCGGGAACATCGAGTGGCTCTGCCTGCCACGGATGGACTCCCCCAGCGTCTTCGCCGCACTCCTCGACCGGGGCGCGGGAGGCTTCCGGCTCGGCCCCGCCGACCTGAGGGTGCCCGCCGCGCGCCGCTACCTGCCGGGCACCATGGTCCTGGAGACGAGCTGGGGCACCCCCACCGGCTGGATCATCGTGCGCGACGTGCTGCTCATGGGGCCCTGGCACCACGAGGAGGAGGAGCTCTCCCACACGCACAGGAGGGCGCCGACCGACTACGACGCCTCCCACGTGCTGCTCCGCACGGTGCGGTGCGTCAGCGGGGAGGCGCAGGTCACGCTCGACTGCGAGCCGATCTTCGACTACGGGCGCAAGTCCGCCGACTGGGCGTACACCGACAGGGGCTACCAGCAGGGCGTCGCGACCGCGGAGGGGGAGAGCCTGGAGCTGCGGCTCACCACCGACATGCGGCTGGGGTTCGAGGGCGGACGTGCGATGGCGCGCACCCTGCTCAAGGAGGGCGACACGCGCTTCTGCGCGCTGTCGTGGACCATGCACGAGCCGCCGTACACCTTCGAGGACGCCTACCACCGGCTCGTGTGGACCGCCCACCACTGGCAGCACTGGCTCGCCAGAGGCGCCTTCCCCGACCACCCCTGGCGGAGATACCTGGAGCGCAGCGCCCTCACCCTCAAGGGCCTCACCTTCGCCCCCACGGGTGCCCTCATCGCGGCGGCGACCACCTCCCTGCCCGAGACGCCGCGCGGCGACCGCAACTGGGACTACCGCTACACCTGGATCAGGGACTCGACCTTCGCCCTCTGGGGCCTGTACACGCTGGGCTTCGACTGGGAGGCCGACGACTTCTTCTGGTTCATCGCCGATATGGCGGAACGGGACGAGGAACTCCAGGTCATGTACGGCATCGACGGCGAACTGGAGCTGGAGGAGTACATTCTCGACCATCTGTCCGGCTACGAGGGCGCCAAGCCCGTCAGGGTCGGCAACGCCGCCTACCGGCACCGTCAGAACGACGTCTGGGGCGCGGTCCTCGACTCCTTCTACATCCACACCCGGTCGCGGGACCGCCTGGACGAGCGGATCTGGCCCATCCTGAAGCGGCAGGTCGAGTCGGCCATCAGGCACTGGCGGGAGCCCGACCGCGGCATATGGGAGGTACGCGGCGAGCCACAGCACTTCACCTCCTCGAAGGTCATGTGCTGGGTGGCGACCGACAGGGGCGCGAGGCTCGCCAGGCTCAGGGAGGAGCCGGAACTCGCCGAGCGCTGGCAGGCGGTCGCCGACGAGATCCACGCCGACGTGTGCGCCCACGGCGTCAGCGAGCGAGGGGTCTTCAGGCAGCACTACGACACCGACGCCCTCGACGCGTCGCTCCTGCTCATCCCGCTGGTGCGCTTCCTGCCGCCCGACGATCCCAGGGTCCGCGCCACCGTGCTGGCCATCGCCGACGAGCTGACCGCCGAAGAGCTGGTCCTGCGCTACGAGACGAAGAGCACGGACGACGGCATGAGCGGGGAGGAGGGCACCTTCGCGATCTGCTCGTTCTGGCTCGTCTCGGCGCTGACGGAGATCGGGGAGCTCACCCGGGCCCGCAGGCTGTGCGAGAGGGTCCTCTCCTTCGCCAGCGCCCTCGGTCTCTACGCCGAGGAGATCGACCCGGTGACCGGGCGCCACCTCGGCAACTTCCCCCAGGCGTTCACCCACCTGGCGCTCATCAACGCGGTGATCCACATCATCCGCGCGGAGAGCGAGCGGACGCCCCCGACCAGCTGGCCGTCATGATCCCGTACTCGCCCCTGGTGCCCCACCCGGGCGCTGACGTGCGGGACCATCCGGATGCCTGGCTAGGCTCTCAGGTATGAACCGTCGAGTGATTGCCATAGTGGTGGTCGTCGGCCTGCTCGCGACGAGCGGTCTGTCCGTGGTGCTGGCCTGGGGGTTGAGCGGCTGAGCGCCGCTTCGTCGTCGCGTACGCCCCCGACGCCCCTCCCAAGGGCGACCTTTCGAAGAAGGTGCTAGGCGCCCACCATCGAGATCTGGTTCGCGGGCTGCTGCTGAGGGTGGGCGGGCTGCCGGTGCGTGGCGGGCTGCTCCGCGGCGGGCTGAGGCTGGGACTGCTGCTGGGGCGCGGCCTGCTCGGTGGGGGCCTGCTCGGCGGGACAGGTGCAGTAGCCGTTGGCCAGGATCAGGCGTCCTCGCTGTGCGGTGTAGGTGCGGGAGTCGGTGGCGAGGAGAACGCCTGTGCATTTCTGGCAGACGACGGACTGGTGATCCATGGCCGGCTTCCTTCCTTGAGGGTAGCCGTCGAACGTCCTCGGTCCGGTCGGCTGGCTGCTCGTGCCCCGAGGGGAGGAGTTGAATCTCCCTAACGAGGTTTTCATCTTACTTCGTAGCGCGCAGTGATCTTTTGGTGACACCTGATAGCGGGTGTGAACCTTGGTGGTGCTGCTTCACAACGGTCTCATGTGAAGCGGTCCGGCGGGTGGGAATGTCCCTCTCTCACCCCCGCCGGCCCACGCTTCAGCGATCTTCGCGACGCCCGGATCCCCGACGTGGCCGGGGATCGCTACGTGCTCAGAACTTTTTTCTTTTTTTCCTGCACCACCGGCCGGAACAGCAGCGCGTTGGCGGCCACCGCGATGCAGACCGCGCCGAGCAGGAAACCCCAGCTCACGTCGCTCAGGTGGTGCATGCCGCGATACATGCGCGAGTAGGCGATGCCCAGGGGAATGCCCAGGCCGACCACCCACCACAGCACGTTCAGGATCTTGAAACGGTGGGTGTGGAGGGTCAGGACCAGGGCGACGCCGCAGTAGAAGGCGACCGCGGCGCTGGTGTGCCCGGAGGGGAAGCTGGAGGTGGGCGGGGCGGGGTCGAGGTGCTCGACGGCGGGTCGCTTGCGCTCGGCGAAGACGGTCGCGAGCAGGAAGATCGCCGACTGGGAGAACACCGCGAGCGCGAGGAAGATCGACTCGTTCCAGCGCTTGAAGGCGAGCCGGAAGCCGATGACCAGCAGCGCGGTGGCAGTGATGATCACCGGGGTGTCGGACAGGCCCGACAGCACGTCGGTGATCGAGCTCAGCTGGGCCGTGCGGCCCTCGGCCATCTGTGCGTTGACCCCCTGGTCGTTCGCGATGAGGGTCGTCGTCTGCAGGACCTTGGTGATGAGGAGGCCGACGCCGATCGTCAGCACGGCCATGATGGCCAGCGGCGCCAGGATGAGACGTGTCACGCCTTTGAAATCCACCGACATTTTCGACATGGCGCGCCAGCTACCCCGAATGGGTCTCCCGGAACGCCTCGGGTTCGACGCCTTCCACGTGTGGTTCGGCGGGTCTGCGGCCCTCTCCACGGCGCCAGGCCTCGAACCCCGCCGCCGCTCCCACCACGACCACCACGCCCAGTGCGACCCCCGCGATCACGTCGCTGGTCCAGTGGACGCCGAGCGCCATCCGGCTGTACGCGACGAACACCATGATGGCCGCGGCGACGACCCAGGCGATGATCCGCGAGGCCGTGCTCCGCAGGAAGGGCAGCAGGAGGAGCACGAGGATGCACGTACCCAGCGCCGCTCCCATCGCGTGCCCGGAGGGGAAGGAGGCTCCGGGCGCCGAGGCCACCGGATCCGGCAGGTCGGGCCGGGCACGGTCGACGATCTCCTTGACGGCGAGGTTCAGCAGGCCGCCGAAGGTGATCGTGGCGACCGCCCAGATCCCCAGGCGCGGCGCGCCCCGGCGCCAGAGCCAGACGGCGGCCAGCACCACCAGCACACGCCACGTCCAGGGGCCGAACACCTCGGTGGCCACGCTGAGGAAGGTGGTGTAGCCGGGGTTTGCCAGCGCCTGGGCGTGCAGGCTCAGGGCGATGCTCTCGTCGAGGCTCTTGAGCGGCGAGGAGGAGGTCTTCACGAGCACCAGCAGCACCACGAACGGCACCGTGAAGATCGCCACTGCCACGAGCGCCATCGTCAGGCGCACGCCCAGCCGCAGGTCAGAAGCGTGGTTACCGGGTTTCCTCTGCGGCGAGGGCTTGCCTTCGACAAATCTGACCATCGTTCATGGCTACCCGATTCCCCGCGAATATTCCCCGCGATTCCCCGCACGACATGTGAACGTCCGGGCCCGAGGGGTCCTCAGGCCGCGTGGCGGGGTTCGCGCCGGGTCGTCCAGCGCAGGACGTCGCAGTGCCGCCGCTCGGCCTCGGCGAGTGCCGCGTCGTCGGTGTGGGCGTCGAGTACGGCCCGCAGCCACGGCATCTGCTCGCTGACGTCGTCCCACGCCTGGGAGGGGTCGTCGAGGCCCAGCTCGATCAGCGCGTCCAGGTGCGCGGCGTAGGCCGTCCACCACTGGCGGCTCAGCTCGGCCAGGAACCCGCCCAGCCCGCCGAACTCCCGCTGGATCTCCTCCTCCCACCAGGCGGGGAGGGTGACGTCACCGGTGTCCGCGAGGTCGCGGAGCACGAGGTTCGCCAGGGTGCGCCGTCGTCGGGCGATGGCCGAACGTGACAGGATGTTCATAGGCCCAACCCTGCCGATCGTTGTTTGCCGAACGCTTAACGATGTATTGACGGTGATGTCCGGCCCCTGCATACGGCCAAAGGGGGAACCGCTTGGCCGGAGTCATCGGGCAGCACTAGGCTTTGTTTCGCAGATCATTCCGCCCTGTGTCCGCGGAGCTACCTCGACGTGGAGGAAGCTCGCCCATGACCCAGGTTCTTGAATTCACTCAGCTCGTCGACCGTACCCTGAGCGCCCTCGCCGACGTTCTCGGCTCCGACGGGGCCGCACTCATGCTGATAGACGACCACGACCGGTTGCGCGCGGTCGGAGGCTCCGACGAGCGGGGCCGGCAACTGGAGCTGATCCAGGAGCAGATCGGCGCCGGGCCCGCCATCGAGACCCTGAGCCGCGGCGAGGACGTCGTGGTCGACGACCTGCGGGCGGCCAGGCCCCTCGGCTTCCCCGGCGTCGCCGCGCGGGTCTCGGAGGTCAGGGCGGTGCTCTCCGTGCCATTGCGGGCGGAGAAAACGCTGATCGGCACCCTGAATTTCTACGACCGGACGAGCCACGAATGGCAACCCGCGAAAGTCCGTACGGGAGAACGTCTCGGAGAGCTCATGGTGATGGTCCTCCAGAGCATGGCTCATAGATCTTCTCGTTGAGGGAAGTCGTAGTGTGCACGTCAAGTAACCAGGTCGACGCTGAAAGGCGCTCCACATATGACTCACATTGATCCGGAAGCGCTGGTCGCGAGCCTGAGAAGGCTTCAGACGACCTCGTCCACCACAGGCATAGTTCAGCAGTTGGAGCGTGCCGTGGATGTGGTGAACTCGCTGTTCGGATATGCGGGTGCGGGTTTGATGTTTGCCGAAGAAGGTAAAGATCTTCGTTATTTGGTGGCCACCGATGAGCGGGGCCGCAGTCTTGAAGGCGCGCAGCTCCATCTTGGTCAGGGACCATGTGTTTCCGCGTATGAGCAGAATTGCGCGGTGACCTCAAGTGATGTGCGGGTCGACCCCCGTTGGCCGAAGCTCGCCGACCGGCTGCACCCCGAGGTGCGGGCGGTGGCCGGGGTGCCGGTGCGTCTTGGAGGCGAGCCCGTGGGCACGCTGAACGTCTACCAGGCGAAGTTGTACGAGTGGGACGAGTCTGATGTCCAGGCGCTTTACGGCTACGCGGATGTGATCGAGCAGCTTCTCACCGTCGCGATGGCCGCCGAGGAGAAGAGCGCCCTGGCCGACCAGCTCCAGTACGCCCTCGACTACCGCGTGGTCATCGAGCGGGCGATCGGCTATCTGATGGGAAAGCACGATCTGACCGCCACCCAGGCTTTCACCGGCCTGCGCAAGCAGGCCCGTGACTCCCGCCGCCGCGTCGCCGACCTGGCGGCCGAGGTGCTCGGTGAGGGGGCGGGCGAAATACGGTGATCCTGCTCACGTCGCCTGAGCCCTCGAAGAACAGCGTCGAGATCACCGTTCACGGTGATCTCGACGCCGTTGGAGGCGTCGAACTACGACGTGTCCTCGGCACGACCACCGCGAAGACGGTGGAGTGCGACCTGGCCCACGTGGGCTTCATCGACTGCGCGGGTGCCCGGACCCTGCTCCGGGCCGACGAGTACATGCGCGGCCTGGGCCGCGAGATGATCGTTCTCCGCCCCTCGGGTCCTGTGCTCCGCCTGTTGCGGTTGCTGGGATTCGACCGATACCTCCTGATCAGATACCCCGGGGACGCGGTCGGCGCGAGCGGCACCCCGCCGGGGCACTAACCTGAGCGGTGATGTATCGATTCGTCTTCTCGCAGGTCCTCAGCCGCCTCGACCCGGAGGACGCGCACCATCTGACGGTGCGCGCCCTGCGCGTCCTCTCGGTGACGCCCGTGGTCAGACGGCTGGTCCACCGCCGTCTCGCGCCACGCGACCCCGCGCTGCGCGTGCAGGCCTTCGGCGTGCACTTCCCCGGCCCGTTCGGGCTGGCGGCCGGCTTCGACAAGGACGCCGGCTGCGTGGAGGCCGTGTCCGCGCTCGGCTTCGGCCACGTCGAGGTCGGCACGATCACCGCCCACGCCCAGCCGGGCAACGCCAGGCCCCGCCTGTTCCGCCTCGTGAGAAACCGGGCGATCGTCAACCGGATGGGCTTCAACAACGCGGGCGCGTCCGCCGCGGCCAGGCTGCTGGCCAGGCCCAGGGGCGTCCCCGCGATCGTGGGCGTCAACATCGGCAAGACCAAGGTCGTTCCCGAGTCGGGTGCCGTCGCCGACTACGTGGCCAGTGCCAGGGAGCTCGCCCCCCTGGCCGACTACCTCGTCGTCAACGTCAGCTCGCCCAACACCCCCGGCCTGCGCGACCTGCAGGCCGTGGAGCTGCTGGGCCCGCTGCTGCGGGCGGTGAAGGAGGTGGCCGACGCCACGCCCAAGCGCACCCCGCTGCTGGTCAAGATCGCCCCCGACCTGGCGGACGCCGACGTGGACGCGGTCGCCGACCTCGCCCTGGAGCTCGGGCTCGACGGCATCATCGCCACCAACACCACGATCGGCAGGCAGACGCTGGCCGTCGCGGAGCCCTCGGGCCGTGACCACAGCCGCGAGAGCGGCGGCCTGTCGGGGCGTCCGCTGAAGGCCAGGTCGCTGGAGGTGCTGCGCAGGCTGCGCGCCAGGGTGGGCGACCGCCTGGTGCTCGTCTCCGTCGGCGGTGTCGAGGACGTGGACGACGTCTGGGAGCGCCTGCTCGCCGGGGCCACGCTCGTCCAGGGATACAGCGCGCTGATCTACGAGGGGCCCCTCTGGGCCTATCACGTCAACCGCGACCTCTCTCGCCGCCTGCGCCGTCACGGTGTGGTCGACCTCCGCCAGATCATCGGCCGCACCGCCGACCGGAGCCCCACGGCCTGACGCTATACCCTGGGTGGGTAACCTCACGGCTTTGGAGGCACGATGAGCACGATCACATACACCGTCACCGGCATGACCTGTGGTCACTGCGTGAGCTCGGTCAAGGAGGAGGTCGGCGAGGTCCCGGGTGTCACCGGTGTCGACGTCGACCTTGAGACCGGACGGGTCGACGTCTCCGGCGACGCCTTCGACGACACGGCCGTCCGCGCCGCCGTCAAGGAAGCGGGCTACGAGGTCTCCTGACCGGCCGGAATCCACGCCCCGCCCGTTGGGGCTCGCCAAGGGCAGGAAGCCCGTCACATGCTGGGACGGGTCGAGTCGGCCTCGTGGGTCAGCTCCTCCAGGTGTTTCATCGCCTCGTCCACCTTGACGACCCCCGGGCGGTGGCGTCGGCGGCCGGTCCCCCCACGCTGCCAGGGGTGCGGGCCGGTCAGCGGCCGATACTCGACACCGAGCGCGTCGAGGCGGGTCAGGTGCGCCTCCAGCCGGGTCTCGAACCCGGCCCCGGCCGAGCCCGACCAGGCGATCTCGGCCAGCGCGCACCCCCGGGGCCAGGCCCGGTAGTCCACCGCCCGTGCGTCGGGCAGCCGTTCGCTCCACAGCTGGAACTGTGCCCCGAGCACGTGTTCCCGCTCCTCGGCCGTCCACGACTCCGGCGCCGGAGCGTAGGCCGCGACGTCGGAGACGGTGATCGCGTCGCCGATCGCGAGGGGCTCCTCCTCACTGGAGGCCTCGGCGTAGTCGAAGTACAGGGGGAAGACGGGGGTCTGCACCACGTCGTGCCCGGCGGCGGCGGCGCGCCTCGCCACCCCGGGGCCGCGCCAGGGCATCACGATCGTGTCGGGCCTGAGCATGCCGCTCACGAACGCCTCGTCCCACACCACCGCCCTGCTGCCGTGTTCGGCCAGCTCGTCCGCGAGCCGGCGCAGGAACCAGGCGTGCAGGTCGCTCAGGCTCCCCAGCCCCAGCTCCGCCTGGAAGGCGACGATCTCGGGGGAGCCGGCCCAGTCGTCGAGCACGCACTCGTCCCCGCCGATGTGGACGTACGGGGTCTCGCCCAGCGCCCCGGTGATCTCCTCGATCACGCCGGTCAGGAAGTCGATCGTCTCCGGCAGGGGGGACAGGATCGCGGGGGAGATGCCCCAGCGATCCAGCACCGTGAAGGGCTCGGGGCTCCGGCCGCCGGTGGCGCGGGCGTCGAACCCGGGGTAGGCGGCGAGGATCGCCGAGGCGTGTCCCGGCACGTCGATCTCGGGCACGACCGTCACGGCTCGGGCCCGCGCGTAGGCGCCGATCTCCGCGAGGTCCTCCAGCGTGTAGTAGCCGCCGTGCGGTACGTCGTCGAAGGCGAGATCCTCCCGGTAGTGGCTGGTGACCGTACGCGGGCGGTGCGCGCCCACCTCGTGCAGCCGGGGATACCGACGGCTCTCGACCCGCCACCCCTGGTCGTCCACCAGGTGCAGGTGCAGGCGGTTCAGCTTGTGGACCGCCATGAGGTCGACCATCCTGAGCACCTCGCGCTTGGGCATGAAGTGCCGCGCCACGTCCAGGTGCACCCCGCGCCAGGAGAACCGGGGCGCGTCCCGCACCCGGCCGAGGGGGACGCTCCAGTCCGCCCCGCCGCCGGCCACCGTGCGAAACGCCGCCGAGGGCAGCAGCTGCCGCAGCGTCTGGCCCGCGTAGAAGGCGCCGGCGCGGTCTCCGGCCGCGATCCGCACGCCCTCGCCGGTCACCTCCAGGACGTACGCCTCGGCGCCGAGTGAGGCGTCCGGCTCCACCGTGATCGTTCCCGCCTCGCCCGGGCGCGGGTCGAGGACGGCGAGCGCGAGACGTACGGCGTCGACCGGCTCGGCGGGGCCGGAGACGACGACCCCGTGGGGCAGGCCGAGGGCACCGCCGGCAGGTGTGAAGGCGGAGGGGGACGGCAGGAGGTCAGTCATGCTGTAGATCATGCCAAATCGCCGGAATCGCCGGGGGGACCGGCTTTTCACGCCGGCGAGCCCGGACACGGGATCAAGAACCGCCCAAGTACCGCGCGGGAGAAGCGGGGAAGACTCTCCGCCCGGACATGCTGCTGCTCATGTTCCAACCTTCCAGGGTCTCCAGGCGTCCGGCCCGCACACCGTCGGCGATCCTGGTGACGATCATGCTGGTCGCCGGGTGCGCCGTCACCGTCGAGAACCCCTCGACCTCGTCCTCGCCCACTCCCACGGTGTCCTCCTCCGCGGTGAGGAGCGCCGAGGGGGACGACACCACCGTGGCGGAGAACGCGAGGGAGGGCGATCCCGGGTGGCGGGTGCGCCGACGCGGCGCCGAGCACGAGATCGAGGGCTTCGCCGACCGGGTGAGCGTGCTGCCCGGCGAGAGCTTCCGGCTGTACGTCTCGACCACCGCCGACCGCTACACCGCGAGGGCCTTCCGGATGGGCTGGTACGGCGGGGCCGGGGCGAGACAGGTCTGGCGGGCCGCCGGACTGCCCGGCGGGAGGCAGGCGCCACCCAGGACGATCGCCGCCACGGGAACGGTGACCGCCGCCCACTGGAAGCCCGGCCCCGAGGTGGACACCTCGGGATGGCCGGAGGGCTCCTACCTGATCAGGCTGGACGCCGCCACCGGGGGGCGGCGCTACGTCCCCCTCACCGTGAGGTCCGCCTCCGCCGGGGGACGCCTCGTCGTCGTGAACGCGGTCACCACCTGGCAGGCGTACAACGACTGGGGCGGCCGCAGCCTCTACCACGGCCCCGGCGGCTTCGCGGACAGGTCCCGGGCGGTCAGCTTCGACCGTCCGTACGACACATCGGGGGCGCGGCTCTTCCTGGACATGGAACGCGACGCCATCGAGCTCGCCGAGCGTCGCGGCCTTCCGCTCGCCTACGTCACGAGCCTGGACCTGGACCGCGACCCGCACGTCCTCGACGGGGCCAGGGGGCTGGTGTCGCTGGGCCACGACGAGTACTGGTCGCCGGGCATGCGCCGCACCGTCGAGGCCGCCCGCGACCGCGGCACCAACCTCGCCTTCCTCGGTGCCAACGCGGTCTACTGGCGGATCCGCCTCGCCGCGACGCGCCTGGGACCTCGCCGCCTGGTGGTCTGCCACAAGGACGCCGCCGAGGACGCCCGGACGGTCCTGTGGCGGGCCACCGCCAGGCCGGAGAGCTCGCTGACCGGCCCGATGTACGACTGCTTCCCCTCCGAGTCCGCCTACGTGGTCAGGCGCCCCGGCAACTGGATCTTCAAGGGGACCGGGGTGCGGCGCGGCACCGTCTTCCCCGGGATGGTCGGCGTCGAGACCGACAGGGTCGGCGCGGGCGTACCGCGCCCCATGGAGGTCCTGTCGGTCTCCCCGGTCGACTGCGGAGGTCGCGCCACGGTCGCGCACAGCGCCTACTACACCGTGCCGAGCGGCGCCGGGGTGTTCAGCTCGGGCACGATGCGCTGGGTGTGCGCGATGCGGGGTGCCCGCTGCGGCCACGGCGTCACGCGGGAGGCGGGGGCCTTCGTCCGCAGGGCGACGGGGAACATCCTGAAGGTCTTCGCGGCCGGCCCGGCCGCGCGCAGCCACCCGGCCCGGGACAACCTGAGGTCCCTGGGTCTGGAAGGACCCCGCTGAGGTGCCCCCTCCCCCCGAGCATGGGCTCGGAGGTGCCGCTGTAAGCCGCTGAGCGTGTCTCCGCGCCGCCGGAACTCCCTCCGGCGGCTGGGGGGCCCGGCGGTAACGCTGGAAGCCGCTGAGGGGCTTCTCCGTGCCCACGGGATACCGCCGGAGCCCGCCCGAGGTGCCTCGGGCTCGCCCTCGCCTACCGCTTGAGGTACTGCTGGAGCCCGTTCGCGAGAGAGAGCGCGATCTTCTGCCGGAACGCCGCCTGCTGGAACTTGGCCGCCTCGGTGGGGTTCTTCATGTTGCCCGACTCGATGAAGATCTTGGGAACCGTGGAGAGGTTCAGTCCGCCGAGGTCGTCGCGGTAGTCGAGGGCGTTCTTGCCGATGTAGGTGGAGTACGACAGCCCGGTGCCGCGCGCGAAGGCGTTGCGAACGTCCAGGCCGAGCTTCTTGGAGGCCCCGACCACCGGGTCGACCGGGCCGCCGATCTTCTCCGGCATGATCACGTGGAAGCCGTGGTTGGCGGTGCTCGACCCGTCGGCGTGGACCGAGATCGCCGCGTCCGCCTTTGCGTCGTTGCCGATCGCGGCTCGCTCGGTGATGCACGGCCCGACGCCGGAGTTGTCGGCACGGGTCAGCTTCACCGTCGCGCCGCGGCTCTTCAGGATCTTGGCCAGGCGCTGCGAGACGTCCCAGGTGAAGGCGGCCTCGCTGTAGCCGTTCGCGGTGGCGGTGCCCGTGGTGTCGCACGCCTTCCACTGGGTCAGAACGTTGACCTTCTTGTTGATCTCCGCGGGGTGGCGGTAGTTCTGCCCGTTGTGGCCGGGGTCGATGACCACGATCTTGCCGCTGAGCGGCCGGTCGCTCTGGACGCTCCGCCCCGCCGCGGGACTCGCGGTGGGATCGCTCGCCGTGCCGGTCGCCGGGCCGCTCAGGGTGTCGGCGGCCGGTGCCGCGGCCGTGTCGGCGGCGGCGGGAGGGACGGGTCCGCGCTCTCGCGCGAGGTCGGCGCCCGTGGCGGTGCCACCGCAGGCGGCGGCGCCGAGTCCGCACAGGACAAGGGTCGTCGCGAGTGCTTTGCCGGTCACGCTCATCGCCCCCAAGGAAGTCGTCAATCATCCAACTTACGTGGCTCGGACGTGTGACTCAGCCGATGTCGCGATATGCGCTCGCCCGTCACGAGGCGTGACGCACTCCCTCCTCAGCAGGGCTCTCCCGCCCCGCGACGCCCGTCACGCGATGTGACACGTTCCCGCCTCAGGCGGGCCTTCCCGTCACGGGACACGGCCCGCCATAGGACACGGCCCGCTACGGGACCCGGCCCGCCAGGAGACACGGCTTCGGGGAACCCTCCCCGTCACGGGACCCGGCCTCAGCCGGACTCTCCCGTCCCGGGACAGGCTCACCAGACGTGCTCGCCGACCTCCTGCTTCTGCAGGAGCGAGGCGAGCTCCCTGGCGTCCTCGGCGTCCAGCCCGAGGACCACACGCGGCCGTCCCCACGGATGGTCGATCGAATGAGCCACGTAACTGGCCACGGACTCGGCTCCGGCGTCGCCGCCGCGGCCCCGGGCGGCCCGCCAGTGGGCCCATGCCCGCTCAAGCTCGGCCGCGGCCCGCTGGGCGCATGACACAAGTTCCGGATCACGCATCGCTACCCCCTCGTCTCGGCCAGAGTCAACACCGGCGGCACGCGGGCGCCCTCGATGTTGACCCGGATTTGAGGAGGTCATGGAGCCTGCCTGGGCGGACTGTAACGCTCCAGGCAGGCTCTTCAGCGTTCGGTGGGGCCCGTGCTGTTCCGTACGACCAGCTGCGGCGTGACCTGACGCAGACGCGAGGCCTTGCCGGGGTCTCCGATCCGGTCGTTCAGCAGCGCGGCGGCGGAGCGTCCCATGGCGCGGCGGGGCTGGTCCACGGTGGTCAGCGAGATCGGCTGGGTGCCCGCCCGGTGGATGTTGTCGTACCCGACCACGGACAGGTCCTCGGGAACCCGCAGTCCCAGCTCGGTGGCCGCGGAGAGCACGCCCATCGCCACCCGGTCGTTGGCGGCGAAGATCGCTGTCGGCCGGGGGTCGCGCGTGAGCAGGCTGTGCGCCGCCCTGGCGCCCCCCTCCTCGCTGGACTCGCCCTCCTCGACCATGATGTACGGCGCCAGGGAGTGCCTGCGCATCGCGACCAGGTAACCCTCGCACCGGAAGCGCCCCGAGGAGATGCCCGCGGCCTCGATGTGGGCGATCCTGCGGTGACCGAGCTCCACGAGGTGGTCGACGGCGAGGCGGGCACCGAGCTGGTCGTCGTCGACGACGATGTCCACGCCGCCGAGGTCGATGTCGCGCTCGCCCACCACCACGGTCGGCGTGTAGCCGGTGGCCTCGATGAGCGTCCCGCTGGTGGGCGCGATGCCGAGCAGGACGAGCCCGTCGACGCGAAGTTCGAGGAACGCCTCGACCGCCTCGTCCTCGAAGGCGGGGTCCCACTGGCTGTTGCCGATGAGGAGTCTCAGCCCGTCGCCGTGCAGGCTCTCCTGCAGGCCGTCCAGGAACTCCGCGTAGAACGGGTTGTGCAGGTCGGCGACGAGTGCCCCGACCAGGTGGGTACGGCCCTCGACCAGGCTGCGCGCGACGGCGTTGGGCCGGTAGCCGAGGTCTCTGGCCGCCTGGAGCACGGCCTGCCTGCGATGTTCGCTGACGTGGGGCGATCCGCGCAGGACGAGCGAGACCAGTGATTTGGAGACACCGGCTCGTTCTGCCACGTTGCGGATCGTGGGTCTCGGGCGTGGCCCGCCCCCGTCGGATAAGACGGGCTCGGCGAACCCGCGGGCTCGTGTGACGGTGGTGTTGACTGACGGTCCTGACATGGCTCTCCCCCGCGATGGTGGATGGGCACCTGTCACTCAAAACGATCGAGTTCCGAATGGGGTACGGGTTGGAGGGAAGGGAACTCCGATCTTGACCAAGCGACCGGGCGGAACGGCTCCGATAGTCTTCACGATGTGAGGTCGACATCCGGAGCCGCCGAACGGGCGAAAACCGTGCCGGGGGACACGCGACCGGCGCGGCGCAGGCTCAGTGTCGACCGGCGTCGCGAGGAGCTCATGGCGGCGGCGCTGGAGCTGTTCAGCAGGCATGACGCCGAGCACGTGTCGATCGACGACGTGGCCTCCGCGGCCGGCGCGTCACGGGCCCTGGTCTACCACTACTTCGGTGGCAAGCAGGAGCTCTACGTCGCCGCGCTGAAAAGCGCCGCGGCCCAATTGGAGGCGAGGCTCAGGCCTCAGGGGGCGGGCACCCCGCTGGACGAGCTCGCCGGAGGGCTCACCCGATACTTCGACTTCGTCGAGGAGCACGCGACGGGCTTCGCCGCGCTGCTCAAGGGCGGTCCCGCCAACCGCAGCGGCGAGATCGGGGAGGTCGTCGACTCGGTCAGGCACCGGCTGCTCAGGCTGATCATGAAGCAGATGCGGATCGAGGAGCCGGGTCCCGTGCTCCGGGTCGCGCTGCGCTCGTGGATCGCCTCCGTCGAGACCGCGGGCCTCGACTGGCTGGAGCGCCGCGGCATCGAGCGGCCGACGCTGGAGCGGATGCTGATCGGCCAGTTGGTGGCGCTGCTCGGCGTGGCGGCCGAGCACGATTCGCGCGTCGGCGAGTTGCTGGACGACCTGTTCAGAGAACAGGCGAGTCGTCCCGTGGACCTGGAGAGGTCCGGGACGGACGGCTGAGGAAGCCCCTGGGGCACCGCTGAGCCGTTCAGGAGCACGTGCCCGGCCGTGCGGAGCACGTGCTGGGGCGGCGCCGGGCGGGCGACGCCGCTCCCCACAAACCCGTGTGGCCTACACGCTCAAAGGGTGAGCGCGCACCAATCCCCCTAGGTCAGTGACGGCCCCCGTCTTACTCTGAGCGCTGCTGCGGAATCCCCGCGAGCAGCGCGCGAACCTCGGTCTCCCGGTATCGGCGGTGTCCACCCAGGGTGCGGATGGACGTCAACTTGCCCGCCTTCGCCCACCGGGTCACGGTCTTGGGATCGACGCGGAACATGGTTGCGACCTCCGCCGGGGTGAGCAGCGGCTCTGCCTCGGGTGTACGAGCTGACATTTGTGCGGCCTCTCCTCCATGTGGACCGGCGACAGCGATCCTGCGACTTGACGCTTGTCACGGATGTCCGCCTATGGCCCTTGCGTGCGGCTGTTTGGGCCATATGCGGCATCACCCGATGTGACCATACAGCCACGTAGAGCGATTGGCGAGTCTTTGAGCGACTCATCTCTCTTGTGCACGTGTTGTTGTCACGCTCGGTGATTCTAGCGACACGTTTCGTGGTATCGCAGTGAAAACGGCAAACTACTCAGTTCGTAGGTGCATCCCCGGTCATCGACGGACCTACTTACGCAGGTCGAAGGGATGATTTGCGACTCAGTTTGCTGATTCGAGAAGTTGTATTGATCGCCAGCGGAGGATGACGCGCTGGTACATGGCGAACGCCAGTTCTTCCTCGCCTTTTTCCAGACCTGTCAGCGCCGCCGTGAGTTCCGCCACGGACTCGTCGGCCTGGAGTGTCTCGTCGTCCATGAGGTTGACGATGCCGCCGTAGTCCAGCTCGACCAGGGAGTGCGGGTGGAACTCCTCCAGCCAGCGTGCCACGTCCTCGACCTCGGCCGTGACCGAGGCGTCGCCCACCTGCCTCTTGATGATCTGCAGGGCGCGGGCGCTGCGGCGCCTCGCGTGGGCCATGGAGGTGACGTAGATCAGGTTGCGCGTGGTGGTCGTGCCGCCCTGCCCCTCGCCGCCGTCGATCACCAGCCAGCGCTCGTTGCCGTCGAAGGGGACGAACCACGAGGTCGGAACGTGCCAGGTGGAGCCGCGGATGTGCGTGCGCAGCGCGGCGGAGTCGGTGCCGCGCTTGAACCGGTCGAAGTCGTCGGCCGTCCGCTCCGCGACGGCCGGCGGGAAGAAGCGCTCCATCAGCTTGGGCGGGGTCGCCCCGCGAAAGCGTGAGAAGGCGAGCCACGACCTCAGCCTGCTCTGCCAGGGGCAGACGTACAGGACCTCCTCCACGCGCCTCAGATAGGCGTTGGGGCTCTCCTGGGCGGGTGCGGGGGTAGGCGGTACCCCGAGGAGGCGCCGCACCGCCTCGCCGTGTTCGGCGTGCAGGGCGCTCGCTCGGCGCGGTCGGTCGGTCGTCTCGGAGTAGGCGGACCACGAGACGCGCTCCGCCGGGGCGAACGCGACCAGCGGTTCGTAGACGCGGAGGTACGCGGCATAGGGCAGCACGACCGCATCGTGTCACGAAGGACCGACCGTTGTCCGTAGCGAGCCCGCTTCCGCGGGGGTCGTCTCGGTCACTGAGATGGGACGTTCGTGCACGTCGTCCCGGTTGGGGACTTGTGGTTACGCTGAGGGTGATCTCCGCCGCAACGGTGCGGCGGTAACGAACGACTGGGAGTCACCACAGTGACCGACGTCTTCGGGCTGTCCCACAAGGACGCGGGCCCGGTAACCGGCCAGGCGAGGCACGAACAGGTCGTTTTCTGCTCCGACGAGCGAAGCGGTCTCCACGCGATCATCGCCATCCACAACACCGCCCTGGGCCCCGGTCTGGGCGGCACCAGGTTCTACCCCTACGAGAGCGAGCAGGCCGCGCTGGCGGACGTGCTCAACCTCTCGCGGGCGATGGCCTACAAGAACGCCCTGGCGGGACTCGACCTCGGTGGCGGCAAGGCCGTCATCATCGGTGACCCGGCGAAGGACAAGAGCGAGGCGCTGCTGCGCGCCTACGGCAGGTTCGTCCAGTCGCTCGGGGGCCGCTACTACACGGCGTGCGACGTCGGCACCTACAGCGAGGACATGGACGTCGTGGCCCGCGAGTGCTCGTACGTGACCGGCCGCACCCCGGCCAACGGCGGGGCCGGCGACTCGTCGATCCTGACCGCGCTCGGCGTGTTCCAGGGCATGCGCGCCGCCGCCGAGCACGCGTACGGGACGCCCTCGCTGCGTGGCAGGCGTGTCGGCGTGGAGGGCGTGGGCAAGGTCGGCCACCGCCTGGTCGGCCACCTGATCGAGGACGGCGCGGAGGTCGTGGTCTGCGACGTGAGCGAACAGGCGGTGGAGCGGCTGCGGCGGATCCACCCGCAGGTCGAGGTCGTCGCCGACCGGTCGGAGATCACCTCCGCCGACATCGACGTCTACGCGCCGTGCGCCCTCGGCGGGGCACTGGACGACGAGACGGTGGCCCGCCTGCGCGCCACGATCGTCTGCGGCGGGGCCAACAACCAGCTCGCCCACCCCGGCGTGGAGAAGCGGCTCGCCGACCGCGGGATCCTCTACGCGCCCGACTACGTGGTCAACTCCGGCGGTGTGATCCAGGTCGCGGACGAGATCAGGGGGTTCAACATGGAGCGGGCGCGGGCAAAGGCCACCCAGATCTACGACACGACTCTCAAGATCTTCTCCAGTGCGGCGGAGGAAGGCGTTCCCCCAGCTGTCGCAGCCGATAGGCTGGCTGAGCGCAGAATGTCGGAAGTCGGGCGAATTAGGGGCATTTGGCTGGGCCGCTAGCCCCACACGCCCATACGACGTACCGAGCCGGGCGTAAAACGGGTACGGTTGTAGGCGAACGAGAGCTGACGCCTAAGTCAGGTGGCGTCAGTGCGTGGTGCGTTAGCGACGAGGGGTCGGGCACGACCCCACACGAGGGGGTCGAGCCAATGGGGCGCGGCCGAGCAAAGGCCAAGCAGGTCAAGGTTGCTCGCCAGCTGAAGTACAACAGCGGTGGCACTGATCTTGAGCGTCTGCGCGACGAGCTCGGAGTCAGAGACGACTCCAACCACAATGACGACTCCAACGACGCCTACGACGAGCTGGCGGATCGGTACGCCGATTACGCCGATGACTTCGGCTCCGGAGATGACCGCGACGACGGGAAATCCGGCCGCCGCTAGGCGGATTTCAGGTTGATGTGAGCAGGGCACCCGGTGGTGGACACAAGCCGCCGGGTGTTCTTCTCGCTGCGGGTCGACCATATGCGGCGCTCCGGTGGGTCCGGAGCGCCTTTCGCCGTACCCGCCTCCCATCCGGTTCCTCCTCCCCTTCGCGAGGGGAGGAGGACAGCACGGGGGTTTCCCGGAGAAAAGCGCCGATCAGCGGAAACGCGCCTCGCCCGAGCCCTCGACGATCTCACCGAGCACCCAGGCGGGGAGGTTCCGCTCGCCGAGCAGCGCGAGGGCGGGCCCCACGGCCTCGGCGGGGACGACCGCGGCCATGCCCACGCCCAGGTTGAACGTCCGGTCCATGTCGGCCTGGGCCACCCCGCCGTGCCCCGCGAGCACCTCGAAGACGGCCGGCGGGGTCCACGACGAGCGGTCGAGCAGCGCGTCCAGCCCCGGAGGCAGCGAGCGGGACAGGTTGCCCGCGAGGCCGCCGCCCGTGATGTGGGCGTACGCGTGGACGTCGACCGCGCGGGCGAGCTCCAGGCAGTCGAGGGAGTAAATCCTGGTCGGCTCCAGAAGCTCCTCGCCCAGCGTCCGCCCCAGCTCGGGCAGCTCGGCCTCCAGCGAGAGCCCCGCCCGGTCGATGATGTGCCTGACCAGCGAGTATCCGTTGGAGTGCACGCCCGAGGACGCCAGCGCGAGGACCACGTCGCCCGCGCGGACCCTGTCGCGGCCGAGCATCCTGTCGGCCTCCACCACCCCGGTGGCGGCGCCCGCGAGGTCGTACTCGCCGGCCTCCATGGCACCGGGGTGCTCGGCGGTCTCCCCGCCGACGAGGGCGCAGCCCGCGAGGCGGCAGCCCTCGGCGACGCCGCCCACGATCTCGGCGATCCGCTCGGGGACCACCTTGCCGCAGGCGATGTAGTCGGTCATGAACAGCGGCTCGGCACCGCAGACCACCAGGTCGTCGACGACCATGCCGACCAGGTCGATCCCGATCGTGTCGTGCTTGTCCAGCCGCTGGGCCAGCATGACCTTGGTGCCGACACCGTCGGTCGACGTGGTGAGCAGCGGTCGTCTGTACGAGAGCAGGGCCGAGGCGTCGAAGAGGCCGGCGAAGCCGCTGGCGTCGTCCACGACCTCCGGTCTGCGCGCCCGCGCGACCTTCGACTTCATCAGCTCGACGGCGCGCTCGCCCGCGTCGATGTCCACTCCGGCGGCCGCGTAGCTGGTCATGAACCCTCTCCTCGCGTGCCGAGCCCGCTCAACGCTTGGCCTCTAGCACGTACTTGCCCACGTTGTCCTGGTCGATCGGGATCGGATACTTACCGTCGAAGCAGGCGCGGCAGAGCCGGTCCTCGGGGATCGTGGTGGCCGCGGTCAGGCCCTCCAGCGAGATGTATCCGAGTGAGTCGGCGCCGAGCGAGGCGCGGATCTCCTCCACGCTGAGCGAACCGGCGATCAGCTCGGCCCGGGTGGCGAAGTCGATGCCGTAGAAGCAGGGCCAGCTGACCGGCGGGGAGGAGATCCGGACGTGCACCTCGGTGGCACCCGCCTCGCGCAGCATCTTCACGATCGCCCGCTGCGTGTTGCCCCGCACGATCGAGTCGTCCACGACCACCAGGCGCTTGCCCGCGACGACCTCCTTCAGCGGGTTGAGCTTCAGCCGGATGCCCAGCTGCCGGATCGTCTGGGACGGCTGGATGAAGGTGCGGCCCACGTAGGAATTCTTGACCAGACCTTGACCGTAGGGGATCCCGCTCTCCTCGGCGTAGCCGACGGCGGCGGGGGTGCCCGACTCGGGCGTCGGGATGACCAGGTCGGCCTCGATCGGGTGCTCGCGGGCCAGCACGCGGCCGACCTCGACGCGCGTGGTCTGCACGCCGCGCCCGGCGATCGTGGTGTCGGGGCGGGCGAGGTAGACGTACTCGAACAGGCAGCCCTTGGGCTCGGCGAGTGCGAACCTGCGCGAGCGCACACCGCGCTCGTCGATGGTGATCAGCTCGCCCGGCTCGATCTCGCGGACGAACGTGGCGCCCACGATGTCCAGCGCCGCGGTCTCCGAGGCCACCACCCAGCCGCGCTCCAGGCGTCCCAGGACCAGCGGGCGGACGCCCTGCGGGTCACGGGCCGCGTAAAGAGTCTTCTCGTCCATGAAGACGAGCGAGTAGGCGCCCCTGACCTGCGGAAGAAGTTCGGCGGCCGCGTCGTCGATCGACCGGTCGCGGTCCTGGGCCAGGAGTGCGGCCAGCACCTCGGTGTCGGTCGTCGCCCGGGTGGAGCCGGGGGAGAGCCGCCTGGACAGCTCCGGGGTGTTGATCAGGTTGCCGTTGTGGGCGAGCGCGAGCCCGCCCGACTCGGTCGAGCTCAGCGTCGGCTGCGCGTTCTCCCAGACGCTCGATCCGGTGGTCGAGTAACGGCAGTGGCCGATCGCCAGATGGCCGCGGAGGGTCCCGAGCACGGACTCGTCGAAGACCTGGGCCACCAGGCCCATGTCCTTGTAGACGAGGATCCTGCTGCCCTCGCTGACCGCGATGCCCGCGGACTCCTGGCCGCGGTGCTGCAACGCGTACAGCCCGTAGTAGGTGAGTTTGGAGACTTCCTCCCCGGGGGCCCACACTCCGAAGACGCCACATGCGTCCTTCGGAGGCCGGTCGCGGGAGTCGAGGTCATGGCTCAGATGGCCGTCGCCCTTCAGCACATGCTTCATTCTAGGTCGGCTTCTTCCCTGCTCGCACCCAGGGTCCGTTCCGTGGCATGTCGCACCCTGACCGAACGATCATCGGTGTTTTGCCGTGTCAGCCTGTTTCGTCGCCGGTCGACAGGGGAGTGTGAGATATCCGGCTTGCCCGAGCGTCGGGAGACGAGACGTGACAACACCTGTGGACCCTGTGGACCCGAACCAGCCCGGCCCGCGACGAGTGCCGCGGGACAGCGGCTCCGACCAGGAAGGGTCCGGCGCGGAGGAAACGCGGGACACCTCCGAGGAGGCGGCCGTCCCCGGCGAGCCCGAGCACGCGCCCGCCGCCCCGGAACCGGGCGCGTGGCCCGTCCCTCCCTCGAACGAACCGCCCACGTGGCGGGAGCCCGCCGCCCCGGCGAGCGGGTCCACCGGGTGGACCGAGCCTTCCGGTTCCGCCGAGCCTCCCGACAGGACTGCGTCGACCGGGTGGACGGAGATTCCCGGCAGGGCCGAGCCGCAGGGCGGGGTGCCCGGCGAGGGGGCCGTGTGGGGTTGGGGGGGGGGGGGGGCCCCCCCCCCCCCCCCCCCCCCGGGGGGCCCGCCCGGGGGGGGGGGGGGGCCCCCGGAAACCCCCGGCACGCGCCCCAAAGGCGCCCGGGGAAGCGGCCCCCACCCC
>NZ_JBEZEZ010000044.1:0-58041 GCF_040649155.1 Streptosporangium sp. NPDC049046 | reverse complement strand
GCCGCGACGCAGAATCCCAGCCCGGACTGCTACAACGAGAACATCGCCTGACTGTCGGACCGCTGATCAAGTTCCACGAACGTCGGGACATCCTCAGCGGTGATCGTACTCTGAACTTACGTAGCCTGAGCTGCGTGAACATTCTACGTTGCCCATGTTCTTCACATGATCATCCCGCACGTGTCCGTACTTGCTGAGCCAGCTAGTGAGGTGCCCAGCAGATTCCGGACAGTCGGCTACCTAGGCTGACAGAAGTCTGGAAGAGGTAGGTACGTGACGAGGCGTCGCAGGCGGTTCTCGCCGGAGTTCAAGGAAGAAGCCATCCGCATGGTGCTGGAGGGCGATCGGACGGTCGCGTCCGTGGCGCGGAAGTTCGACATCAACGTCAGCACGCTGGGCAGCTGGGTGAACCGCCATCCGATCGCGAGCGCGCAGGAGGAGCGGCAGGCGCTCTCCGGGCCGGAGCGGGCGCGGAGCCGTACGGGACCATGATCCGCCGCTCACCATGCGTCGACATCCGCTTGCCGGAGCCGGACAAGACCACGATCCGACTCCTCTCCCCCGCCGAGGTGCTCGCGCTCTACCTGGCTATGCGGCCCGACTACGCGCCACTGATCCTCCTGGGCGCTGCGGCCGGTCTCCGACAGGGAGAGGCTCTCGGTCTGGCCGTCGACCGGATCGACTTCGCCGAGGGCATGTTGACGGTGGACCAGCAGGTCGTGGTGATCGATCGGCGTCCGACGCTGGCTCCGCCGAAGACCAAGGCCTCTGTCCGCGACGTTCCGATACCGGCCGTTCTCGCCCATGCTCTGACCGAGTACATCGACAGGCACAAACCCGAGGACGTGCTCTTCCGGACGACGCGCAGGAACCTGGTCCGCCGCGACTACTTCAACGCCGACGTCCTGAAGCCCGCGATCTTCTCGGCGGGAGTACCGGCGGACATGACGTTCCACGATCTTCGGCACACCTTCGCCAGTACGGCGCTCGCCGAAGGCGTGCCGATCTCCGAGGTGTCGCGGTGGCTCGGGCACAAGTCCATCACCACGACCGTGGACCTGTACGGGCATCTGGTCCCGGAGGCATCTGAGCGGGCGCGCACGGCGCTGGACAATGCCTTCGCCTCGGCCCTCGGGTCCGCGTAATGTGCCCCCGATGTGCCCCCTCAAGGATTCGATCTTCCTGAATGAGGGTTCCGCCGCAGGTCAGGGGCGGGAAAGGCGGACGAGTCGGCCTGTAGGCCGGGTTTTGTCCTTCACGTGTGTGAAGGGGCGACCATCCATCTAGGACCGACGTTGCCGTCGGCCTCAAGCGGTCTACCCGCGCGACTCGGGCGAGCAGCCCTCAGGCGTCGCGCGCGGGACGCTCCGGAGAGCGCCCCTTCTTGACCTTGCTCCAGGTGGGGTTTACCGAGCCGCCCACGTCACCGTGGGCGCTGGTGGTCTCTTACACCACCGTTTCACCCTTACCCCGTCCTGCGACGAGGCGGTCTGTTCTCTGTGGCACTTTCCCGCGGGTCACCCCGGGTCGGCGTTACCGACCACCCTGCTCTGTGGAGCCCGGACCTTCCTCGGCGGGTCTCGCAAGAGACCCGACGCGGCCGCCCGGCCGGCTCGTCCGCCGTGATCCAAGCCTAACGGCTCCCAAGTGGACTCCAACCGAGCGGCAAGTCGCGTGCGCTGGAATACGGATCAAGCGAGACGGGACGGACGAGCAGCGGGGGAACCGATGAGAGCACCGACAACCGGCGAGGCGGCCGGTTTCGCACGCCGTGAGGATTTCGGCCGCCGCGGAGGGCGGGTGTTTCACCGTCTCCGCGGCCGAGGTCTGTCATGGACGTGAGAGACCGTCCGCGCGGGGATCTCAGCACCCCCGCGGCCTTTCTGGCACAGGGCTCCACCACCCCTGCGGCCTTTCGTGGACGGGAGACCCCCGAAGCGGGGGGCTCATCGCCTTCACGGTCTGTCGAGGTGAGATCGACGGTTCAGTGGAGGTGCGAGGTGTCGTTGAACGCCTTCACCACCGCCGGGCCGTCGGCGTAATACTCGATCAGGGACAGAGCTGACAGGTCGAGATGCATGCGGTACAGCGCGCCGAGGGGAGCGAGCAGCGCGGACTGCAGCAGCATCTTGATCGGCGTGACATGGGAGACGGCGAGGACCGTCCTTCCCTCGTAGCGCTCTATCAGCAGGTCCCCGATCGCCTGGACCCGCCGCGCCGCCACCCCGAAACTCTCCCCACCCGGCGGCGCGGCGGACGGGTCCGCCAGCCACGCGGCGAGTTCGTCGGGCCAGCGGCGCTGGATCTCGGTGAACGTGTAGCCTTCCCAGGCTCCGAAGTCGGCCTCCCGCAGCCCCTCCTCGACGACGACCTCAAGTCCCGTCCTCGCCGCGACGATCTCCGCGGTGGCGCGGGCGCGCTTGAGCGGCGAACTGACGATCACCTGGATGTCGTACGGCTTCCCGGCCAGCTTGACCGCGGCGGCCTCGGCCTGGGCGACGCCGTTGGGCGTGAGTTCGGGGTCTCCGAGCCCGGAGAACCTCCGTTCGATGGAGAGCGGCGTCTCACCGTGCCGGAGAAGATACAGCGAGGTCGCGGTGGAGGTGGGTGGACGCCAGCCGGTGCTCGAACCGGAGGGAGCGATCGTCGGAGTCGCCTGGGCCGTACCCTCGGCAGGCTCTCCCGTCCGGCCCGCCCGTGCCGATGTCTCCGGCGCCTGCGCCGGCCGGTCCCGCGTGCCGGAGATTCTGCCACCGGATGCCTCCGGGGCGGAGGCCCGGCCTCCGGGACCCCCCGCGCCGGAGACTCCCCTCCCGCCGGGCGCTTCACCGACAGCGGACCGGCTCCCAGGCGCTCCCGCGCCGGAAGAGCCGGAAGAGCCGGACGAGGCCGAGGAGTCAGAGAGGCGCCAGGGGCGCCCCTTGGCCGCGGCGTCCATCGCCTCGTTGGCGAGGCGGTCGGCGTCCTTGTTCTTCTCGCGAGGGATCCAGCGCCAGGTCACCCTGAGACGTCTGGCGAGGGCCGCGGCCTCCAGGGCGAGAGGGCGCAGGCCCTCGTTCTTGATCTTCCACCGGCCGGCCATCTGTTCGATGACCAGCTTGGAGTCCATCCGGACCTCGACCTGCGCGCCGTCGCCGGCGAGGGCGAGGAGCGAGGTCAGGCCCGCGATGAGCCCGCGGTACTCGGCGACGTTGTTGGTCTGGGTGCCGATCGACTCGGCGGTCTCGACCAGCACCTGGCCGTCGGCGGCGTCCTTGACGACGGCACCGTAACCGGCCGGGCCCGGGTTGCCCCGCGAGCCGCCGTCCGCCTCGATGACGTACGAGGTCACAGGGCTCACAGACCGGACTCGGCGGTACGGACGAGGATCCGGCGGCACTCCTCGCAGCGGATGACCTCTTCGTGGGAGGCGGCCTTGATGCGGTTGATCTCGGCGATGGACAGGCTCGTACGGCAGCCGAGGCAGCGGGCTCCCTGGAGCATCGCGGCGCCCACCCCGAACTGCTCCCTGAGCTTCTCGTAGAGGGCGAGCAGGTCGGCCGGGATGTCGCCGGCGACCTCGGTGCGCTTGCCCTGGACCTCGTCCTTCTCCTTGTCGATCTCGGCGAAGGCGGCGTCCCTGCGGTCCTCGGCGGAGCCGCGGGTGCCGGCGAGTTCGTCGCGCTCGGCCACGAGCTTGGTGACCCGCTCGTCGGCCGCCTCGCGGCGCTCCATGATCTCCAGCACGACCTCCTCCAGATCGTCCTGCCTGCGCTTCAGGGAGACGATCTCGGACTGGAGGCTGGACAGGTCCTTGGGCGAGGTGACCTGGCCGGAGTCGAGGCGCTTCTGGTCGCGCTCGGCGCGGGTGCGGACCGAGTCGACGTCGGCCTCGGCCTTGCTCTGCTCGCGGGCGAGGTCGCCGGACTCGGTCTCGGCGGCGATCACCTGGGTCGCGATGCGGGCGATGCGCCCGGAGAGCTCGTCGATCTGGGCCAGCTCGGGAAGGGTGCGGCGGCGATGGGCCAGCCGGTCGAGGGCGGAGTCGAGTTCGGCCAGGTCAAGCAGACGCTTCTGGGCCGCAGGGGCTGCTTTCACGTGAAATCCTCGCACTTTGCTGTTGTGTTCCAGGCGTCCGTGACCGTCTCGGATACGCGCGTCTCAACAGTAATCCCCCTGGCGGCCGATGCGGACGCGAGATGGTGTGCCGCGTCGGCGAGCCAGGGCCATTCGGTGGCCCAGTGGGCCGCGTCGATCAGCGCGGGGCCGCCGGAGTTCTCCATGAACTCGCTGGCCGGGTGGTGGCGCAGGTCGGCGGTGAGGAAGACGTCCACCCCGGCGGCGCGGGCCGTCCCGAGCAGGGAGTCTCCGGATCCACCGCTGACCGCGATCCGCTGGACGGCACGGTCAGGATCTCCGGCGACCCGCAGGCCGCCCGCCGTGGCGGGGAGCCCGCGGGCGGCCTGCCTGGTGAACTCGGCGAGGGAGACGGGCTCGGGCAGCGAGCCGACGCGGCCCAGTCCGCGCCTCGGGTCGTCGGCGGCGGGGCTGAGGGGGACGAGCGGGCCGGTCAGGCCGACGGCGCGGGCGAGCGCGTCGGAGACTCCGGGGTCGGCGACGTCGGCGTTGGTGTGGGCGGTGAAGAGCCCGATGTCGTTCTTGATCAGAGTCTGGATCAGGCGGCCCTTGGAGGTGGTCGCCGCGACACTCGTGGTGCCGCGCAGGTAGAGCGGATGGTGGGTGACGACGAGGTCGGCGCCCCAGTCGAGGGCCTCCTCGGCGACGACGGCGACCGGGTCGACCGCGAACAGGATCTTGCGCACCTCGGCGGCGGGATCCCCGCAGACGAGCCCGACCGCGTCCCACGACTCGGCCCATCTCGGGTCGTAGCGGGACTCCAGCTCTGTGACGATGTCGGCAAGCGTAGGCACGTGCGCAGAATATCGGCCCTTTCCACCGTCAGGCCTCCTCCTGGAGCGCCAGGCTCCCGGTGGTCTGCCAACGGCCTCCTCGGGATTTCCCCAGTGATTGCCCCGGCGGCTTCCACGGCGTGGGGGCATCGCCTAGCGTCAGTGAACACTGACACCCGGAGGGCGTGCGCATGGGGCCTAATGTCGCGATCATCGGTGCCGGATTCGGCGGCCTGTGCATGGCCATCCAGTTGGAGAAGGCCGGCATCCGTTCGTACACGATCTTCGAGAAGGGGTCCGACGTCGGGGGGACCTGGCGCGACAACACCTATCCGGGGGCGGGCTGCGACACCCACTCGCATCTGTACTCCTTCTCCTTCGAGAGATACTCCAGCCGGACGCGTCGCTATGCCGGGCAGCCGGAGATCCTGGGTTACCTGCGGGGGTGTGCCGACAAGTACGGCCTGCGTTCCCGTATCCGGCTGAACACCGCGGTCGTCTCCGCCGCCTTCGACGAGTCGCTGGGCAAATGGCGGGTCCGTACGTCGGCCGGAGAAGAGTTGTTCGACGTGGTGGTGTCGGCGATAGGTCAGCTGAACCGGCCCCAATTGCCCGACATTCCGGGAATATCGACATTCAGTGGAGCGGCCTTCCACTCCGCGCGCTGGGACCACTCCGTCGACCTGGCGGGCAAACGAGTCGCCGTGATCGGGAACGGGTCGTCGGCGGCGCAACTCGTCCCGAAGGTGGCCGAGGTGGCCGGGCACCTGGACCTCTTCCAGCGAACCCCCAACTGGGTGATTCCCAAGCAGGGCACCGACTTCAGCCCGCGCGTGCGGACAGCCTTCCGCCTCGTGCCGTTCCTGCAGCGCGCCTACCGCGAGTGGGTCTACCGGTACGCGGAGCACATCCTCTACCCCGCCCTGGCCGGGGGCTGGAGCACGGACCTGGTGCGCAAGTACGCCCTCGGGCACCTGCACGAGCAGGTCTCCGACCCGGTGCTACGGGCCAAGCTGACCCCCTCCTACCCGCTCGGCTGCAAGCGGGTCGTCATCGACAGCGACTTCTATCCCGCGCTGACCCGCCCCGACGTGGACGTCGTCACCGACCGGATCACCCGGATCGTCCCCGGCGGCGTGGAGACCGTCACCGGAGTCCGCGAGGCCGACGCGATCGTCTACGCGACCGGCTTCGAGACCTCGGAGTTTCTGAGCACGATCGAGGTCACCGGACGCGGCGGGCGGCGACTGGCCGAGGAGTGGAAGGACGGCGCCGAGGCGTACCTGGGCATCGCCGTGCCGCACTTCCCCAACCTGTTCCTGCTGTACGGCCCCAACACCAACCTCGGTCACACCTCGATCGTCTTCATGCTCGAATGCCAGGTCCGGTACATCATGGGCTGCCTGCCGCAGCTGGCCTCGCGCGGGCCGATGGAGGTGAGGCCGGAGGCGATGGACACCTGGCGGCAGAACCTCGACCGGGACATGGAGGGCATGGTCTGGCAGGCGGGCTGCACGAGTTGGTACAAGAACGCCTCGGGCAGGGTCACCGGCAACTGGCCGGGCAGCGCGACCGCCTACCGCCGTCTCACCAGGACCCCGCGCCCCGAGGCCTTCCAGTTCGCACGCTGACCCACTCCGCGTACGCGGGTACGCGGGTACCCGCGTGCGCGGGTACCCGAAGTCACCCAGATCGTCGTCGCTCTCCCGGTCAACGCCCATTCCACGCACGCGAGTACGCGAAGAGTTCGCGGGCGCCCTCCTCGTCCAGCGGGACACCCACTCCGCGCAGGCGAGTACGCGAAGGCCCGGCGGGCCGATAGCGTCGTGGCGAACCAGAGCCGTCCGCGCAGAAGGGCCCGCCCGTGTCCGCCGACCTCCACCGCGACTCCGTGGTCGCCGATACCCACAACGATCTGCTGATGGCGGTCGCCGCTCGTCCGCCTCGCCGCTGGGCGTCGTTCTTCCGGGAGCGTTGGCTGCCGCAGTTGCGTGAGGGAGGGGTGAACCTCCAGGTGCTGCCGGTGTTCGTCGACGAGCAGTACCGTCCCGAGGGGGCGTTGCGCCAGACGTTGCGCATGATCGAGTGTGCGCACGTGCTGGCCGAGGGCAACGCCGAGTCCGTCCGGCTGTGCCTGGACGGTGCGCAGATCGACCAGGCCCTCGCCGAGGGCAAGATCGCTCTGGTCCTGGCGATGGAGAGCATGCCGGGCCTGGACGCCTCGGTCGAGCTGCTGCCCACCGTGCACCGGCTGGGTGTGCGGATCGCCTCGATCGCGCACTGGGGCCGCACCGCGCTGGCCGACGGCAGCGGCGAGGACGCCACCGGCGGCAGGCTCACCGGCGCCGGGATCCAGGCGCTGCGGGAGATGGAACGCCTCGGGGTGATCTTCGATATCTCCCACCTGAGTGCCTCGGGGGTGGAGCATGTGCTGGAGTTGGCGAGCAGGCCGGTGATGGCCACCCACTCCTCGGCTCGCGCGTTGCGCGAGCATCACCGTAATCTCACCGACGAGCAGATCCGGGCCGTCGCCGCGACCGGCGGGGTGGTGTGCGTGAACTTCGTGGCCGCCTTCTTGTCCGAGGATCCGGCCGAGTACACCGTGGATCGGCTGGTGGACCACCTCGCGCACGTCGCGGGTGTCGGCGGTATCGACCACGTCGGCCTGGGCCCCGATTTCGTGCGTGAGGTGCTGCAGGATGTGACTCCCCCGTGCTGTGAGATGGACTACGACGTCGATCCCTTCGCGGCCCTGCCGGGGCTGTCGGGGCCGAGTGGGCTGCCCCTGGTCACCGACGCCCTGCTCAAGCACGGCTTCGCCGACGAGGAGATCACGAAGATCATCGGCGGCAACGTACACCGCCTGTTCCGCGCCGAACTGGGCAGGCCCGCCTGAGCGAGCCCGGCCGGTGCCCGGGCGACGGGGCGCGGTGCGACGGAATCCCTCGTTGAGTCTCGGCTCCTCACCGTCCGTAGCGTTCCTACCCACGGGTAGGTGACAGCGCGTGGGGTGCCCGATTCGTCCTGTGCATACCTCTGTACCCCGGCCGCACCCCGGCCCGGACGGCGCTTCCTGACGCGCTAGTGTTCCCTTGTGGCAAGGGGATTTGGGCGATTACGTCGCGAAGATCTGCTCCGGACCGCCTGCGATGTGATCGCGGCCCGGGGCTTCGGTCACACGCGCACCGCCGACATCGCCCAGGCGGCCGGCGTCAGCCAGGCGCTGCTCTTCTACCATTTCGAGACCAAGGAGAAGCTCTTCGCCCAGGCCTTCTCCTACGCCGCCCAGCTCGACCTGGACGCGCTCACCAAGGTGGAGGAGTCCGGCGGCTCTCCCCTCGACCGGCTGCGGGCTCTGCTCAGGTTCTATCCGCCCAGCGGGAAATCCAAGTCGTGGGCCCTGTGGATCGACGCCTGGGCCGAGTCGATACGCAACACCGAGCTTGAGGAGACGTCCCGCAGGATCGACATGCGCTGGAAGGAGGCGCTCCGCGCGATCATCGACGACGGCGTCGCGGCGGAGGTCTTCACCTGTGCGGACCCCGAGGGCACGACCTGGCGGGTCATGTCTCTCATCGACGGCCTTTCCACGCAGGTGACGGTGCACCGGCGGGTGCTCTCGCGGGCGCGGATGACCGAGTTCATCCGGACGGCCACGGCGGCGGAACTGGGCCTCTCCCCCGCCGAGCTGAGTTGAACAGTCCCCCGGGCGACACGACCAGGAGCATGGCGAGGGCGATCAGCCCGCCGCCGAGGTAGACGCCCACGGTGAGCGGTTCCCCGTGCAGTGCCACGGCGAGGGCGGTCACCCAGAGCGGCTGGGTCGACAGGATCACCGCGGCGGACACCGGCGAGACGTGGACCTGGCCCCAGGAGCGGGCCAGGAAACCCAGGGCGCAGGCCACGATCGACAGGTGGCCGAGGATCACCCAGTCGCCCGGCGTCGAGGGCAGGGTGAGACCGTCCGGCGTGGCGAGGGCACCCGTCATGGCGGCGATGGTGCCGAGCTGGATCACCGTGACCGCGTAGGCGTTCTGCCGCGCCTCGGCGGAGTTGCCGAGCAGCAGCGTATGGACCGCGTACAGGACCGCCGCCAACAGGGTGGCGACCAGCGCGGGCAGGGCGATGTCCCCCTCCGCCTCCCTCATCAGGGCGAACGCGGTCATCGCGGCCGTGGCCAGCGCCACCGAGGCCCAGACGCGGGCCGACGTCCTGGCTCCGAGCAGGAACAGTCCGAGAACAGGGGTGATCACCACGTACGAGCCGACCGTGAACCCCGAGACCGACGAGGGCAGATCGTGCAGTGAGACCGCCTGGGCCGTCTGGGCCACGCCGAACAGCAGGCCGAGCAGGATGCCGGTGAGCCAGGTGTTCTCCGAGAGCCCTCGAAGGCTTCTCGGGCGCAGCGCGAGCAGCACGAGGGTGGCGATGCCGTACCGCTCGGCGAGAAGGTCCGCCACCGGCACGCGGACGATGAGATCCTTCATCAGCGGGAAAGCCGACCCCCATGCGGCGCTGACGAAGATCAGAAGCACGATTCCCAGAACGGGCCGGGGGGTTACCACTGCCATATCCGAAGGGTCGCATCACCCTCGGCGACCGAATGGTCACCGAAAGGGTCGGGGGTGACACGGATACAACGCTGAGTGAAAGACGCAACACCGGCACGAGGGGCCTCATACCTCCACTTGTCTTTCCGCCGGGGCCGACGGGAGCCGACGGGGGCACAGCGCTCAGTGGGTGCCCTTCCGACAGGGGGCCGACGGCGGCCCGGAGCTCAGCGGACCGAGCGGATCTTCCAGACGAGGACGGCGCCGAGGAGGACGAGGGCCGCCGAGGTCATGTAGAGGACGGGATAACCGCCGAGACCTGCCACGATCGGACCGGCGATGGCGGGGCCGAGCACCTGGGGGCCGGAGTTGGCGATGTTGATGACGCCGAGGTCCTTGGCACGCCCCTCGGCGGCGGGCAGGACCTGGGTGACGAGGGCGTTGTCGACCGAGAGGTAGATGCCGAAGCCGATCCCCATGATCGCGGCGCCGACCGTCGCGACCTGCCAGTGCGGCCAGAAGGCGAGCATCACCGCGGGGATGACGCTGATCAGGCCGGAGATCGTGACGAGCGCCCTGCGGCGGCCGAGCCTGTCGGAGACGACGCCCGCGACGACGGTGGTGAGCACGACGGCCACGGTGTAGATCAGGATCAGCACGAGCAGACCGTCCTCGGCCTTCTCACCGGGGAAGAGCCTCTCGTAGCCGACCGCGTCGGCGAGGAAGTACAGCAGGTAGAGCGTGGCGACGGCGTTGCCCAGCTGCATCAGGAAGCGGGTCAGCCAGGCCCAGAAGAAGTCGGGGTGGGTGCGAGGGCTGATCCAGAACCCCTTCAGGAAGGCTCCGAGGTCGAAGGGCGGCCTGTCCGTCAGGCGGGGGTCGGTGGTGGTGAGGACGAAGGGGAGCACGCAGAGCGGGATCAGCGCCGCTATCAAGAAATATCCGGATTCGATGGTGGTGGCGACCATGGTGACCAGGACCACGGCGAACACCACCCCGAGCGACTGGGGAATCCCGATCCAGCCCGAGACCTCACCTCGCTGACCGACCGGTACGTGGTCGGGCACCCCGGCACCGAGCGCGGCCTGCATCGCGTTGAGCCCGGCCTGCGCGAGACACCAGCCGGCCGTCACACCGAGGATCGAGCCCTGGCCCGCCAGCAGGACCAGCGCCCCCGCACCGGCCAGCGCCCCGCCCAGCGACCACGGATGCCTGCGCCCGAAACGCCCCGCCGTACGATCCGACAGCGCTCCGGCGACGGGGTTGAACAGCATCGCGACGGCGGCCCCCACCCCGGTCACCAGTGCCAGCGACCCTTCCTTGCCCGCCGGGTCGATCGCCGCCACCTGCGAGGGCAACAGCACCTGGAGCGGCCCGAAGTAGGCCATCCAGAGCGCGAGGTTGGCGAGCGAGATGCCGGCCACCCACCAGGGCCCCACCCTGCGGGTCGGCTCGGCGAGCGCCGCCCGCGGGTCGGGGACAGGCTGGGCGACGCTCATGGAACCTCGCATCTCCGCGGCTCGGCTCTTCGTGGGCCTCGGCATCTTCGTGGTTCGACATCCTCACGGCTCGGCGCCTACGCGGTCCAGCGTTTCCCGTCTCGACATCCTCACAGATCGATATCTCCGCGAAACGGATCGCCGTCCTGAGGCTCAACGCCTCCCGGTGGCACCGGGTGACGGCCTCCCGGTGGCGGAAAGCCGGAGAGGCCGGGAGGCGTCCCCACGGGGGAACCGGGGCGAAGAAGCGGAGCGCCCGGAGAAGGGCTCAGGAACGGTCGGTGCCCGTGAGCAACTCCAGCGCCTCCTCCTCGGTCAGGGCGTCCAGTTCCTCGATCAGCAGTTCCTCCAGCGCCTCGGCGAGGGAGGCGACGGTACTCTTGGCGAAGATCGTCCGGATCGGGACCTCGACCCCGGTGTCCCGCCTGATCCGCGCCCCCACCCGGGTCGCCAGCAGGGAGTGCCCGCCCAGCGCGAAGAAGTCGTCGAGGACGCCGACCGGCCCCGTGCCGAGCAGTTCCTCCCAGATCTCGGCGACCAGCCTCTCCGCGTCCGTACGCGGCGCGACGCGGCGCGTGGCGGGGAGGGCGGCGGACGGTTCGGGGAGCGCGGCGGCGTCGACCTTGCCGCCCGAGGTGAGGGGAAGCGCGTCCAGCGTCACCCATGCCGTGGGGACGAGCTGCCGCGGGAGCGACCGCTCCAGGTGCTCCCTGAGGGCGGCCGGGCCCGCGGTGCCCGTGACGTACGCGACGAGCTCCTCCCCCCTGCCGGTGACGAAGGCCTGCCGCACCCCGGGGTGGGCGAGCAGGCGGCTCTCCACCTCGCCCGGCTCGATCCGGAACCCCCTGATCTTCAGCTGGGCGTCCAGCCGCCCGAGGAACTCCAGCCGCCCGTCGGAGCGCCAGCGCGCCCGGTCGCCGCTTCGGTAGCGGCGCGCTCCCGGGGCGCCGTACGGGTCGGGGACGAAGGCGGCGGCGGTGAGCGCCGGCCTGCCGAGGTAGCCCCGGGCCACTCCGGCTCCGCCGATGACCAGTTCCCCGGTCGCGCCGGGCGGAAGGGGGTCTCCCCTGCCGTCGAGCACGTGGACGACGGTCCCGCCGATCGGGCGGCCGATCGGAGGGCGTCCCGCGACGTCCCCCGCCCCCAGGTCGGCGGCGGTGGCGATCACCGTCGCCTCGGTCGGGCCGTAGGTGTTGACCAGCCGGACACGGTCGCCGAGCAGACCCCGCCAGCGCTCCACCGCCGCCGCCGAGACCTGCTCGCCACCGAGGATCACCAGGCGGAGCGAGGACGGCCACGCGGTCTCCCTCGGGTCCTCGGTCAGCGAGTGCCAGTAGGCGGTCGGCAGGTCGAGTACGGTGACCGCCGCTCCCTCGGGGGAGGCGAGCAGGGCGGGCAGCGACACCGCGCCCTCCGGCAGGAGCACCAGCGTGGCTCCCGCCGCCAGCGTGGGGAAGACCTCCTCGACGTGGGCGTCGAAGCCGAGCGAGGCGAACTGGACGACCCGGTCGGCCGGGGTGAGGCCGTAGTCCTCGCGCATCCAGCGCACCCGCGCGGCCACCGCGCCGTGCTCCACCAGCACCCCCTTGGGCACGCCGGTGGATCCGGAGGTGGTGATGACGTACGCGGCGTCCCACGGCGCGGGGAGGTCGATGACTTCTCCGAGGCCTCCATGGCTCGGAGAGGTCGTGGGGGCGACGGCGACGCGGCCCGGTGGCGGTTCGCGCAGGGTGATCAGGCGGGTGGCCGAGCTGTCCGCCATCGAGAAGGCCAGCCGCTCGTCGGGGACCTCCGGGTCGAACGGCAGGTAGGCGGCCCCGGCCCACCAGACGGCGAGCAGCGCGGTGATCGCGTCGACCGAGCGGGGCAGGCAGACCCCGACGACGTCCCCCCGCCGCACGCCGCCCTCGCGCAGGACCTCGGCGAGCGCGCCCGCGCGGGCGAGCAGCTCGCCGTAGGTGACGCTCTGTTTCCCGCAGACCACGGCGACGGCGTCCGGTGCCCGCCGCGCGGCCTCCAGGATCATCCCGGGAACCAGACCGGCCTCCGAGGCGGAACCCGAGACGGAACCCGAGACGGGGTCCGAGACGGTCGAGACGGGACCGGTGTTCGCCGCACGGTCGATGTCCGGGACCGGCCCGGCGGACAGGGCGCGGATCTCGGCGTGGTCGGCGTCGGTCCAGATCGGCAGGGCGGAGAGCGGGGTGCCGGGGGCGGCCGCGACGGATTCGAGGAGGAGGGCGAACCTCGCGGCCAGCCGGCCGACCTCCCCGGTCTCGAACAGGCCCGTGTCGTGGCAGAAGGACAGGTCGAGCCCGTCCTCACCGGACCAGGCCTCGACGAGGAGGTCCACCTTGGCCTGGTGGAATCCGGCGTCGAGGTCGGCCACCTTCAGGTCGCCGAACGTCCTGCGCGGGTTGGCGTCCTGGGTGTGCAGGATGAGCATGGAGGGCAGCAGCGACTCGGCGGGATGGCTGAGCTGCTCGAAGGGGACCGCGGGGTTGCCCAGCGCGCCGAAGACCTCGCCGCGGGTACGGCCGATCAGTCCGGTGAACGGCGGGTCGCCCGACAGGTCACCGCGGAGGATCACCGTCTGGGAGACGTAGCCGACCATCGGCTCCAGCTCGACCCGGTCCCGGCCGGCGACGACGGTGCCGACCAGGAGGTCGCTCTGCCCGGTGTGCCGCAGCAGCAGCGTCTGGTAGGCGGCGACGAGCACCGTGAACAGGGTGGTGCGGTGCTCGGCGGCGAGCCGCTCCAGCCTCCGCGCGGCGGCGGGGGGCAGCAGGACGCGCTGGACCTCCCCCTGCCCGCTCGCCTTCCCCTGGCGGCGGAACGGCAGCTCGGCCGGTGGCGGTTCCGCGAGTTTCTCCCGCCAGTACGGCACGGCCCGCTCGGCCCTGCGCCGGTGCCATCGCGCGTAGTCGCCCGCCTGGACGGGCAGCGGGCGCAGCCGGGGCTCCTCCCCCGACAGGCGGGCGGCGTAGCAGTCGGCCAGGTCGTCGAGGATGACGTTGAGTGACCAGCCGTCCGCGATGATGTGGTGCATGGTGAGGCAGAGCACGTGCTCGTCCTCGGCGACCCGGATCACCGCGACGCGCAGCGGCGGTGCCGCCTCCAGGTCGAACGGCGTGTTGGCCCGCTCGGTGACCAGGCGTTCCGCCTCCTCGCGGCCGCCGGAGTCCAGCCATTCGATCCGGGGTGCCGACGCCTCCTCCACCACGGCCCAGGGCACGCCCTCCTCCTCGGCGAACCTGGTGCGCAGGCTCTCGTGGCGGGCCAGCAGGTCGGTGAACGCCCGGGTCAGCGCGGCCGGGACGAGGGTGCCGCCGAGCAGGCGTACGAGATACACGTTGTAGGAGGCGTTGCCCGGGTCGAGGCGCTGCAGGAGCCAGAGCCGCTCCTGCGCCGGGGACAGGGGCGCCCTCATGCGCCCGGCGCCAGTTCGTCGAAGATCGCCGCGAGTTCCTCGGCGTCGAGGCCGTCGAGCCGCTCGCGCAGCGCGGCGACCTCGGCGAGGTCCAGGTCGTCGTCCAGACGGTCCAGCCGCCTGGCGAGCCCCGCGACGGTCGGGTCCTCGAAGAGGGCCGGAAGCGGCACGGCGGCGCCGAAGCGCGCCTGGACCCTCGCGACGATCTGGGCGGCCATCAGCGAGTGGCCGCCCAGCTCGAAGAAGTCGTCGTCGACCCCGATCGGCTCGTCGATTCCCAGCACCTCCGCCCAGATGGCGGCGAGCTCGTCCTCCGCCGCCGTCGACGGCGGCCGGTAGGGGACCGTCCTCACCGGCGCGCCGACGGGTACCGGCAGGGCCGCGCGGTCGAGTTTGCCGTTGGGGGTGAGCGGCAGGGCGTCGAGCGTGACGAGCTGCGCCGGAACCATGTAGTCGGGCAGGCTCGACCTGAGCCTTTCGCGCAGCGCCTCCCACAGCCCCGCCGTCGCCGACCCCGCCGCGGGGACCACGTACGCCACCAGAGCGGGCAGGCCGTCGGGTCCCTCGCAGGCGCCGACGGCGGCCTGGCGAACCTGGTCGGCCGAGCGCAGGACGGTCTCGATCTCGTCCAGCTCGATGCGGAACCCGCGGATCTTGACCTGTCTGTCGGCGCGGCCCAGGTATTCGAGGCGGCCGTCCGGGGCGCGCCTGACGAGGTCGCCGGTCGCGTACATGCGCGCTCCCGGACGGCTCGTGAAGGGGTCGGGCAGGAAGCGGGTGGCGGTCAGCGCGGGCATGCCCCGGTAGCCGCGGGCCACCCCGTCCCCGCCGATGTGCAGTTCCCCCGCCGCACCGTCCGCGACCGGCAGGCCGCCGTCGTCGAGGACGTACAGGGACGTCTCGGAGATCGGCTCTCCCAGGCCGATCCCCGTGGGGGAGGGCGCGACGGTCCCGGCGGTGGACCACACGGTCGTCTCGGTCGGCCCGTACACGTTCCACAGGCTCGTCCCCGGGGCGAGGAGCGCGTCGGCGAGGTCGCGCGGCAGCGCCTCTCCCCCGCAGAGCCGGGTGCGGATCGTCTCCGGTACGCCGCCCGCCTCCAGCAGGATGCGCCAGGTCGCCGGGGTGGCCTGCAGGACCGTGATCCCCTCCGCGACCGCCAGCGCCCGCAGCGCCGCGCCGTCGGCGGCCTCCCGCGCCGAGGCCACGACGATCCGCGCCCCGCACGCCAGGGGCAGCAGCAGTTCCAGCACGGAGATGTCGAACGACAGGGTGGTCACGGCGAGCCAGCGGTCTTCCGGGGTGAGTCCCAGCCTGCCGGAGAACGCCCCGAGGAGATTCTCCACCGCGCGGCGCGGCACCTCCACGCCCTTGGGCCGCCCGGTGGAGCCCGAGGTGTAGATCACGTACGCCAGACCGCTTCCCGGCCCTCCCGGAATGTCGCGGCGGCGGGCCGGGGCGGTGTCGTCTCCGAGGGCGGGCGGGAGCGGCTGCGAGTCGCTCCCGCCCGGCCCGGGGAGTGCGGCACCGTCGGGAACGAGCGCGGGGAGCGGTGGGACCGTGCCATCGAGGGCGCGCCGGGACGCCGAGGAGACAGCATCGTCGGGAGTGAACCGGGACGGCGGGGAAACGGCGCCGTCGGGGGTGCCGCCGGGGGTGAGGAGAAGCGTCCTGGGGACGTCCGCGAGCAGGCGCCGGTCCACCCCGGACTGGGTCAGCACCAGCTCGATCCCGGCGTCCTCGCGCATGAGCCGCAGCCTCTCCTCGGGGAAGGCGGGATCGAGCGGGACGTACGCGCCGCCGGCGGCCCAGACCGCCAGGACCGCGACGACCATCCCCGTGGTGCGTTCCATGCACAGTCCGACCGGAACCTCGGGGCCCACCCCCTGCCCGCGGAGTGTCGCGGCGAGGTCGTCGACCCGCCGGTACAGCTCCCGGTAGGTCAGCGTGCCTCCGGGTCCGCTCACCGCCACCGCGTCGGGCGTCGTCTCCAGCGGTTCACGCGCCGGTTCCAGGGTCGTCACCACGGTTGTACACCTCTCAGGTCGGACAGCCGGAGGTCCGGGTCGGCTCCGGCGCGCTCCACCACGTCGGTGAAGGTCCGGATGAGGCGCCGAGCGGTTCCGGCGGAGAACAGGTCGCTGCTGTAGTCGAGGACGCCGCCGAGACCTTCGGGGCCCCGCCAGGCGTCCACGGACACCTCGGCCTTGGTGCGCCCCGCCGCGGGGGCGGGATAGACCTCGACCGACAAATCACCCATCGTGTTCCGCAGCAGGTCCCCCTTGGGCAGGTTGTGCAGGTTGAACATGGCCTGGAAGAGCGGCGGCCTGCTCAGGTCGCGGGGCAGGCGCAGCGCGCCGAGGATCCGTTCGAACGGCGTGTCGGCGTGCCGCAGTCCCCCGAAGAGCGCGGTGCGGGTGCGTTTGAGCAGCTCGCGGAAGGTGGGATCGCCGGACAGGTCGGCGCGGAGCACGAGCGTGGTGGCGAAGTAGCCGATCAGCGGCTCGATCTCCGGCCGGTCCCTTCCCGCGACCGGTACCCCGACGCACAGGTCCTCTCGCCCGGAGGCCAGCCCGAGGGTCGCCTGGTAGGCGGCGAGCAGCGCCATGAAGAGCGTGCAGCGCATCCCCCTGGCGACGTTCTCCAGCCGGGCGATCGCCTCTTCGGGAACGAGCAGGCTCTCCTGACCTCCGCGTCCGCTCCAGCGGGCCGGGCGGGGGTGGTCGGCGGGAAGGTCGAGGGCGGGCGCCCCGGCGAGCGTCCTCGTCCAGTGGCCGAGGCTTGAGGCGTCCTCGTCCGACTCGGCGCGGCGCCTCTGCTCCTCGGCGATCTGCGGGTACTGCGCCGGGAGCTCCGGCAGCCCTGGCGGCCTGCCCTCGCGGTGCGCGGCGTAGCACTCGGCCACCTCCCGCATCAGGACGTCGAGCGACCAGCCGTCGACGACGATGTGGTGCAGGACGATGCAGAGCAGGAAGTCCTGCTCGCCCAGTCGCAGCAGCGCCACGCGCAGCGGCGGGCCGTGTTCGAGGTCGAAGGGCCTGTTGATGAGATCCACCACGACCGGAGCCGGATCGCCGGTGACGTCCACCCGCTCCACCGGTACCGGCCGGGACGGTACGACGACCTGGACGGGACGGTCACCGGCCAGCCGGAACCGGGTGCGCAGCACGTGGTGCCGCTCGGCCACCCGGGTGAAGGCGGCGGCGATCGCCTCCGCGTCGACGGGACCGCGCAGGCGCACGCACCAGGGGGTGTGGTAGGTGGTGTCGCCGGGGTCGAACCTGCCGAGGAACCACAGACGCTCCTGCCCGAACGACAGCGGCCACTGCCCGCCGCCTTCCCCGTCCCGTTCCCGCATCCTGCTCAGCAGCGCGGCGCGCTGCGCCTCGGGGAGGCGCGCCAGTCGTTCGAGCAGCGCGGCACGGCCGTCGGGCCCCGCCCGGTGGTCAGACGTGACCACCGGCCACCTCCCGCACACCCTGCGCGCCGAGATCCTGGACGGCCCGCGCCCCGCCGCCGCCCGGTGAACCGGCGGAGGAACCGTTCTGGCCGTGGACGGAGGGTCGCTCGACCGGGACGATGCCGCACAGTCCGGCGACCTCGCCGAGCGGGACGTCCCCGGCCACCGAGGCGACCAGCAGACTCTCCACCCCGCGCAGCAGCGCGTAGGCCGTGGGACGCGGCAGGTAGGCGGTGTCGGCCGTCAGGTACAGCTCGCAGGTGTTGGTGGCGGTGCCGGTGGCGAACAGGGCCGTGGCGTCCACCTCGGGCCAGGATCCGACGTGGAAGGTCCTGGTCCGCTCGGTGAGCGTGGCGATCGCGGCGGGGTCGCCCGGTGGCTCCACCGCGGGCAGGTGGGGCCAGTGGCCGACGGTCCGCGTGTCGTTGAAGTAGGCCGACAGGTCGACGGGTCCGCCGCGCTCGCGGCCGACCTCCTCGCGCAGCGCCATCATCCGGTACGGGTGGTACTGCGCGTTCCGGTAGGCGGTCAGCGCCTGCCGGTGCCCGGCACGGGCGGCGTCGGCGAACGTGCCCCCCGGCAGGTCCAGGACGAAGATCCCGTCCTGCACGGCGCTGCCCGCCATCGCCGCGACGCGGGGATCGTGCCGGTTGGCCACGACGAGCTGCATGACCACCTCGTCGTGGCCGGTGAGCGTGCCCAGCAGCACGGCGCTCGCCGTGGTCAGCACGCTGGCCGTGCTGATCGACCAGCGCGCCGCCAGCACCTCGGCCGCCGCCGCGGTGGCGGCCGACTCCATGCCGACCTTGACGAACCTCGGTTCCTCCGGCGTCGTACGGGGGAAGTCGAACATGCTCAGCGGGGCCCTCTCCAGGACCGCGCGCCAGTGGCGCAGCGTCCGCTCGCCTCGGGCGGCGCCAGGACCTTCGCGCTCGAAGGCGGCCTGGTCCATCGGCTGCCAGGCGGGCGCGGGCGGCTCGCCACCGGCGAGCAGGTCCCGCCAGTCGCGCGCCAGCACGTCCAGTGCCCCGCCGTCCACGGCCAGGTGGGACAGGGTGAGGGCCATCGCCCTCGGGCGGCCGTCGACGGTCACGACGGCGCATCGGAACGGCAGCTCGCTCGCGTAGTCGAACGCGGTGGCCGCCAGCCTGGTGGAGATCTCCCGCGCCGCGGTGGTCGGTTTGGCGCCTTCCGCGTCGTACACCTCGACGGTGAAGCGGCCCTCGCATGCCACGCGCTGGACCAGCCCGCCGGGCGTCTCTTCGAACGTCGTCCTCAGCGTCTCGTGCCGCTCGACGAGCACGCGCAGCGCCCGCAGGACGGTGTCGAGGTCGCGTCTGCCGTAGACGGGCAGCACCCAGGGCATGTTGAAGTAGGGGTCGTCGTCGTCCAGCCACCGGGTGAGCCGCCAGATGGCGAGCTGGCCCCAGCTGAACGGCGCCTCACCGCCCCGTACGCCGGTGAACTCCACGGACGTCGCGCTCAGCCGCGCGAGGCCGGCCGTCATCGGGTCCGGCCGTTCTCTTCGCCGACGCCCTCGTGGGGCGCCCTGTTCCATCCGTTCACCTGCGACATCGACATTTCAGGCGCCTTCCGTCCGGCCTGTCGCGGCGGCCTCGAACGACCCCCGCGGCTCCCTGTGATGACTTCTCCCCCGCCGTTTCGCCGGCGGGGTGCCGACGACGGGTATGCGCTCGGGCGTCTCGCGCCTGGCCGGGGCGTTCCATTGGAAAGGGCCTGATTCGACACCGGCGCGGGCGGATACCGCCTTCTTGTCCGGCGAGAGGCCGGTGCGCGTCACGACGCCTCCGTACTGTCGGGAGGGGAACCCGGGCGCGTTCCCTTACGGCGGAAAATGGCATCTCCCGAATGGGGGATCCCATGACGACCGACCGGATCGGCCCGGCCCCGAGGGGACGCGCGGATCCGATGGCGTTGAGGACTTGCGCGGCACGGAATACGGCTCCGACACCGAGATGCGCGAACGCCCGGCGTGACGTGTCCCGACCACATGTCACGCCTTCACACCGTGCGAGGGCACGGCGACTTCTTCGCCGTGCACGAGCGCGGCGAATCGGTGGCGTCGCTTGGAGTGAGGCTAAGGATCACGCGCCGAATTCGTCAAGGTTTCACGGTTGTTTTACAGTCCGATAAAACTAAACAAAATATCTCTCCAGGGCTTTTACCAGATAAATCGACCTATTCTTCATTCTTTGAAAATTTGTCATCCTCTTAGTCATTGACTCCGTCCCGCCGGGCTCCTGCTCTCCGCCGGGATGTTCCCGGGCCTTCCCTGTCTCCATCGGCCCCCGCCGGTCCCCCATCGGTCCCTGCCGGTCCCGTCCGCCTCCAGCGGTTCCCGTCAGCCCTCGCCGGCCCCCATCGCCCCCGTCGTTCCCCCTCGGTGGCCGGAGCGCCGGAATCGGCCCGTCCGCCGGCGCACGGGCCCCCTCACCGGGGCACGGGCACGGATGGACGGACGAGATGAGACGCGCGAGCGCGATTCCCGGGCGGGAGGCCGGGGTGGGAGCATGTCATTCGTCATGACGACCCCAAAGGAAGGCCACGACCGGTGAGGCGGCTACTCACGGTCCTGCTGCTCGCGTCCGCCGCGCTGCTCGGCGCGGGCGTCCCGGCACAGGCCCACAACGTGCTGATCAGCAGCGACCCCAAGGACGGTACCGAGCTGGCCACCGGTCCTGAGAAGATCACACTCACCTTCGACCAGCCCGTCCGGCAGGGCTTCGCGCAGATCAGCGTGATCGGCCCGGACGGCACGCGCTGGGAGGAGGGCAAGACGACCGTCGACAGGGCGAAGGTGAGCGTCGGTGTGAAACCCCTCGGCTCCGCCGGGGAGTACGCGGTGGGCTACCGGATCCTCTCCTCCGACGGCCACCCGGTCTCCAGCAAGATCACCTTCACCCTCACCGCCCCCGGCCCCGGCGCGTCCGCCCAGTCCTCCGCCGATCCGGCCGCCGCCACCCCGGCCGCCCCCGTCGCCTCCGCCGCCGCGCCGCAGGAACCCGATCTGGGCGCCCAGGCCGCCGAGGCCGCGCAGAACGGCGGTGCCGGGATGGCCGTGCTGTGGATCGCGGGCTCCATCGTCCTGCTGGGCGGGGCCACCGTCGTGGCGATGCGCCGCACGAAGGAGCAGGGGGGCGCGGGATGACCCTGACCGCCGAGCCTGCCGCCGAGGCCGGCACCGCCAGGAGGCTGGTCGTCGGCGGGCTCGTCTCCGGAGCCCTGGTGGCCGTGCTGACCGCGACGGCGCTCTCCCGCCAGGAGGCGGTGCCGGGGATCGCCATTCCCGGACCGCTGGTGGAGTACGGGCTGCCGGTGCTGCGGGTGCTGCTGGACCTCGCCGCGGTGGCGGTGGTCGGGCTCAGCCTGCTGCCGAAGCTGCTCGGGTTCGACGACCCCGACCGCACGGAGCCGGTGATGCGCCGGGCCCGGCCGACGGCCGTGACCTTCGCCTGGGCCTGGGCACTGCTGGCGCTGGTCGTGATCGTCTTCCAGACGGCCGAGCTGAACCCCGGCCTGGTCCCCACCCCCGGCATGATCGCCGAGTACGTCGACAGCGTCGGCGCCGGGCAGGGCATGCTCTTCAGCGCCGCCTGCGCGCTGTCCTACGCCGGGATCGGGCTGCTGGCCGTGCGGTACGGCGAGAAGGTCCCCGCCGAGCTGCGGATCGTGATCGCCTTCTTCGGGCTGCTGCCGATCCCGGTCACCGGCCACGCGGTCGACTCGCTCTGGCACGACCCCATCATGATCTCGATGGAGCTGCACGTGATGGGCTCGGCGGCGTGGACCGGCGGCCTGCTCACGATCATCCTGCTGGTCACCGGGGACCGGGAGCTGCTGGCGCGGGTGCTGCCCGCGTTCTCCAGGCTCGCGACCCTCGCACTCGTCGTGGTCAGTGCCTCCGGCCTGGTGAACGGCCTGGCCACGATGGCCCTCACCCCCGGGGTGGAACTCCCCGGGGCTCTCCTGACCAGTGAGTACGGCCTGCTGGTGCTGGCCAAGGTCGCGTGCGTGGCACTGCTGATCCCGTTCGCCGCCCACATCCGCTTCCGCCTGCTGCCGCACATCGCCGAGAGGCGGGCGACGGCGGTCGTCGCGTGGGCGGCCGCCGAGATCGCCGTGATGGGGCTCGCCTACGGGGTCGCGGTCGCGCTGACCACTGCCTCCCTGTCCTGAGCCCGCAGCGTGTGGCGGCCGAAGGACCACTCTGCGGCCAGCCACAGGACCGCGAGTCCCGCCCCCCCGATCACCATGGTCGTGGGGGGCACCAGCGGCGGCGCCATGAACATCGCGTGCTGGAAGCGCAGTGCCTGGTCGATCAGGAGGGTGGCGCCGAGGGATCCGACCAGCGCCCTGACCACGGGATTCCTGATCAGGAACGCCAGGTCGACGGCGAGCGCCCCGGCGATGAGGAAGACCGGGATCGCCGAGCGCGGGAAGTCGGCCGCGGCGAGGAGCGGCCAGATCAGCGTACGGAAGACGACGTAGGCGCCGATCACGGCGGTGGCCGAGAACATCCGGCCGATCATCGCGCGGGCGTAGACGGCCACCAGGACGGCGGCGATCGCCGCGTAGAGCGGGTAGAGCTGGTCGGGCACGGGCAGCGCGAAGTGGAGCGCCACGGCCCTGTCGGTCACCGGCAGGCCGATCTGGTCGGCGGCGAACTTGATCAGGATCGGCTCGGCCTCGGGCGCCCCCCGGTCCCAGGCCGAGATGGCGTACACGCCGTACTCCTGGTGCTGGGCCGGGAACCAGACGTTCTCGAAGAGGAACACGAAGAGCCCGCCGAGGACCAGCGTGCGCGTCCGTCCCGGGAGCGCCCGCACGAACCAGCCCCGGATGACGCCGCAGATCATGAAAAGCGTGCCGATGTAGAGCATGAGGTGGGACGGGCTCCACGAGGTGATGTCGAGCCCGTTGATCCGGTGGTTGATCAGGTCCAGCGGGACGGCGACCAGGAAGATGCCCGTGCCCCAGGCGATGAGACGCTGCGCGAGTTTGTCCACGCCGTAGCCGGTGTAGATGTGGATGATCGTGAGAGCGAGGGCGAGAGCGGTGCCGACGCTGTTGAGCAGGTGCGGCGGCGCCAGGTCGTCGCGAAGCCACTTGAAGTGCCAGGAGACGTCCCAGGACGCTCCGAGCACCTTGAACGAGAAAGCCACCAGCCACCCGAGGTAGAGGACCCTGAACAGATCCTCCGGGGTCTCCCTGCCGGCCTCCCCGCGCGTCCAATACGGCAGAGCCCACTCGATCACGGGAGTGGCTCTTCTTCGAAGGCTCTCTACTGGCTTCACGCGTCGAAATGATGCCGCTCCTTCACCTCGGTCCGCAATCGGGGACAACCCTGAGGATCGGGACGCCTCCCCTGCTCCACGTGGGTGGATCACCCATGTTCGTCCCCGCCGCGACGACCGGCGACCGAACCGGTCGGCGAATGACTGCCGGAACGCTCCTGAGAACGGTCTCAGGAGCCTTTCAGCTGCAATCAGTAGGCTCTCGTCATGCAACGTGGGGGAAAACGGACCATCCGCATCTCGGGGATCGCTGCGATCGTCGTGCTGGTCGTCGGCGCCGCGGCCTGGCTGGTGTGGCCGTCCGCTCCCGGCGTACGGGCCCAGGACCAGATGATCACAGTGCTCGACGGGCCGGAGGACGACCAGCGGGTCACGCTGGACACGAGCTTCTTCCCTCCCGCCGGCGGCGGCAGGGCCCCTGCGGTGCTGCTCGCGCACGGGTTCGGCGGCAGCAAGCTGAGCGTGCGGGACGCCGCCGTACGGCTGGCGCAGGAGGGTTACGCCGTGCTGACCTGGTCGGCGCGCGGCTTCGGCCGCTCCTCGGGACAGATCGCGTTGAACTCCCCCGACTACGAGGTCAAGGACGTGCGCCAGCTGGTCGACTGGGTCGCCAAGCGGCCCGAGGTCCGGCTCGACGCGGCGGGCGACCCTCGGGTGGGCATCGCGGGCAGCTCCTACGGCGGGGCGATCTCCCTGATGGCCGCCGCCCACGACCCCAGGATCGACGCGATCGTCCCGCAGATCACCTGGTACGACCTGGCCGACGCGCTGTTCCCGAACGCCACCGGGCAGGGCCCGGAGAGCGGGGTGTTCAAGCGCATGTGGGCCGGGCTGTTCTTCAGCCGGGGCGGTCCCACCCCGGGCGCGGCCGGTCTGGCCGCCCTCGGCCAGACCGGCGCGGGAGCCGGGGGAGGCGAGGAGGACGCGGAAGCCGGGAACGGGTCGCCGCCCGCCCAGCCCAGGCCGCTCACCGCGGAGGAGGTCCGGTGCGGCCGGTTCCTGCCGGAGATCTGTGACATGTACCAGAAGGTGGCAGAAAGCGGACGGGCGACGGCGGACGCGGTGGAGACACTGCGCAGGTCGAGCCCGATCTCGGTACCCGGCAGGATCAAGGTCCCCACGCTGCTGCTCCAGGGACAGCGCGACTCGCTGTTCACCCTGGGGCAGGCCGACGCCAACGCCAGGGCGATCGCCGCCACCGGCGCCCCGGTGGAGGTCGCCTGGTTCGACGGCGGCCACGACGGCGGCAACGGCGAGGTCGACTGGCTGCACGAGAAGACGCTCGGCTGGTTCGACCGCCACCTGAAGGAGAGCGAGACGGCCGGGCAGGAGGGCGCCTTCACCGTCACCCGCGACGGCGGGCGCGACCCGGGCACCCGTCGCCCGGTCCAGTTGCACGCCGTCGCCGACGGCTACCCCGGGCTGAGCGGCACCGGCCAGACCTCCGTGCCGCTCAGCGGCCCCGAGCAGCAGGTCGCGAACCCGCCGGGCGGTTCCCCCGCCTCGATCTCCGCGGTCCCCGGCTTCGGCGGTCTCGGCGGCGCCGCCACCGCGAACCTGTCGATCGACATGGCGGGCCAGAGCGCCGTCTTCGACTCCGCCCCGCTCACCACCCCGCTCCAGGTCACCGGCAGCTCGACCGTACGGGTGCGGGTGACGCCCGAACGTTCCGGGTCCCCCGCGGCCGGTGACGTCGCGGAGGGCGGCCCACAGAGCGGCACTCGGAGCGGCCCGGAGAGCGACACTGAGAGCAGCACCGGGAGCGGTGAGGCGCGGGCGGCGGACGAGGTGACGCTGTTCGCCAAGCTCTACGACGTCGCGGGCGCGACCCAGGCACCGCTTTTGCCGGAAGGGCTCGTCGCCCCGATCAGGATCGCGATCCCCGAGGGCGGCTCGGGGGAGGCCACGGTGACCCTGCCGGCCATCGACCACAGGTTCGACGTCGGGCACCGGCTGCGCGTCGCGTTCACCACCACCGACCTGGGTTACAGCACCCCCGCGGCTCCGGCCGTCCACACGGTCGCCCTCGCCTCGCCGGAGGTGACCGTCCCCACCCACGCCACCCTGCGCACCCCCTCGACCGGCCCCGCCTGGTGGATCTGGGCACTGCCGCTGCTCTCCCTCGTCGTCGCGGCCGTCCTGCTGCTCGCCGGACGCCGCCGCGCCGCCGACGAGCACGACCCCGAGCTCGACTCCGTGCCACTGCGGATCGGTGGCCTGACCAAGGCGTACCGGAACGGCGAGCTCGCGGTGAACGACCTGTCGTTCACCGTCGAGCACGGCCAGGTGCTCGGCCTGCTCGGCCCCAACGGGGCGGGCAAGACCACCACCCTGCGCATGCTGATGGGCCTGATCAAGCCCGACGGCGGCGAGATCCGGATCTTCGGCCATCGGGTGGTGCCCGGCGCCCCGGTCCTGTCCAGGCTCGGCTCGTTCGTCGAGGGGCCGGGTTTCCTGCCGCACCTCAACGGCCGCGACAACCTGGAGCTGTACTGGAAGGCGACCGGCCGCCCCGTCGAGGACGCCCGGTTCGCCGAGGCCCTGGAGATCGCCGGGCTCGGCAACGCCCTGGACCGCGCGGTCCGCACCTACTCCCAGGGCATGCGCCAGCGTCTCGCCATCGCACAGGCCATGCTCGGCCTGCCCGACCTGCTCGTCCTGGACGAACCCACCAACGGTCTCGACCCGCCCCAGATCCGCGAGATGCGCGAGGTCCTGATCCGCTACGCCGGAGGGGGACGTACGGTCATCGTCTCCAGCCACCTGCTCTCGGAGGTGGAGCAGACCTGCAGCCACGTGGTGGTCATGCACCGCGGGCGTCTCGTCACGGCCGGGACCGTGGCCGAACTGCTGAGCAGCCGCACCCCGGTCAACGGCTCCGGCACCCGGCTGGAAGACGTCTTCCTGGACCTGATCGGAGAGAAGGCGTGAGCGACACCGACGGTGCTCGTGGCACCATGACCGGCCCGGCGGGCGACGGCCCCGCGCGGGCGGGGACCCCGCGGAACGGCGTCGCGGAGAACGGTTCGGCGCGCGGGTACGCGCCGGGGCGCACCCTGCCGCTCTCCGTGGAGATCGTCAGGCAGTTCAAGCGGCGCCGCACGCTGGTGATGTTCGGCCTGTTGCTCGCGCTGCCGTGGATCCTGGTGATCGCCTTCAAGCTCGGCGCCGGATCCGGGCAGCCCACCACCACGCTGCGCATCTCCGACCTGGCCACCGAGGGCGGGCTGAACTTCGCGGCGTTCGCCCTGTCGGTGTCGGCGAGCTTCCTGCTGGTCGTCGCGGTCGCGCTGTTCTGCGGTGACACCGTGGCGAGCGAGGCCGGCTGGTCGTCACTGCGCTATCTGCTCGCCGCACCGATCCCGCGCGACCGCCTGCTGCGCCAGAAGCTGATCGTCGCGATGGGCTACTCGGCGGCGGCGGTGATCTGCCTGCCGGTGATGGCCCTGCTCGCCGGGACCCTCGCCTTCGGGTGGAACGACGTCCGGGTGCCGGGGACCGGTGAGACGATCGCCGCCCTGGACGTGCTGCCCAGGTTCGCGGTGGTGATCGGCTACGCCCTGGTCAGCCAGTTCGTGGTCGCGGCGCTGGCCTTCCTGCTCTCCGTCAGCACCGACTCCCCGCTGGGAGCGGTCGGCGGAGCGGTCGGCCTGGTGATCGTGAGCAACATCCTGCAGGCGGTCGAGGCGCTCGGCGGGCTCAGGGAGTTTCTGCCGACGTTCTGGAACACCGCGTGGCTGGACGCCCTCGCCCCCCAGCCGGAGTATGACGGCATGCTCAAGGGGGTGGCCGTCTCCGTCACCTACTCGGCCATCCTGATCGCGTTCGCCTTCCGCCGTTTCCGCGCCAAGGACGTCGTCTCCTAGCGGAACGCGCGGGGGCGTCTTCCGCGGGACCTCCCGCCGCGCGAAGCCCTCCCGGCCGGCCCCCGCGACGAGAGCCCCGCGAAGGGGCTCGGCCGCGGGGACCGGCTCGCGGGAGAGGTCACCAGTGGGGAGGACGGTCCTCGATCAGACGGGCGTCGTCGTCGGCCTCACGCCACTCGTTCCAGCCGAGATCGGTGTCGTCGACGGTCTGGTCGGGCAGGATCGGCAGCCCGTCGTCGGCGAGGTCGACGGGGCGCAGGTCATCGGGCTCGGGCACTGTCACGAGCCCCATGCTAGCCACCCTCGCGGCCCGCGCTCCCCTTCTCGGGAAAGCCCGCGCCCCGCGTCCGGAGAGGGCCCGCGCCCGCGCTGTACGGGGACAGGCCAAGGCCCAGACGGTACGATGCGGTGGCAGGTTCCGGCTATCCCCCCGTGAGGCGCCATGACAACGCCAGCAGGATGGCGGCGAGACGGCAATCTGCCCAACGAGCTGACCAGCTTCGTGGGGCGCACCAGGTTGCTCACCACACTCAGGCAGCGGCTGGGCGAGCACCGCCTGGTCACGGTGACCGGCATCGGGGGCGTCGGCAAGTCCCGCACCGCCCTGCGGATCGCCCACCAGATGCGGGGTGACTTCAAGGACGGCGTCTGGTTCGCCGACCTGGCCCGCCTCCAGGACCCGGGGATGGTCCGTCACACGATCACCTCGGCCCTCGGGATCGCCGACCAGTCCGCCCGCTCGGCGGACGAGACGCTGGTCGAGTGGCTGGGCGACCGCGAGATCCTTCTGATCATCGACACGTGCGAGCACCTGGTCGACGCGTGCGGCACCCTCTTCGAGGACCTGCTCGGCAGCGCCCGCGGGCTCACCATCCTGGCGACCAGCCGTCAGTCGCTGAACTGCAGGGGTGAGCACACGGTCACCATCCCGCCGCTCACCGTTCCCGGCGACTCCTCGGGCGAGGACGTCTTCACCAACGAGGCGGTTCAGCTCTTCGTCACGCGGGCGAGCGCGGTGGTGCCCAACTTCATGCTGGACGAGGGCAACATCGGCCCGGTGGCCGAGCTCTGCCGCCGGCTCGACGGCATACCGCTCGCCATCGAGCTCGCCGCGGTCCGGATGCGCGCCCTGTCGGTGGAGCAGATCCTCGGTCTGCTCGCCGACCGGTTCAGCCTGCTCGCGGGGGCGAGCCGCACCGCGCTGCCCAGGCACCAGACACTGCGGGCCGCGATCGGCTGGAGCCACGAACTGTGCGAGCCGGCCGAACGGCTGCTGTGGGCGCGGCTCTCGGTCTTCGCGGGGGACTTCGAGCTCGACGCCGCCCGCTATGTCTGCTCGGGCGACAACCTCCCCTCCGAGGACATCATGGAGCTCATCTCCAGCCTGGTGGAGAAGTCGATCCTGCTGAGCGACGGCACGCCCTCCGGACACCGCTACCGGCTGATCGACACCCTGCGGCAGTACGGCGAGGAGTGGCTGGACAAGCTCGGCGAGAGCGCCGTGATCAGGGAGAGGCACCGCGACTACTACCTGCAGCTGGCCAAGCGGAGCGAGGACGCCTGGTCGGGCGCCCGTCAGGTCTACTGGTACGTCAGGATGCGCCACGAGCACGACAACATCCGCGTCGCGCTCGACCACTGCCTGCGCACTCCCGGCGAGGTGCAGGCGGGGCTGAAGCTTCTGTCCTCGCTGTGGTTCATGTGGGTGGCCTGCGGGCTGGCCCGCGAGGGCAGGCTTTATCTGGAGAAGACCCTGGAGCTGGCGCGCCAGCCGAGCCCCGACCGGTGCAAGGCGCTGTGGGTGCTGTCCTACATCAACAGCGCGCAGGGAAACATCACCGGCGCCATCGAGGCCGCGGAGCAGTGCAGCTCCGACGCCGTCAGGGTCGGGGACTCCGGCGCGGTCATCCTCGCCACCAAGATGCTCGGCACGGCCGCGTTCCTGCAGAACGACCTGCAGAAGGCGAGCGCGCTGCTGGGCGTGGCGATCGAGTTCCACAAGAGCGGCCGCGAGCTCAACCCGGGCCTGCTGCCCTCGATCGTCGAGCTGTCCATGGTGCTGCTCATCCAGAACGAGCCGGCCGAGGCCGAGGTGCTGCTGCGCGACTGCATCGCGGTCTGCACCCAGCGCGGCGAGCTGTGGCTGCGCTCGTACGCCATCTACGCGCTCGCCAGCGTGTACCAGGTGATGGGCCGCTCCCCCGAGGCCATGTCGAACGCGCGCGAGGCGCTGCGACTCAAGCGTTACTTCCACGACGTGCTCGGGATCGGCCTCGCGATCGAGGTGGTGGCCAAGCAGGCGCTGGAAGACGGGCAGGCGGAGCTCGCGGCCCGGCTGATGGGCGGCGGCCAGGCCAACTGGCGGACCTTCGGGATGCCGCAGCTGGGCTCCCCGTTCTTCAACTCCGAGCACGACCGCTGTGTCAAGGAGTGCAGGCGCATCCTCGGCGAGGAGGCTCACGAGAAGGCCTTCGCCCAGGGCAAGAAGCTGAACCTGGAGGAGCTGATCGTCCTCGCGCTCGGAGACCACGAGGACGGTCAGATCGTTCGGGGGTGAGTCATCGGGCGGAGGGCTCGGGCGCCTCGGCCTGCCAGGCGGACGTGTACCGGGAGCTGGTCAGCGAGTAGTCGACGCTGCCGCTGATCCAGAACTCCAGACCGCGCACGTAGGCGAGCACCGCCTCGGAACCGAGCGCCTCCAGCGAGGGGCGCAGTGCCACCATGTCGGCGATCGCCCGGTTGCGCATGGCGCCGATCGCCTCCATCGCCTGCTGCCGCGAGTAGCCCCGGTGCCTGGCGAGCACGCTCACGAGGTTGTTGCGCGAGTTGGCGCCGTCGCTCTCCTTGGCGTACGAGATGAGGTCGTTGTCCCAGACGACGACGTCGTTGGCGCTCTCGGTGATCGCCTTGACATCGGGGTGGCGCCACTCCTCGGGGGTGAGGCTGCATCCGCTGGCGATGTCGATGAGGGCGAATACGGTGAGCATGGCGCCGGTGCGCCGTCGCATGAAGATGTAGTCGTCCACCTGCGGCACGACGTCGGCCTCGCGGTTGGCGGCCTCCCACACCTGGGCGAAGAGGTAGTCCTTGGTAACGGCGCGCCAGCGGTCGAGCTGGTCGTCGTCGCCGTACCTGGAGATCCTGGTCTTGATCTCCAGGAGCGTCCTGGCGAAGACGTCGTCGACCTCCTGCCCGGCCTCAAGGTCGTCGAGGACGGTGAACAGCCGGGGCAGGGCCCGGCTTATCTCACCGGCGCCGCGGCCCGACTCGCAGAAGGCGTCGTCGAAGGCGAACAGCCACACGCACCAGTCGGTCGCCAGGCGGAGCGTGTGGTGTTCGGCATAGGGATACGTGCGGGCTCCCAGCCAGCCGTACTTGGCCTGGCGGTAGCGCTGGACGGTCTCGGGATCCTCCAGGATGCCCGTTTCCACCAGCCAGTCGAGGGTCTCGGTGTTGACCCGCTCGACGTGAGGGTTGACCTCGCTGGGGAAGGGACAGGGCAGCGGAGGGATGCGGAGAGACAGGTCTGACCTACGCGTAGTAGTAGTTCCCACTCCCCAAGGATGGCCGAAGGGCGCTTGTTTTCCTATACATCAGGAAACACCTGGATATCGTGGACTTCTGATTCATCACGTGAATCATTTTCAGGTGTTCGTCCCCCGTCGTCGGTGCGGCCCGCCACGACCTCGGCTCCTACGCGGGCTCGGAGCCGCCCCGGCTCGCCGGGCCGGGGCGGACGAGTTGCGAACCCCTCATGCCCAGGGTCAGGCTGCATGTGACCCACCGCGCCCCGGTAGGGTGCCGTGTGATCGCCGAGAGCAGGCGGAATTCAGCGGCCCCCCAGCGGGTTGAGCTGAAAAGACGACCGACGAAAGGCTGGAAACGGTGTTCGACCCGACGGATCTCTACCGGCTCAGCGGAGACGTCCCTGAGCTGACCGATCCGGTGCTGCTCTACCACTTCGACGGGTTCGTGGACGCGGGCGGCGCCGGAAAACTCGCCATCACCCACCTGCTCGACGAGCTGGAGCACCAGGTCGTGGCCACCTTTGACGTGGACCGTCTGCTGGACTACCGCTCCCGCAGGCCCACCATGACCTTCGACACCGATCGTTGGGTCGCCCTGGAGAGCCCCGAGCTCGTGCTCCACCTGGTCCACGACACCACGGGGACCCCGTTCCTGCTGCTCAGCGGCCCCGAGCCCGACCGCGAGTGGGAGCTGTTCACCGCGGCCGTCGACACGCTGGTCACCCGGCTGAAGGTCGGCAAGCTGGTGACCACCCACGGCATCCCGATGGCCGTCCCGCACACCCGCCCGCTGGGCGTCACCGGCCACGCCAGCCGTCCCGAGCTGGTCACCGGCCAGACCAGCGCCTTCGGCAAGGTCCAGGTGCCCGGCAGCGTGGCCTCGCTGATCGAGTTCCGGCTCGGCGCCAAGGGGCACGACGCCCTCGGCTACGCCGTGCACGTCCCGCACTATCTCGCCCAGGCCGAATACCCGTCGGCCGCGGTGACCGCGCTGGAGGCGGTCACCAAGGGCACCGGGCTGGTGTTCCCGCTGGAGAGCCTGCGCGAGGCCGCGGAGAAGACCGACGCCGAGATCGCCGAGCAGATCCAAGCCTCCCAGGAGCTGTCCACCGCCATCACCGGCCTGGAGCAGCAGTACGACGCGTTCGCGGCGGGCTCCGAGCGCGAGAGCCTGATGGCCGAGTCCTCGGAGATGCCGACCGGCGACGAACTCGCCGCCCAGTTCGAGGCGTTCCTGGCCGAGCGTGACGAGCGGCGCGGTGACTGACCCGCGCGCCGGCCTCGCCGGGCGCGAAAGCGGGCACCCGTCCCCGGCCGCCGACCCGCCGGCCGCGCCATGACCGACCTGCGCGTCGGCCTTGTCGGCTACGGCGTGGCCGGGGCGTTCTTCCATGCCCCGCTGATCTCCACGACGCCGGGTCTGAGACTGTCCGCGGTGGTCACCGGCGATCCCGGGCGGGCCGCCGAGGTGTCGGAGAAGTACGGCGCGCGGACGACCGGGGACGCCGCCGAGCTGTGGGACTCCGTCGACCTGGTCGTGATCGCCTCCCCCAACCGTACGCACGTCCCGCTCGCGCAGGCCGCGCTGAGGGCGGGCCTGCCCGTGGTGGTGGACAAGCCGCTGGCCGCGACCACCGCGCAGGCGCGCGGCCTGGCGGATCTGGCGGGCGATCTCGGCCTGATGCTGACCGTGTTCCAGAACCGGCGCTGGGACGGCGACTTCCGCACCGTCGAGCGCCTCGTCGCCGAGGGCGCGCTGGGCGAGGTGCGCCGGTTCGAGTCGCGTTTCGAACGCTGGCGGCCGGTGCCGAAGGGCGGCTGGCGCGAGACGGGCGGGAGCGAGGAGGTCGCGGGACTGCTGTACGACCTCGGCAGTCACCTGGTCGACCAGGCCCTGCGGCTGCTCGGTCCGGCCGTCGAGGTCTACGCCGAGTCCGACGTGCGCCGCCGCGGGGTGAACTCCGACGACGACACGTTCATCGCCGTCTCCCACGCGAGCGGGGCCCGCTCCCACCTGTGGGTGAGCGCGGTCGCGCCCCGGCTGGGCCCTCGTTTCCGGGTGCTGGGCTCGCGGGCCGGCTACCTGAAGTACGGCCTGGACGTGCAGGAGGAGCAGTTGCGCGCCGGGCTGACCCCCGCCTCCCCCGGCTTCGGCGAGGAGCCGTCCGAGCGGTGGGGCACCCTCGGCGCGGAGGGCGGAGGTCCCGGCGAGGAGGCCCGTGCCGTCCCCACCGAGCCCGGCGCCTACGCCGGCTTCTACCGGGACGTGGTGGCGTGCCTCACCCGGGGCGCCCCGCCACCGGTCGCCCCCGAAGAGGTCGTCGAGGCGCTCACCGTGCTGGAGGCCGCCCGGCGCTCGGCCGCCGAGCGCCGGGTCGTCACTCTGGAAACCTCCGGTTCCTGACCGTCAGTCGCGCAGGCGGGCGCGCAGGAGACGCGAGTCGCCCTCGCTCCAGCCGTGGGAGGCGAGCCACTCCAGCGGTCCGCCGAAACGGTCGTCGAGGACGCTCAGGAACCGCTCGATGTACTCCGACCTCGGCCGGTGGTCGTCTGCCGGGCGGGTGTCGAGGTCGGCGCGGTAGGTGGTGCTGGAGCGCAGCCGCGCCAGGATGCCCTCAAGGCGGTCGCCCGTGGCGACGTAGTCGGCGACGATCGCCTCGCGGGTGGCGCCGGCGACCTCCAGCGCGAGGGCGCAGACGACGCCCGTGCGGTCCTTGCCCGCCGCGCAGTGGACGATGGCGGCCCCCTCGTCGAGGGCGAGGGCGCGCAGGGCGGCCAGGACCGAGTCGGGACGGTCGCGAAGGTAGCCGTAGTAGAACCCGGTCACCCGGAGCTCGGCGAGATCCTCCTCCAGCCGCTCCTCCGTCCAGGGCAGCACCTTGTCGGCCTCGATGGTGTCGGCCTCGACGTCGGTGTACACGCCGCCCTCGGCGAACAGGGTGTGGTGGTGGATGTTCACCTCCGGCACCTTGGTGAGCGGCCCCGGCCCCTCCAGACGCACCTCGGGACCCGAGCGCAGGTCGACGACGTTGCGGAGCTTCAGAGCGGTGACGAGTTGCCGGATGTCTCTTCCGGTCAGCCCCTGCAGGTTGTCGGACCGGTAGATCCGGCCGAAGCGTGTGGTCCCGCCGTCCACCGTGGCGAGCCCGCCGAGGTCGCGGACGTTGACGGCACCTTCAAGATCGATCCAACGCGTGAAGTCGTTCATCGCCTTCGAGTCTATACATCGCCTTACGTCCGGACCGTTAACTGCCGACGTCGGCATCCGTAATCGTCGATGTCCTCGTTTGGCATTGGTAAGTGCGCCTTTTCTCCCTTTATGGGTGACAGTGGAAGGACCGGTCCTGTACTCCCCGCCACAAGGAGGTCGCGTGGATCAGAGGAGACGTCCCCCGCATTTTCTGGTCGATCCGGCCCTGCCGGCCCCGATCTCCTCGGTCTTACGCGCCAGTCCGCAGGCGCTGCGCGCGGCCCGGCTGGGGCAGGCTCCCCGGCGCAGGGGACCCGACCCCGTCAAGCTGGTCGCGATCGCCGGCCTCCTGCTGCTCATGGCGAGCCTGAGTCCTACGGGAGGCTTCGTCGCCGTCCTCGTCCTCGTCGTCTTCTCCACGCTGCGCGGTGTGAGCGACGATCCCGAGGGCCGGCGGGAACGGCGGCGCGTCCGGGTGGCCATGGAGCACAAGGACCGGTTCATCCTGCCGGAAGACCTCGACCGTGACTGCGGAGACCTGCTCCGCCGCGCGCAGGACGCCGAGGAGTCGATCCTCACCTCCGAGATCAACAGGGCGAACCTGCTCGACACCATCGACAACGCGGTGACCCTGCCCGAGCAGACCTGGCAGATCGCGAGGAAACTGGTGCTCCTGTCGGACATGAGGGCCGAGCACAACCGGCTCGTACCCGGCGAACCCCCACCCGAGGTGGCCGAGTCCTTCGCCCCCTACGTGAAGGCCCTGGAGACCGCCGAGATCTCGCTGACCAGGCGGGTCCGCGCGCTGGAGGAGTACGCCAGGCAGGTGCGCAAGGCCGACGGCGTCTACCGCGCCTACCAGCAGCTGCGGACACTCGCGGAACGGACCCCGCGCTACGAGGCGCTGGTCGCCGAGACCGCGGAGGACACGCTGGACCTCCCCGGCCTTGAGCGCCTGAGCGAACAGGCCCGGCAGGTCGAGAAGCTGTTCCACGAGAGCATCGACGAGGCGCGCGACGCCGCCCGGCACCTGCTGACGGCCTCCGAGTCCTGACACGCGGTCCCACCCTCGGCGTGAGCACGGCACGCGGCACTCACAGGCACGGGCACGGCACACACGGGCACGAGCAGAGGTGACGACGCGTTGACCCGCGCCCCGGTCCCCGCACGGGACGGGTGGGACGCGGGCCCGGCGCTAACGTCCCAGCACGAGGCAGGTCGCCTTCGCCTTCTTGGACGGGTCGCTCTCCGAGGTGGCGGTGAGGGTCACCTTCGCGAGATGGCCGCCCTTCGCCGCGCGCAGCGCGTTCACGGTGACCAGGGTGTTCCCGCCTGAGTCGGCGGTCGCGAGCTCGTTGGGCAGCGAGGCCGTCCAGCCGCGGCCCTCGACGCTCGCCGACAGCCGGTAGACGTCACCCTTGAGGTAGGCGCTCACGTCCTCGGGGTGCTGCCCCCGTGCCGGGGCGACCCTGCCGGTGTTGAACAGCGGGAAGCGGCAGGACGTCAGCTCCTTCCCCTTCGGGACGCCGACGGACGGCAGCAGCCTCACTCCGCGCCCGTTCGGGCCGGCGCCGTCCAGGGAGCGGATCGCCACCGTGTACGACAGGACGCCCTCGCGGTCGCGCTTGAGGTCCAGGACGTAGAAGTGGAGCCGGTTTGCCTGGTCCACGTACTCGAACTCCGAGCCCGAGCCGGTGCCCGCGTGGAACAGCGCGTCCGACAGCTGACGGTAGTCGCCGATCGTGATGGGCACGGCGGTGCCGTCCGGCAGCACGTAGTCGGTCATGCCGATGTCCTGCGGGTTGGCGTCGACCACCCACTCGAAGGGCGCGCGGTCCTCGTTCTTGGTCTTGGCCAGCAGCACGCCGGAGTCGGGGGTGAAGGAGTCGGCGCCCATCCTGTCCACGACCTCGACGGTGTAGTTGTCGTAGCCGCCGCCGTCGCAGAACGGGTCGGTGTTCACGTCGCAGGCCGGGCTGCGGTCGCCGTTCCCGAAGGCGATGTTGACGCCCGACAGGCCGCCGGGTCCCGGCTGCGCCACCCGGGCGGTCACCTTGGCCACCACCAGGCCGGAGTCGGCCAGCGCCTCCCTGGACAGGCGCAGCACGTTCGCCTCGTCCACCATCTCCAGCTTGATCTTGTTGCGGAGCATGTGCTGGGCGCCCATCGAGCCGCCCGAGGTGGGCGGGATCAGCCAGCGGCTGTGCGGGCCGCCGGGGCCGTTGAAGCTTCCCCGGCTGAGCATCTCCCAGACTCCGGTGTACGCCCGGCGCGGTGGCACCCCGAACGGGTTGTTGTAGTTGTCGCCGATGCCGAGGATGTGGCTGAGCTCGTGGGCGTAGACGCCCTGCCCCGAACTCTCGGCCTGGGTGGAGGAGCCGCCTCCGGCGTTGGGCCAGATGGACGCGGCCGAGGCCCAGGACGTCCACTCCACGTAGCGGGTCCTGGCCCAGTTGGGCAGGGCCGGGTCGGGCGGGCCGAAGTCGTCGGTCACCGCCTCCTTGGTGGGGAACTTGATCGGGCCGAACTCCTGCCAGGTCGCCGACTCGTCCTGCCCCGCGCTCAGGTAGAAGACGAAGTCGAAGCCCGCGGGGACCTCCTGGCCGACGGAGCCGACCCACGCGGCCCGCGCGTCGGTCCTGATGTTCCTGGTGCAGGTGTCCCCGGACGGGCAGGCCGTGCCTCCCTGGAACTCCATCGCGTACTCGTGTGACTTGCCCGGCATCAGGTATGGGCCGAAGGAGGCGAGTTCCACGCCGTAGCGGCCTCCGGAGTCCTCCATCCAGTATTCGTGGATGGTGTGCCCCCGGTTGAGCTCGTTGGGGGTGTTGAGGAAGTCCTGGTAGAACCGGGCGACCTTCTCACGGGGGATGTCGTGGGCCTCGGCGCTGGGGTTCTTGAACACGGTCGAGCCCTTGGGCTGGGTGACCACGAACGGCTGGTTGGGATAGTCGACGAGGACGAGCGCGCCACGGAAGGTCCGCTTGGACCCTTTAGCCGAGGGGTCGGCCCAGTTGGTGCCGGGTGGTCTGCGGTAGTCCGCCCACGTCATGTGGTCCGGGTTCTTCCAGTTCTGCGGGTCGATCGGTGCCGGGGCGGCGGGGTCGGCCCGCCGCGCGGCCCCTGTCTCGGGGGCGTCCTGCTGCCAAGGCTGTGTCCGGGGCCAGTGGTCCACGCGCCAGGGGTTTTCCGGGTCGGGAGCGGGCTCGGCGGAGGCGGGAACGGAGGTGAGACCGATGGGGATCAGTACGATCGCGGCAAGCAGTACCTTCAGCAACCTGGGGGGTCGTATCACGCTAAAACGGTATAGACAGCTTTCAAATAGATCAACAACCCGCTGTCAAGGAGGTCCACGAGACGTTTACCCGAGATGCATTTGAGATCTTCGGTTCATCCCCTTAACCTCTCCAAAGGGGACGAACCTACAGGAGTGCCTATGTCGACGCGGGCCGGTCGGACCATCGGCACGCGTGCCCGGGCGGTCGTCTCCATCCACTGCGCGCCCCTCGTCCTGCCCGTCGCGAGTCCTCCCGTCAGGGACGGCGCGATCGTCGTCAGGGGCGACCGGATCGTGCGGGTCGGACCGCGCGCCGAGATCGAGGCCGCCCATCCCCTGCTCTCCCCGGTGCACTGGCCCGGCATGATCGTTCCGGGGCTGATCGACGCGCATCTCCGGCTTGAGAGGACCTCGCCCCTGGCCTCCGTGCACGGCGTCACCGCGGTGGGAGGCATCGCCGCGGATCTCGACGCCGCCTCCACCCTCGGCGAGGCCGGGCTGGACGGCGTGACCTACCTGGAGACCCGCTGCGAGGACGAGGAGCGGTGGGAGGACGAGGGACGCGACCGCCTGATCACCGCGATCCGCGAGGTCGACCACCCCGGCGTCATCGGCATCGCCGCCCACTCCCCCGACCCCCTCGTCATGGAGGACCTCGCCGTCCTGTCACGGACGTTCGGGCTCCGGCTGCACGCCGAGCCCGGCCGCCGCCCGATCGCCTTCCTCGACGAGGTGGGGGTGCTCACCGCGGGCTGTCACATCGCGATCTCCGGTCCGCTCGACGAGGCCGACCGCAAACTCCTCAAGGTCCGCGGCACGGTGATCGCCATCTCGTCGCCGTTCGCCGCGGAAGGTCTCCTCGACGGCGGGAGCGCGATCGCCGTCGGCACCCGTACCGGCGGCGACCCGCTCTCGGTCGCCCGCGCGCTCTCGCACGCCCCGGACCACGACCGCCTCCTGGTCGAGGCGGTGACGCTGGGCGGCGCCCGGGCGCTGGGCATGGACGAGGGACCCGGCCGCCTGGGCTCCCTGGGACGGGGCGGCCGGGCCGACTTCGCCGTCTTCGCCGTGGAGGCCGGCGAGCGGGACGCCTACACCGCCCTGCTCCACGAGGGGCCCGGCCGGTGCGTGGCCACCTTCGTGGGCGGCCGGGCACACTGGCGCCTCGACGAGAGCGCGAACGCCCCCGGCACCGTGAACAGCGGTGACGCGAAGAGCAGACGTCCGGCCTGACCCCGCCCCCGCACCCCGACGTCCCGCCTGATCTCGCCCGCACCCCGCCCCGCTCGCCGTGCGGTGCGCGGGCCGCGCGGTCCGCCGTCCGAGGAATCGGCCGCACCCCCTCTTTAAATCCCCGCGAAGATGAAACAATGAGTCATGCCGGAAAACACGTCCCACGCGGTCACCATCAAGGAAACGCCCGTCATGATGAAATTCATGATGCGCCTCTTCAACCCTATGATGCGCAAGCAGATACGCAAGGGTAAATCGAGCTCCGTCGCCGGCGTCATACTGCTTCATATCACCGGAAGAAAGACCGGGAAAAAATACGAGATTCCTGTCATGAAGCAGGACGAGAGCGGCAGGTCGTGTGTCTACACCGAGGCCCGATGGAAGGCGAACCTGCGCGGTGGCGCCGATATCGAGGTGACCGAGATGGGGGTGCGCACCCCCATGCGCGCCGAGCTGATGGACGATCCCGACGCCATGGCCGCCGAGATGGAGTCCCTGATCGAGAAGATCGGGCTCAAGGAGGCACGGCAACGGCTCGGCATCGTCGTCAACGTCGACCGCACACCGACCCGTGAGGAGCTCGCCGAGGCGATCCGGCGGCGCGACCTCGGGGTCGTCTATCTGACACCGCGCTAGGGAGCGGGGCAGGGCCCCCACCGGGAGGAAAGTCCCGGCGGGGGACCCTTCGCTCAGTCGGGGCGGCCGAGCGAACGCAGGTTGTTCGCGTGCCTCGGAGAAACCCTCCGGGGGTATTTCTTGGTCTCGGCCTTGCGGGGGTTCTTGGGGCGGGTCTGCGGGGGCGGCGAGGGCAGCGAGGGCAGGGTGTCCGAGGCTCCGGGCAACCGGACCGACAACGCGTGGTTGAAGACGTCGCGGGGATCCCATTTTGCCTTGACCTGCTGCAACTTCGGATAGTTGTCCTTGTAGTACAGCTTGTGCCAGGGCACTCCCGAGGTGTTCAGCGCGGGATCGGCGAGGTCGTTGTCGGGGTAGTTGATGTACGCGCCGTCGTAGGCCTCGCCGGGGACGGGAACGCCGCCCGTGTCGGCGTGCATCTCCCGATAGGCGTCGCGGATCGACGCCAGCCACTTGTCGTCCTCCGCCGGGTCCCACCAGCCGACGTCGAAGAAGCCGATGAGCGGCGCGGTCCTGTGCGGGTTCGCCGTGGCCGCGGGATCCACGGCGTTGATCTTCCCGCCGAGCGACATCAGGTAGACCGAGGCCCCGACGTCCCCCTCGCCCTCCGTCAGATACCTGTAGACGACCTTGAGCTGCGCCGGCGTCCAGGGCTTTCTCAGGTAACCGGCCTTCGACTTGAACCTGAGCGCGTAGGCACCGGCTCCCGAGTCGTAGGAGAGGGTGACCCGCAGCCACGGCGCCACGCTGAAGTAGTCGAAGGTGGGCTCGATGCCGACACCCTCACCGACGATCTGCACCAGGGTCCACAGGATGCCGTCCGCGCCGGGCACGTCGCCGTCCATCGCGGTGAACAGCTCGATCCTGCCGCTGGAGCGGTGGTACATGGTCAGCGAGCTGTCGATGCTCTCGAAGGCGGGGTCGCCGTGGTTCTGCTGTTGCCAGCGGGCGTAGTTGTCCGCCAGCCGGGAGAGCGCCTCCTCGGTCATGTTCTCCCAGCTCCAGCTGGCCGAGACCACGAGCTGCTGCGCGGGGGGCCTGGGCAGCAGGGTCGCGGGGTCGTTGCCTCGGGCGTTCGGGGAGCGCATCAGGTAGCGGGTGACGATCCCGAAGTTCCCGCCACCGCCACCGGCGTGCGCCCACCACAGGTCCCGGTTGGGGTCGCGGGCCTCGCGGGTGGCGACGACGATCCGCGCCCGGCCCGAGCGGTCGACGACGACGACCTCCACACCGTGGAGGTGATCGATCACGAGCCCGTGCCTGCGCGACTGGGGACCGTACCCGCCGCCGGCGATGTGACCCCCCGCCCCCACGCTCGGGCAGCCACCGGCCGGGATCGTGACGCCCCAGCCGAGGTAGAGCGAACGGTAGGCCTGCCCGAGCGTGGCACCGGCCTCGATCGCGAACGCCTTGTGGGCGGGGTCGAAGTAGACGTCGTTCATCTCCGAGACGTCGATGATGATCGACGTGGCGGGGTCGTCCACGAAGTTCTCGAAGCAGTGACCGCCGCTGCGTACGACGATCTTCTTGCCCGCGCGCACGGCCTCGTTCACCACCTGCACGACCTGCTCCGCGGAGTGGACGACACGGACCGACTCCGGCTGCGCGAGAAACCGGGAGTTGTAGCCCCTGGTGATGAGTTCCGCGTATCTCGGGTCGTCCGGCTTTATCGTCGCCGCGTTCGGAGGGGGTGCGCATTCGGAACGCCCGTGCGACGACCGGCCCGCGGTCGTCGCATTCGCCGCCGATTCACCGGTGGCCAGCCCTGCGGCCGCCCCTCCCGCGACGGCCATCGCTCCCAGAAATCCACGGCGTGTTGCTTTGGCCACCGTCGTTACCAGACCTTTCGCATTTCACGTTCTCATGAGCGTTCCTCCCCGGGGAGGAATGATTTTCCTTCGCCGAGGTGCCCTCGGCGTTCCTTTTACGGCGGGATTCACGGTTCCTGCCGACGCGCGGTCCCGTGAATTCGCGAACCTCGGGAAAAGGCCTCAGCCCTCGCGGGAGAGCAGTTCCTCGGCGGCCTCCTGCAGCAGGCCGCTCGCGGCACGCACCTCGGCCGCGAGCGGCCGGTCCGCCCGCAGCGGCGGGGACACTCTGGCCAAATCGGCCCAGAGGCCGGAGGCCGTCTCGTTCCGCCCGGCGAGCGCGCCCCGCTGGGCCACGCCGACCGCGAGGGAGCCGACGACGAGCCACGCCAGCTCCACGGCCTCGGCCACCGAGTTGGCCCCGTTGAGCGCCATCGGCACGTGGTCCTGGTTGCCGCCGTTCGTCGGCAGCGCGGTGAGGGAGGCGGGATAGGCGAGCTGCCTGATCCTGGAGACGAAGGAGGTGGCGCTCAGCTGCACCCCGGCCAGCCCGCTGCCCGCCCCCGGGCGGGGGGTGAGCATCGGCGGCACCCCGCCGTTGTACGTCGGATCGCACAGCAGGGCGAGCTGCCGTTCGGCGAGGAAGGCCACCTGCTGCACGCAGAGGCCGATCTGGTCCGAGCACAGGCCGACCGGCATGGCATGGAAGTTGCCGCCGTGCAGCAGCTCACCCTCGTAGAAGATCGGGTTGTCCGTGCAGCCCATCGCCTCGCGGACGAGGATCTCCTCGGCCCCGTACAGCTGGTCGAGCACCGCGCCGAGGACCTGGGGGGCGCACCGGAGGCTGTAGGGCTCCTGCAGCGGCCGGAGCGGGTCGCGTTTCATGCCGACGGGAAGGTCCTCGCGGATCCACCGGGCCACGGTCAGCTGCCCCGTCTGCCCCCTGGCCCGGCCGATGCCCGCGTGGTAGGCCTCCGGGTTGGAGCCGAGGATGTCGGCGATCCTCGCCGTCAGCATCCCCACCGCCCTGACCAGCCGCAGCACCGCCTGGTGGTTGAGTATGCACACCGCCAGGCTCACGCTGGTCCCGTTGACGAAGGCCAGCGCCTCGCGGGCCGACCACTCGACCGGTTTGGCGTCCATGTCGGCGAGGGCCCGCGCGGCGGGCACGACCGACCAGCCGCCGTCGCCGCCGCGCACCCACGCCTCACCGGTGCCCGCGTGGGCCATCGCCGCGTGGGCGAGCGGCTGCAGGTCCCCGCTCGCGCTCACCGTGCCGTCACGCGGGATCGACGGGGTGAAGCCCGCGTTCCACAGGTCGGCCAGGGACTGCCAGAAGTCGGGCGAGACGGCCGAGTGGCCCTTGCGCATGCTGCTGAGGCGGAGCCAGACGATCAGGCGACACACCTCGGGGTCCAGCGGCCTGCCCTGGGCCGAGCCCAGGTGGGCGATGAGGCCCGCGCCCTGCTCCATGGGGGAGTCGGCGGCGGAGAACGCCACCAGGGGGCCGAACCCGTGGGTGACCCCGTAGACGGAGTCCGAGCCGGAGAGCCGTTCGGCGAGCAGGTCGACGCTGGCCCGCATGCGGTGGGCGTCCTCGTGTTCGCACGGCTCCACCCGGGCGTCCCAGTGCGCGCTCCTGACGATCGAGGCCAGGCTCTCGGTGGAACGTCCGTCGATCAATGCTGTCACGTGTCTGCTCCCGCGTCGGAAAGGGAAGGTCGCTGTAGTCGCCGGAGCTTGCCCGTGTCGGAGCGGTCGATCCGATCGACCAGGCGCACCTGGCGCGGCCGGGCGTCGAACCGCCCCACCGCCGCGCGCACCTCCGTGACGGACAGCGGTGCGCCGTCCTGCTGCACCACGAGCAGGTCGAAGTTCTCGCCGCTGAAGGCGTCCTCCACCGGGAGAAAGGCCAGATCCGCGCAGTGGAGCACCGATCTCACCGACTCCTCCAGCCTGTCGAGGTCGATCCTGCGGCCGTTGATCTTCACGAGCCGGTCGCGCCTGCCGTCGAAGCGGAACCTGCGCTCGTCGAGCCGCCGCACGTAGTCGTCGGTCCGCCAGACGTCCGTGGGCGCCTCGCCCGGCCGGAAGGCGAGCCGGGGGCTCCGGACCACCAGCGGCGCCTCCTCCTCGTACGGGTCGCCGGGCCGTCCTTCGGGCGGGAGGCCGGCCGGACCGCCGGCGGGGTCGCCGGGGACGGCGAACGCGACGTCGTCGAAGAGTTCCCACGGCGGCCCGTCCGGAGTCCAGGTCCGCGCGGCGATCCCGCCCGCCTCCGTCGAGCCGAAGACCTCCACGATGCGCATCCGCCTCGTCCCCGCCTCCTTGACGACGGACTCCGCCGTCGCGGGAAGCGTCGCCGTGCTGTGCAGCACGCTCAGGTGCTCCGTCCCCCGCACCCAGGCCACCTGCCTGCGCAGGATGGAGAAGGTCCAGGGAACGGCCACCACGGCCCAGCGCCGGGACGCGGGGGGAGGCATCGCGCCGAAGTACTGCGGGCGGTACCACGCGGGCAGCCGCAACCTGGCCGGTACGAGCACGCTCGCGAGCGCGCCGTACACGTGCCTGGGCGGCGCGAAGGAGAGCAGGGCGCTCGGGCGGTCACGCTCGATCAGGCCGGCCAGCAGTCCCGCCTCCGACCACATCTGCTCGCGGGTCCGGCGCCAGCACCGGCTCGGTCCTGTGCTGCCCGAGGTCTCCAGGTCCACGGTCTCCGCGAGGGCCTCCAGGACGAACCTCTCGACATCGGGGCCGTCGCCGAGCAGGTCCCAGCGGACCAGCCAGGGACTCTCGTTGATCCGCGGCGCCGCGAAGCCGGAGCCGAGCAACTCGGCGGGGGTCAGCTCTTCGTAGGTCACGTCACGAGGCACGGCATCTGGCACGGCGTCGGCGGACACGACGCCGCCGTGTTCGGGAACTCGTTGCGCGGTCAATTCGACCCCGCGGAGAGTTCGACGAAGTCAAGAAAGTCCTGGACCGTCCTTATGCGCGCCAGGTCCTCTTCCGGAATCTCCACCCCGGTCTGCTCCTGCATGGAGAAGGCGACCTCGACGACGGCCAGGGAATCGAGTGCGAGGTCGTCGGTGAACGACTTTTCTGGCAATACCCGCTCTGCGGGCACGCCCGCGACCCTCTCCACGATGTCGGCCAAATTCGAGAGCATTTCCTGCTGCTTGGTAGACATTTTCTGAAATCCCTTCACGGTCACACCGGACGGCTTTTCCGACTTTTCACGCCGGTCAGAGTGATCAGTCCCGCCAGCGGCGCAGGACCAGAACCGCGTTGTGGCCGCCGAATCCGAAGGAGTTGCTGACGGCCACGTCGGCCGCGTGCTCCTGGGCCCGGTGCGCGACGAAGTTCATCTCCGGGTCCTCCGGGTCGTCGCAGTTGACGGTGGGCGGGACGATCCCGGTGCGTACGGCCTCCATCGCGATCATCGCCTCGACGGCGCCGGCCGCCCCCAGCATGTGACCCGTCATGCTCTTCGTCGAACTCACCGGCACGGACGTGGCCCGCTCGGCGAACACCCGGCGGATCACCTTGATCTCGGCGGTGTCGTTCATCCGGGTCCCGGTGCCGTGCGCGTTGACGTAGCCGACCTCGGCGGGGGTGACTCCCGCGTCCCGGAGCGCGAGACGCACCGCCCGCTCGACGGCCACCCCCTCCGGATGCGGGCTGGTCAGGTTGTGGGCGTCCGTGGTGGCCGCGTATCCCGCCACCTCCCCGTACACGCGGGCCTGGCGCGCGAGGGCGTGTTCCTCGCTCTCCAGCACCAGGATCCCGGCGCCCGCGCTCATCACGAACCCGTCGCGACCGGTGTCGAACGGCCTGCTGGCGGCGCGCGGGTCTCCGGAGCGGCGCGACAGCGCCCTCGCCCTGGCCGCGGCGGCGATGTCGAAGGGGGTGATGGTGTCGTCGGCGCCCCCCGCCAGGACGACGTCCGCCTCACCGAGCCGGATCAGCCGCATCGCCTCGCCGACGCAGGTCGCCCCGGTCGCGCAGGCGGTCGCCGTGCAGGCGGCGGGCCCCTGCGCGCCGACGTGCAGGGCCACCTCGGAGGCGACCGTGACGACGCCCGTGGAGGTGAAGGTGTACGGGCTCAGTGCCATGAACCCGCGCTCGGCGAACGCGGCGCCGGCGTCCACGACGGCGGCGCTCGCGCCGCAGGCCGTGCCCACCGTCACCCCGAGCCTCGGCGCGAGCCCGGCGTCGACGTCGAGCTTGGCGTCCCTCAGCGCGAGGGTGGCGGCGACCAGGGCGAGGTGTGCCGGTCTCGTGGTGCGGCGCACCAGCGAGGCCGGGAGCCACACCCCGGGGTCGAAGTCCAGGACCTGGCCGCCGATGCCCACCGGGAGCCCCGAGGTGTCAATTCCAGAAAGCTCGCGAATACCGCTTCCGCCCTGGATCAGATTCGACCACGCGGTTTCCCAGCCCACCCCGAACGGGGAAATGACTCCGTAACCGGTGACGACCACCCTCTTGAGCGGCGCACCTCGCGGAGAACGAATGTCGTCGATGACCACCAGCGCCTCACCGGGAAGTTCGGGAATCCGATGCCGGGCTCGACGGTAACCGAGACCAGTGGATTCGTCACCGCCTCGGATACGCTTTTCAGGTGCGAGCGGTGAAAAAACTCCTATTACACGGAGGTGCCGTCTCACAAGACCCGGCCGGGTTTTACCTGCCGGTGAGGGCGGGGCCGCCGGCGGTTTCCCGGCCACTTCCCGTCTTGTTTTCCCGGCTGATTTCCGCCGCTTCCCGCACGTTCTCGGCCCGCACCCTCGACGCCCCTCGGCCCGCACCCTCGACGTCCTTTCGACGCCCTCTCGCTCGTTCCCCCGTGCTCCCTCGGCCGCCCTTTCGCGCCCGGCGCCCCGGCCGCGCGGCCGTCCCCGGACGCTCCTCGTCCACACCCGTCCCGCGACCCCGGGATGAGCGAGATCGCTCCCGGGCGGCGCGCCCGTCCCGCGGTTCTTCGCCTGGCATGACACGATGTCCCGCCAGCGAGACACCTGCTTACGGGATTGACCTGAGTTCGTCCAGAAACTCCTGTGACGCAGGTAACAATAGTGTCACCCGAGGAACCTCCCTTGCCGACCCTTCGTTTCCACAGATATGGCTATATGCGTAGGTCCAACCGTTTGATCCTGAGCGCACACTCAGGAGGGCCTTTCATCGCGTCTCTAGGCGGGCTGAGACTGGGAGAGCGTTGTTGAACGACCTGGTACAGGTGCACCTGCTCGGGCCGGTGCGTGCAACGCGGGGCGATCACGAACTTGACCTGGGGTCTCCGACCCAGCGAGCGCTGTTCGCGGCACTGGCCACGCGCCCCGGAACCACTCTTAGCCGACAGGAGTTAATCAATGCGGTATGGGGCCCAAATCCTCCCATAACTGTCGAAAGCAGCATTTATACCTATGTAGCTCGCCTTCGACGTACTTTTGAGCCGAAAAGGCCACGAAGGGCGCCCTCCGGACTCCTGGTCGCCGACGCCAACGGCTACCTGCTCCAGCTCGACGCGCGCAAGATAGACGTCCAGGTCTTCGAGAAGCACCTGGAGGACGTACGAGAGCTTCAACGATCCGGCCCCTGGCCCGAGGCGGTGAAGAGGCTGGAGGCGGCGCTCGCCCTGTGGCGCGGGCCGGCGTTCGGCGGCGCGGTCGGCCCTCTCGCCGACACCGAGCGGATCCGCCTGGACGAGCTGCGCGTCACCGCCATCGAGGACCGCGCGCAGCTCCTGCTGGAGGCCGACCGCGCCACCGAGATCATCAGCGACCTCTCCAGCCTCGTCAGGACCCATCCCATGCGGGAGCGGCTCCACCACCTGCTCATGGTGGCCCACTACCGCTGCGGGCGCCGGGCGGACGCGCTGAAGCAGTTCCACAGCGTGCGGCGCCTGCTCATCAGGGAGCTGGGCATCGAGCCCGGCGAGGACCTGCGCAGGTGCCACGACCAGATCCTGAACGGCACCCTCCGCTCCCCCGCCCCGGCCCCCGACTCCCCGGTGACACTCTCCTCCCCCGACAACGCCCTCCCACCGGCGTTCGCGCCGCCCCCCGCCCAGCTGCCCCGCGACATCCCCGGATTCACCGGCCGGCTCAGGGAGCTGGAACGGCTGGAGGGGTTCGTCACGGCGGCAGACCGGCTGGACGAGGCCGGACTCATCCTGATCAGCGGTGCTCCCGGGGTGGGCAAGTCTGCGCTCGCCCTGCGCTTCGCCCGCAGTCTGACCGAGCGCTTCGACGGAGGCCAGCTCCACCTCGACCTGCGGGGCTTCTCCAACACGGCCCAGCCGATGATGCCGGCCGAAGCCCTCGACCACCTGCTGGCCGGGCTGGGAAGCACTCCCAAACCCTCCGAGGACCTCCAGGTCCGCTCCAGCCGCTACCGGAGCCTGGTGGCGGGCAAGCGGATCCTCATCGTGCTGGACAACGCCAGGTCGGCCGAGCAGGTGCGTCCGCTGCTCCCCGGCGACCCGTCGTGCCTGGTGCTGGTCACGAGCAGGAACAGGCTGTCGGGGCTCACCACCCGCGACGGCGCCCTCAGGATGACGCTCGACCTCATGCCGAAGGAGGACGCGGCCACCTTGGTGAGGCACGTCATCAGGCAGGCGAACGGGTACGCGGAGCATCCCCTCGTCCACCGGCTCTGCCAGGTCGGCGACCACCTGCCGATCGCCCTGCGGATCGCGGCGGAGCGGATGACGAGCCGTTTTCACGGCGGGCTCACCAGCGTCGGCCAGACGCCGCCGGGACGCGAGGACCTGCTGGAGAGCCAGGACGTCGAGTGCGACGAGCAGTCGTCCATGCGTTCGGTGTTCTCCTCCTCCTACCTGGCGCTGCCCAACGACGCCGCGGAGATGTTCCGCCTCATGAGCCTGCACGAAGGCCCGACGTTCGACCTGACGACGGCCGCCGTCACGGCGGACGTCGACGTGCACCGGGCGAGACAGAGCGTCGACTACCTACTGAGCGGGCATCTGCTGAGGATCACGCCGGACAACCGGCTCCGGTTCCACGACGGCATGCTGCGCGCGTACGCCAAGGACCGCGCCGTGGCCGAGATGCCCTACCAGACGAGGCGGGCCGCCGTCTCGCGGTTCCTCGGCCACTACGTACGGACCGCGGACATCGCGCTGCGCCTGCTGTATCCGGGGCGCTGTCCCGTCATCCCACCCCTCCCCGCACCCCAGGGGGTGCCGCGCCCGCGCTTCGAATGCCCCGAGCAGGCGAGGAACTGGCTGGAGACGGAACTGCCCAACCTCACCGTCGCCGCGCGGCAGGCCCAGGCCTACGGCGTGTCCCACGCCAAGGAACGGCTCCCGCCCCTCATCCAGAACTTCCTGCACACCCGGCCCGAGGCTCATACGAGCGTCCCGGCGAACAGCCCGCGTCCCGAGGGGCCGCCCTCGATGTAGTCCACCCGCAGTTTCGCCCCGGTGAAGGCGTCCTCGTACTGCTCCCGGGTGAACAGGGTGTTCACGTGGGTGACGGTGAAGTGCCGGACGGGGGTGGCCGCGTCGGCCACCACGTAGTGGACCTCCATCACGCTCGCGTCGCCCTCGCGCACCGTACGCGAGACCCTGGCCAGCGTGCGCCCCTCCACGGTGACCACGTCCCCGGCCACGTAGCCGGGCAGGAAGCGTTCGGGAAACCACCACGGCTCGACGACGAGAACCCCGCCGGGCACCAGGTGGGCCGCCATCCGCCCGATCGCCGCCGCGAGCTCCCGCTCGTCGCGCATGTAGGCGATGGAGCTGAACATGCAGGTGACCGCGTCGAAGGCGCGGCCGAGCGCGAAGTCGCGCATGTCGCCCTGGTGCGCGACGACCCCGGGGATCCGCGTCCTCGCCACGGCCAGCATGTCCGCCGACAGCTCCAGCCCCTCGACGTGGTCGAAGAGTTCGGCGAAGAACCTCAGGTGCGACCCGGTCCCGCACGCCACGTCCAGCAGCGCGGCCGCCGTGGGGAGCCGTTCGCGGATCAGCTCCGCGACGGTCGCCGCCTCGGCCGCGTAGTCCTTGCCCCGCCCCGCGTAGATCGCGTCGTAGACGTCCGCCAGCTCGGCCTCGTACATGCCCCTCCCCTTCTCAGCGGCCGGCGGCCGGGACCGCGGCACGGTAGGTCTCGACGAGGGCCTCGATGCCGGCCGCCACCTCCGCGGGGGCCGGCATCGCGTTCATCTCGTCGCGGATCCTGCGCGACTCCTCGGCGAAGGACGGCTCTTCGAGCAGCCGCAGCAGTGCCTGCCGCACGCCGGCGCCGGTCGCCTCGCTGCTGTGCATCGTCAGGCCCGCCCCCTGCTCGGCGAGGTAGCGCGCCCGCAGCGGCTCGTCGAACAGGTTGGGCAGGACGAGCTGGGGGACCCCGCTCGCCAGCGTCGTGAAGAACGTGCCGCTCCCGCCGTGGTCGATCACCGCCGTACAGGTCGGCAGCAGCGCGTGCAGGGGGACGAAGCTCACCAGCCGCACGTTGTCCGGCACCCGCTCCAGCTGCGCCTGGTGGTGCTCCGGCAGGGTGGCGACGATCTCCACGTCGAGGTCGGCGAGCCCGTCGAGGATCTCCTGGACCGGCACCAGATAGCCGTCCAGGTTCTCCGCCGAGGTGGTCCCCAGCGTCAGGCAGACCCGCGGCCGCTCGGGCGCGACCCGCAGCCAGGGCGGGATCACCGCGCGGTCGTTGTACGGGATGAACCGGACCGGGACCCGGTGCGGCTCCGGCCCCGCGGCCGGGTCGGGCGGCAGCTCCAGGGAGGGCGGTGTGTAGTCGATGGTGAAATGACCGGTGGTCATCTCCTCGGAGAACTCCACGCCGAACCTGCGGCCGTGCGCGGCGATCCACGCCTGCAGCATGTCCTCGCGCTCCTGCGGCGGCTGCTCCGCCTTCGCCCGCAGGTAGTGGCCGCGCATCCGGCCGAACAGGTCCAGGCTCCACATGAACCGCGCGTGGACCGCTCCGCACGCCTTCGCCGCGATCGGCCCGGCGTAGGTCACCGGCTCCCAGATGACCAGGTCGGGCTCCCACCTCCGGCAGTACTCGGTGAGCCCGTCGATCATGGGTTCGTTGACCAGGCGGCACCACCAGGGGACGAACTGGGCGTATCCCCGCTTGAAGTGCTCCCAGGTGAGCTGTTCGGGGTGGTCGTCCGCCATGTCGAAGAAGGGCACCGCCCTCTTGTGCTTCTTGCGGGGGTCGAAGAAGCCGAACGCCCGGTTGGCCCGCCACAGGCTGTGGTCCCTGCCCACCGGCACCGCGGTCAGCCCCGACCGGGTGATCACGTCGGTCAGGTCCGGCTGGCTCGCGACCCGCACCTCGTGCCCCTCGGCCTGCAGCGCCCACGCCAGCGGAACCATGACCAGGAAATGCGACTTCTCAGCGTAGGTTGCGAACAGAATACGCATACTCGTCCTTCCGGGCGCGCGAACGCGGAGTGGCGAAGGCCGTGCCCCGTCGCGACAGGTTTCCGACGGGACACACTCCAACCCCTATCACATTTGTTCCGCCAAAAGGCAATACCATTTTGCGGGACGGCGGGGGTTGATTTCCTGAGGAGCTCGAACAGTAGTCTCAGGCACCGCCGCAGACAAAAACGCAGGAGCTCCGATGAAAGGCATAGTCCTTGCCGGAGGAAACGGGACGCGTTTGCATCCGCTGACCCTCGCGACCTCCAAGCAGTTGCTTCCCATCTACGACAAGCCGATGATTTACTATCCCATCGCGGTGCTGATGCTGGCACAGATACGCGACATCCTCATTATTTCCACGCCGGACACCCTTCCGTCACTGCACGCGCTTCTGGGTGACGGGTCGCACGTGGGGGTGAACTTCACCTACGTGCCGCAACGGGAACCGCGCGGCATCGCGGAGGCGTTTCTGCTGGGCGACTCGCACATCGACGGGGATCCCTGCGCGCTCGTGCTGGGAGACAACCTCTTTCACGGCGCGGGCTTTCCCGACCTGCTGCGCAGGGCCCGGGAGGAACTGGACGGCTGCGTCATGTTCGGCTACCCGGTGAGCGATCCCGAGCGGTACGGCATCGGGGAGCTGGACGCCGAGGGCAGGCTGGTCTCCATCGAGGAGAAGCCGAGCGTTCCCCGCTCCGACCAGGCCATCACCGGCCTGTACTTCTACGACAAGCAGGTCGTGGACATCGCCAGGGAGCAGCGGCCCTCGGGCCGCGGCGAGCTGGAGATCACCGACGTCAACCGGGTCTACCTGGAGCAGGGCAAGGCGAGACTGCTGCCGCTGGGACGGGGCTTCACCTGGCTGGACGCCGGGACGCACCAGTCCCTGCTCGAGGCGAGCCAGTACGTGCAGATCCTCGAACGCCGCCAGGGGGTGCGGGTCGCCTGCCTGGAGGAGATCGCCCTGCGCATGGGATTCATCGACGCCGAGGCGTGCTACCACCGGGGCACCGAGATGAGGCAGTCGGCATACGGCCGGTACGTCATGGACATCGCTCGATCACTCGCGTGACTGACAGCAAAGGTGCAGGCAAATGCGGATCTTGGTCACTGGCGGTGCCGGATTCATCGGCTCGAACTTCGTCCGGCGCACGCTCTCCGGCGCCTACGAGGGGTTCGAGGACGTCCGGGTCGTCATCGTGGACAAGCTGACCTACGCGGGAACCATGGAGAGCCTGTCCACCGTCGTCGACGACCCCCGGCTGGAGTTCGTCGAGGGGGACATCTGCGACGCCTCGCTGATGGCGCGGGTGATGAAGGGCGTCTCCCTCGTCGTGCACTTCGCCGCAGAGACCCACGTCGACCGGTCGATCGACAGCGGCGCCGACTTCGTCGCGACCAACGTGGTGGGCACCCAGACGCTGCTCGAGGCCTCCCTGCGCGCCGGGGTGGGGAAGTTCGTGCTCGTCTCCACGGACGAGGTCTACGGGTCCATCGAGTCGGGCTCGTGGGTGGAGAGCCACCCGCTGGAGCCCAACTCCCCCTACTCCGCCTCGAAGGCGGCGGCCGACCTGCTGGCGCGGGCGTTCTCCAGGACCTACCGCTTCCCCGTCTCGATCACCCGCTGCCCCAACAACTACGGCCCCTACCAGTTCCCCGAGAAGGTGATCCCGCTGTTCGTCACCAACCTCCTGGACGGGGAGCGCGTGCCGCTGTACGGCGACGGCCTGCACGTGCGCGAGTGGACGCACGTCGACGACCACTGCCGGGGGATCGCCCTGGTCGCCTGGAGGGGCAGGCCCGGTGAGATCTACAACATCGGGGGCAACGCCGAGCTGACGAACCGGGAGCTGACCCGGGCACTGCTGGACATCGCCGGAGCGGACTGGTCCATGGTCAGGCAGGTGGAGGACCGCCCGGGGCACGACCGCCGATACTCGGTCGACAGCTCGAAGATCACCGCCGAGCTGGGCTACCGGCCGCTCACCCCCTTCGCGGAGGGTCTGGCGGCGACGGCTCGCTGGTACGCGGACAACCGCAGCTGGTGGGAGCCGTTGAAGAAGGAGAGGGCCGCCTCGGTCGCCGCGGACCTCGGACCCGGCGCGGACGTGCCGGCCGGCCCGTGACCCGGCGCGAAGGCGCACGACCGCGCCGTCCGGGACCCGGCGCGAAGACGCGCCGTCGCGCTCCCCCGGCACCCCCGGCAGCCGGTGCGAAGACCCACCGGGGCGCGCACTCCCGGACCCCGCGGGAACCACTTCCGCCAACGCCCCCGGCACGCGATCCGAAGCGCGGCGAAGGCCGCGGAATTCCCATTGACCGCCCCGGAACCCGTATCTGTCTCGCTGGCGGGACAAACGGCCTCCGGCCGCGGGGAGCGGGGAGCTTTCTTATTACACGCGTCGCTATATGGTGACGAACGGAACCGATACGTTAACCTCCAGAGCTGGAAAGCGGTGCTGGGAATGGAGATCATCGGAAATGGTTTTCTCGCGAGACATCTGCGGCCGATCAGCGACGCACACCCGGAGATGACGATTCTCGCCGCCGGGGTGTCTCTGTGGAAGAATTCCGATTCCGACTACGAACGGGAAACCGCTCTGGTCGAGGAGACGATCACAAAGAGCCTTCGCCAGGACCGGATACTCGTCTTTTTCTCGACCGCCTCGATGAGCATGTACGGCGGTCCCGGCTGCCGTGGCCGCGAGGACGAACCCGTGGAACCCGTGACCCCGTACGGATGGCACAAGCTCGCGCTGGAGCGGCGGATCCAGGACTCGGGGGTGCGCCACCTCATCCTGCGGCTCGGCTATGTCGTCGGCCCGCACGTCCCGGCGAACCGGTTGATCCCTTCCCTCATCGAGCAGATCCGCTCCGACAACCTCACGATGTACCGCAGCGCGCGCAGGGACCTGATCGACATCACCGACTGGGTGCGGGTCATCGACATGCTGCTGGCCGAGCGGATCACCCAGGAGGTGGTCAACGTCGCCACCGGCGAGTCCGTGCCGATCAAGCTGATCGTCGACCACCTCGAGTCGCGCCTGGGCGTCACGGCCCGCAGGCAGATCATCGACGAGGGCACGTCCCATCACATATCCGTGGAGAAGCTGCGGAGGCTGGTGCCCGCGGTGAAGGAGATGGACTTCGGTCCCGACTACCACAGGACCGTGATCGACCGCTATCTGGAGGCGACCTCCCAGCTGCGGGACGGGTCACCGGAGTTGCGGCCCACCGGCTCCTCGCGCCGGCCGGCGTGAGGAGCCGGGCGAGCAGAAAGGTACGCCATTGCGCACACCGGAGGTCTTCGTCAGGGGGATCGGCGCGTTCGTCCCCCCGACGGTAAGCGTGGAGTCGGCGGTCGCCGACGGGTTGTGCTCCGCCGAGCACGCCAAGGTCCACGACATGCTGGGGGCGGCGGTCGCCGGTGACATCCCCGCTCCCGAGATGGCGCTGCGGGCGGCGCGGGAGGCGATCGGACGCGGCGGGGCCGACGCCGGGGACCTCGGGTTGCTGCTGTACGCCGACGTCTGGCACCAGGGCCCCGACGGCTGGTCGCCGCAGTACTACCTGCAGCGTCATCTCGTCGGCGGCGACCTGCTCGCCCTTGAGGTGCGTCAGGGGTGCAACGGCGTGCTCAGTGCCCTGGAGCTGGCCGGGGGGTTCATGGCGGGCGATCCGCGCCGGCGCGACGCGCTGATCGTCACGGCCGACAACTTCGGCACCGCCCGGATGGACCGGTGGTGCTCGGGTCCCGACTTCGTCCTCGGCGACGCGGGAAGCGCCGTGGTGCTCAGCCGTGAGACCGGCTTCGCCCGGCTGCTCTCGGTGAGCTCGATCTCCGTCCCCGAGGCCGAGGAACTGCACCGCGCGGGCACTCCGCTCTTCCCTCCGAGCGCCACCACCGGTGAGGCCGTCGACTTCAGCGCGCGTGCCGAGGAGTTCGGCCGCATGTGCTCCGTCGACGGCGACCTGGCGCTCGCCTGGGTCATCGTGCAGCAGCGGATGATGCGGGTCCTCGGCCGCACCCTGTCCGAGGCCGGCATCACGGCGAACGATCTCACCCGGACCGTGTTCACCAGCCTCTCCCCCGAGGCCGTCGAGCACCGCTGGATGTCGGTCCTCCGGATGCCCATGTCGAAGTCCAGCTGGGACTACGCCAGGACCGTCGGCCATCTCGGCGCGAGCGACCACCTCGTCTCCCTGGACCACCTGCTGTCGACCGGGCAGCTCGGCCCCGGCGACCACGTGCTCCTGGGGGGCATCGGTCCCGGCGTCACCATCTCGTGCGCGGTCCTGGAGATCCTCAGCACTCCCCCGTGGACCTAGGGGGAGCCGTCTCGGAAGGGGAGGACCGGTTCATGGAGTTCGGTCTCACCGGCGCGCGCCGCGAGCGGCGCGACGCGATGTTCGACGGCGCGCGCAAGCGCCTCCACGACGCGTCGGGGCCGTCATCGGAGCAACTGTCGGCGCCACCGTCTGAGTCGCCGTCGCGGCCGTTCACCCGCGAGCGCTGGCGCGCCGTCGCCGAACTGGGCGCCACCGGCCTGTGCCTGCCCGGGGAACACGGCGGCGGCGGCCTCGGCGCCCTGGACACCGCGCTGTGCCTGGAGGCCCTGTCCGAGGGGTGCGGCGACACCGGCCTCGCCTTCGCGGTCTCGGCGCACCTGCTGGCCTGCTGCGTCGCGATCCGCGACAACGCCGGCGAGGAGGTGCGCGCGGAGCTGCTCCCCGGCCTCGCCTCGGGGGAGCTGATCGCGGCCAACGCGATGACCGAGGACGAGGCCGGATCCGACGTGAGCAGGCTCGCCACCACCGCCCGGCGTGACGGCGACCGCGGCGACCACTACGTGCTCGACGGCGTGAAGTCCTTCGCCAGCAACGCCCCGATGGCCGACGTCCTCGTCACGTACGCCGTCACCGATCCCGCCCTCGGTTTCCTCGGCATCAGCGCCTTCGCGGTGCCCCGCGATCTGCCGGGGGTCCGGGTGGGCGAGCCGATGGCGAAGATGGGCCTCGACAGCTGCCCGGCCGGGCGGGTGGAGTTCTCCGGGTGCCGGGTCCCCGCCAGGTTCAGGCTCGGCCCTGAGGGCGGCGGAAGCGCCGTCTTCCAGGGCTCGATGGCGTGGGAGCGGGCGTGCCTGCCCGCCGTCTACCTCGGGATGATGGAGGAGCAACTGCGCCGGGCGGTGGAACACGCCCGTGCACGGCGCCAGTTCGGCCGCGCGCTGGGCGACTTCCAGGCGGTCTCGCACCGGCTGGTCACGATGAAGCAGCGGCTGGAGGGAGCCAGGCTCCTGCTTTATCGGGCGTGCTGGGCGCTGGACGAGAAGGACCCCGACGCCGCCACCGCGGCGGCGCTGTCGAAGATCGCCGTCTCGGAGGCGGCCGTGGCGAGCAGCCTCGACGCGATCCAGATATTCGGCGCCACCGGTTATCTCGGCGCCGCGGGCGTCGAACGCCAGCTGCGCGACGCGGTGCCGAGCACGATCTTCTCCGGTACGACGGAGATACAGCGGGAACTCGTCGCGAGAGGGCTCGGACTGTGAGCCTGCACCGGCTGCTCATCGACAGCGCCTCCCGCTTCCCCGACAACCTGGCCGTCGCGGGCCCGGCGGGCGAGATGCGCTACGCCGAGCTCGACCGCCGGGCCGACGTCCTGGCGCACGCGCTGTCCCGCGAGGGTGTGCGGCCCGGCGACCGCGTCGTGATCTGGGCGGAGAAGTCACCGCTCGCCGTCGTGGCGATGCAGGCCGTGCTGCGCCTGGGCGCCGCCTACGTGCCGGCCGGCGAGACGACGCCGGTGGCCCGGGTCGCCGCCATGGTCCGCGACTGCCGCCCCCGGGCCGTCTGCGGCTCCGGCGACCGGCTGCGGCGACTCGTCAAGGACCTGGAGGCGGACGTGCGCGCCGTGGACCTCGACGAGCACTCCGGCGAACACCCCGACGAGCACCCCGGCGAGCACCGTGACCGGGTGCGGCCCGTCGACCATCCGGTCGACCCCGACGACCTGGCGTACGTGCTCTACACCTCCGGCTCGACCGGAACTCCCAAGGGGGTGTGTGTCAGCCACCGCGCCGCCCGCGCCTTCGTGGACTGGGCGGCGGCCGAGCTGGACGCGCGGCCGGACGACCGGTTCGCCAACCACGCGCCCTTCACCTTCGACCTGTCGGTGCTCGACCTGTACGCGGCGTTCTCCGCGGGGGCGGCGGTCTGCCTCGTCCCGTCCGAGCTCGCCTACGCCCCCGCCAGGATGGTGGACTTCCTGCACCGCGAGCGCGTCAGCGTCTGGTACTCGGTGCCGTCCGCGCTCACCCTGATGATGCGGGACGGCGGCCTGCTCGACAGGCCCGCGCCCGGCGCGCTGCGGGCGCTGCTCTTCGCGGGCGAGCCCTTCCCGATCGGGGGGGTCCGCGACCTGGCGGGCTGGACCCGCGCACGGCTGCTCAACCTCTACGGCCCGACCGAGACCAACGTCTGCACCTTCCACGAGGTCGTCCCCGGCGACCTGACCCGCGACCGCTCGGTGCCCATCGGCCGCGCGGCCTGCGGCGACACGGTTCGGGTGACGCGGCCCGACGGCGGGGAGGCGCGCCCCGGCGAGGAGGGCGAGCTGGTCGTGGAGGGGCCCACCGTGATGCGGGGCTACTGGGGTGCCGCGCCGCAGCGCGGCCCGTACCGCACCGGCGACATGGTGCGGGTGCTCGCCGACGGATCGCTCGACTACCTCGGCCGCCGCGACCACATGGTGAAGGTACGCGGCCACCGGGTGGAGCTCGGCGAGGTCGAGGCCGTCCTCGGCGGTCACCCCGAGGTGGCCGACGTCGCCGTGATCGTCGGCGGCGAGGGCGCCGACGCGCGGCTCCACGCGTTCGTGGTGCCCGTACGCGACAGGACACCGGGCGTGCTGAGCCTCAAGCGGCACAGCGCGGAACGACTCCCGCCCTACATGATCGCCGACGAGTTCCACTTCGTCGGCGAGCTGCCCAGAACCCGCAACGGGAAGATCGACCGGGCCGCACTGGGCTCGGAGACCACGCCGTATGGCCGGCTGTGAAGGAGACGACCACCATGACCACCACCGACCTGTCCGAGCGGGAGATATCGGACCGGCTGATCGCCTTCATCAGGGAGCGGTTCCTGTCGGGGGATCCGCAGGGAGAGCTGGACGAGGACACCCCGCTGCTGGAGTGGGGGATCCTCAACTCGCTCAACACCGCCATCCTGGTGAGTCACATCCGCGACGAGATGGGGATCGACGTGGCGTTCGAGATGATGGATCCCCGGGCCTTCAAGAGCGTCCGCGGCATCGCCTCCGCGCTGCGGCTGCTCTGAGCCTCTCCCGGGTTTGAGGACCTCCGTCGCCCTGTTCGATTTCGATCCTCGCGACCTGCGTCTCCGGCACCGGAACCGGCTGACGATGCCGGACGTGGACCGACCGTGATCGGGCAACGAGATCTTGAGGGCCGGGGTCCTCCCGTCGCGTCGCGGTCGAGCGGCGCGGGGACCGACGCTTCACCCACCGGGTGCCCCGGCCTCGCGGCCTCAGCCGGTCCCCGTGCCGCCGCGGTGGTGGGCGGTGAGTCTTTCCAGTTCGGGGACGAGGTCGTTGGGGGTGGGCATGGTGTGCATCTCCTCGCGGAGCCGTGCGGCGGCGTGGGTGTAGGAGGGGTCGCCGAGCAGGCGCAGCAGGTCCTCGCGCACCCGGGCTCCGGTGGCCTCGCCGCCGCGCACCACCAGCCCCGCCCCCAGCCCGGCCAGCCGCTCGGCCCGGAGCCCGTCGTCGAACATGAACGGCTCGATCAGCTGCGGCACCCCCTGCCCCGCCATGGTGAGGAACGTGCCGGTCCCCCCGTGACTGATCACCGCGGAGCAGGTGGGGGCGAGGGCGTGCAGGGGGACGAAGGAGACGAGGCGGGTGTTGGTGGGGATGTGGTGGAGTTCGGCCTGTTGTT